>NZ_QTWD01000017.1:0-59343 GCF_003460955.1 Blautia sp. AF26-2 | reverse complement strand
GAACTTTCGAGGATGTGTTTCATTGTTTAATTATCAAGGATCTTTGCCGCTCCGACTCGGATCAGCTCGTTTATTTTACCACAGAGCTTTTCGTTTGTCAAGAACTTTTTTGAAGTTTTTTTAATTTCTTCGCCGTTCTTTCGATCAGCAACTCGTTTATTTTATCAAACTCATTCGCTTTTGTCAAGAACTTTTTAATTTATTTTTTGGATTAGTTTTTTCAAACCTATCACCAACTCTGCTATCTTATCAGATGTGAAGCTGTTTGTCAAGAACTTTTTCCACAAAAAATATCATTTTGTTTTTGGCTTTCAAACGGAGAAGGAGGGATTTGAACCCTCGCGCCGGTTACCCGACCTACACCCTTAGCAGGGGCGCCTCTTCAGCCACTTGAGTACTTCTCCAAATGCCTAAATATAAAATGATATGTGCGGTCACTCATTCGTGACGCATGGTTTATTATACAAAAACCTTACGTTCTTGTCAACCCGTTTTTTCGAATTTTTTGTTTTTTTCTTACTATTATAAAAAATATGCCTTACAGAACCCAAATCAGCCCCCAGAATAGCAGAAAAGAGCGCATATCACGCTCTTTTCTGAAACCGCTACGCGGTTACGACGGCTTCAATTCTCTTCTTTACCATCTCGGCAATCTCTGTTGTCTTCATTCCCTGGTATTCCTCGTATGGGATCGGGTCGAGAAAATGGACTTCTACCGTTACGGGACGGACGGTATTGGAGTCAAACGGAACAAAACAGTTTTTTAACGCAACCGGCACGATCGGGCATTTTGCTTTTACTGCGATCTTGAAGCTGCCGCTTTTAAACTCCAGCAGCTGGTTTCCCTTTCTGCTCCTCGTTCCTTCCGGAAACAGAATGACGTTTTTGCCTTCTTTTACGACATCGGCCGCCTCATTGATAACCTGCATTGACTGCCGCAGATTCTCCCGGTCCATAAACAGCGCGTGGATGCACGCAAAGACCTGTTTTAAAAACGGAATATGCTCTACCTCTTTTTTGGCAACAACTGTAAAGGTACGCGAGCACGCTCCTGCGATCGCCAGCACATCGTACAGTCCCTGGTGATTCGGATACATCACAAAACCGTCCTGCTCCGGAAGATTTTCTGCTCCATAGGATTCCACAATGACGTTTCCGCCTTTGTTCGCCCGCTGTACAATAAAGCGCAGCATTTTAAAGTGCTCTTCCAGACTGTACTTGTCCGGATGCGCTGCATGGTAACAGAGCCGGCACCACATCCACGGAACCAGAAGCAGATTCCGCAGCACCATCAGTAAAATTCGTTTCATATTTTTCTTCCCTTCCCCAAACGAGAAAAACGTGCCTGAGCTTTTTTCTCTCAGACACGTTTTTCGACGCTGTATTATTCCTGCGTTTTCTCAGAAGCCGTTTCGTTCTCTTTCTCCGAAACCGAAGTCTCCTCGGACGCCTCTTTGTCTCTTACTTTTGCAATGCTGGCAACCTTGATTTCGCCGTCCACATCCATCAGCTTAACGCCGGATGTGATCCGTCCCATCACAGAAATGCCGGAGCATGGCGTACGGATGATGATTCCCTCTGTGGTGATCATCATGATCTCATTATCCTCGTTGACCGCCTTGGAACCGATCAGGTTTCCGGTCTTTTCGGTAATCTTATAGCATTTGACACCCTTGCCGCCGCGGAGCTGTACGGTAAACTCTGCCATCGGCGTCCGTTTGCCCATGCCGTTTTCGGATACGACAAGGAGATAGTCTCCCTGCGTGCAGATCTGCATGCCGACTACTTCATCGCCATCCAGAAGGTTGATGCCGCGTACACCCATGGAAACACGGCCTGTCGTACGCACATCGTTTTCCTTGAAGCGGATACACTGGCCGAATTTCGTTACCAGAATAATCTCTTTCTCGTTATCAGTTGTCTTAACTTCAATCAGTTCATCATCATCGCGGAGCGCAATGGCAGCAAGACCCGTTTTTCTGACGTTCTCGTACTCTTCGAGCGGCGTCTTCTTCACCAGTCCCTTTTTCGTTGCCATAAACAGATAATGGCCCTTCTCATATTTGCGCATTGGAATAACAGCGGTAATCTTCTCTCCCGGCTGCAGCTGGAGAAGGTTGACAATCGCCGTTCCTCTTGCGGTTCTGGACGCCTCCGGAATCTCGTATGCTTTCAGACGGTAGACTCTTCCCGTATTCGTAAAGAACATGAGGTAATGATGGGTCGTCGTCATCAGAAGCTCCTCGATGTAGTCGTCCTCGATGGTCTGCATGCCCTTGATTCCCTTGCCGCCGCGGTTCTGGCTGCGGAAGTTGTCAACTGTCATACGTTTGATATAACCCAGTTTTGTCATGGTGATGACGGTATTCTCGCGCGGAATCAGATCCTCCATGGAGAGATCGTACTCATCAAAACCGATGGAAGTTCTTCTGTCATCGCCGTATTTTTCGGATACGGTCAGAATCTCCCTGCGGATAACGCCAAGAAGCACCTTGCGGTCTGCGAGGATGGCTTTTAACTGCTCGATGCGCGCCATCAGCTCTTTGTACTCGTTCTCGAGCTTCTCCCGTTCCAGACCGGTCAGAGCGCGCAGACGCATGTCTACGATTGCCTGGGCCTGGGCATCACTCAGATCGAAGCGTTCCATCAGGTTCTTCTTCGCCTCTGCCGCATTCGCGGATGCACGGATGATATGGATCACTTCGTCAATATGGTCAAGCGCTTTTAAGAGTCCTTCCAGAATATGGCTTCTCTCCTGCGCTTTGTTCAGGTCGTATTTCGTTCTTCTCGTCACAACCTCTTCCTGGTGCTGCAGATAATACGTCAGCATCTCCAGAAGGTTCATGACTTTCGGCTGATTGTTTACCAGTGCAAGCATGATCACACCAAAGGTATCCTGCATCTGGGTATGTTTGTACAGCTGGTTTAAGATGACGTTTGCATTGGCGTCGCGGCGCAGTTCGATACAGATGCGCATACCCTCACGGTTGGAGTGGTCCGCAATGCCGGTGATGCCGTCGATCTTTTTATCTCTTACCAGCGCGGCGATGTTCTCGATCAGGCGCGCCTTGTTTACCATGTACGGGATCTCGGTTACGATGATCTCGCTCTTTCCGTTCGGCAGTGTCTCGATGTTTGATACCGCACGAACACGGATTTTACCGCGGCCGGTACGGTAGGCCTCGTCGATGCCGCGGGTGCCGAGGATTTCTGCTCCGGTCGGGAAGTCAGGGCCTTTTACAATGCCGAGAATCTCCTCGAGATCTGTCGTACGGTCCTCCTCGATGATATTATCAATAATTTTTACAATGGCACTTACCACCTCGCGCAGATTGTGCGGCGGGATGTTCGTTGCCATACCGACTGCGATACCGGAAGTACCGTTTACCAGAAGGTTCGGGTAGCGGGCCGGCATAACAACAGGCTCTTTTTCGGTTTCATCAAAGTTCGGGGCGAAGTCTACGGTGTCTTTGTTGATATCCGCCAGCATCTCCATCGAGATTTTGCTTAAACGTGCCTCGGTGTATCGCATAGCCGCAGCGCCGTCGCCGTCGACGGAACCGAAGTTTCCATGGCCGTCCACCATCGGATAACGGGTTGCCCAGTCTTGTGCCATGTTGACGAGTGCTCCGTAGATAGAGCTGTCGCCGTGCGGGTGATATTTACCCATCGTATCACCGACGATACGCGCGCACTTACGGTGCGGCTTATCCGGCGTATTGTTCAGTTCACTCATGGAGTACAGAATACGTCTCTGTACCGGCTTTAAGCCATCGCGGACGTCTGGAAGTGCACGGGATGCAATTACGCTCATCGCGTAGTTGATGTAGGATTCCTCCATCGTGTCTTTCAGATCGACCTCGTGAATTTTATCAAAAACATTATCTTCCATCTTTTCCTCCACTTCAGTTCACAGGACTTTTAGATATCCAGGTTGTTTGCGTATTTTGCTCTCTCTTCGATAAAGTCACGGCGCGGTTCTACCTTGTCGCCCATGAGTGTATTGAAGGTCAGGTCAATTTCAGAAGAATACTCTTCGTCGAACACAACGCGGCGCAGAACACGGCGTTCCGGATCCATGGTGGTCTCCCAGAGCTGCTCCGCATCCATCTCTCCCAGTCCTTTGTAACGCTGGATCTTATTGTCTCCACGTCCAATCTCATTGAGGATCTGATTCATCTGATCGTCATCGTATGCATACCATACTTTTTTGTTTTTTTCGATCTTAAACAGCGGCGGCTGTGCCAGATAAACGTGGCCCTGTTTGATCAGTTCCGGCATGAAACGGTACAGGAACGTCAGCATCAGGGTATCAATGTGAGCGCCGTCGACATCGGCATCGGTCATGATGATGATCTTGTCGTAGCGCAGTTTTGTGATATCGAAATCGTCGTGGATTCCGGTTCCGAATGCCGTAATCATCGCTTTGATCTCGGCATTCGCATAAATTTTATCGAGACGTGCCTTCTCTACGTTCAGAATTTTTCCACGCAGAGGCAGGATTGCCTGCGTTGCACGGCTTCTTGCGGATTTTGCGGAACCGCCCGCGGAATCTCCCTCAACCAGGAAGATCTCACAGTTTTTCGGATCCTTGTCGGTACAGTCTGCCAGTTTTCCAGGCAGGGACATGCCATCCAGTGCGGATTTTCTTCTCGTCAGGTCACGCGCTTTTCTTGCGGCCTCTCTGGCACGCTGGGAAAGCAGGGATTTTTCGATAATCGTCTTTGCAACAGCCGGGTTCTGCTCCAGGAACAGTTCGAGCTGTGTGCTCACGATATTATCGACAGCTCCTCTCGCCTCGCTGTTTCCGAGTTTCTGCTTCGTCTGGCCCTCGAACTGCGGCTCCTCGATTTTGATGCTGACAATCGCCGTCATACCCTCGCGGATGTCTTCTCCGGTCAGGTTCGGCTCGCTGTCTTTTAACAGCTTGTTCGATCTTGCATATTCATTAAAGGTTTTCGTCAGCGCATTTCGGAAGCCCACGATATGGGTACCGCCCTCCGGTGTCGTAATGTTGTTGACAAAACCATACGTATTTTCCTGATAGGAATCGTTGTGCTGCATTGCAACCTCAACAAGAACGCCGTCTCTTTCTCCCTCGCAGTAGATGATGTCCGGGTAGAGCGCCGTTTTGCTCTTGTTCAGGTAGCTGACAAACTCTTTGATACCGCCCTCGTAGTGGAATGCTTTTTCCACTACCGGATCCGTGCGCAGATCGCGCAGAACAATGCGCAGTCCCTTGGTCAGAAATGCGGTCTCGCGGAGTCTTGTTTTTAAAACGTCGTAATCATAAACCGTCTCCTCGAACATCGTGTCATCCGGCAGGAAACGGACCTCGGTACCTGTTTTTTCGATCGGACAGGTATCGATGACCTCCAGCTTATTCATGGTTTTTCCGCGCTCATACCGCTGGAAGTAAACCTTTCCATCGTGATAAACGCGCACCTCAAGCCAGTTGGACAGCGCATTTACAACGGATGCACCAACGCCGTGCAGACCGCCGGATACCTTGTACCCTCCGCCGCCGAACTTTCCGCCTGCGTGCAGCACCGTAAAGACAACCTCAACGGCCGGAAGGCCCGACTTATGATTGATGCCGACCGGAATACCACGGCCGTCGTCGATGACAGTGATGGAGTTGTCCGGGTTAATCGTAACGTCAATATTTTTGCAGTATCCTGCCAGTGCCTCGTCTACCGAGTTGTCGACAATCTCATAGACCAGATGGTGAAGTCCCCGTGCGGAGGTACTGCCGATATACATACCTGGGCGCTTCCGTACGGCTTCCAGACCCTCCAGAATCTGAATCTGGTCTGCACCATACTCTGTCTTTTCCATGTTCTCTGTACTCATTTAGATTCCTCCTGTTTCTTTGTGAAACACAGATCCCTCGACCACCTGGAATACGCTGTTTGCCTCAAAATGATTTTCGACAAACTCGTCCAGTCCGGTACAGGTAATCAGTGTCTGTATGCTGTGAATGCTCTGCAGAAGATAATTCTGCCGGCTGCCGTCCAGCTCCGACAAAACATCATCCAGCAGTAAAACCGGTGTATCGTGAATTTCCTCCTCGACCAGACGGATCTCCGCCAGTTTCAGCGAAAGCGCCGCCGTCCTCTGCTGCCCCTGGGAACCGTATTTACGGATATCAATGTCGTTGACCCGCACACAGAAATCGTCCCGGTGCGGCCCGGTGTAGGACTGTCCGAAACGCAGATCACGCTCTCTTCCGGCTTTTAACTCTTCGGAAAACGCTTCCTCGGACACATTCGGTTCATAGGTAATCAGAATCTGCTCCTTTCCTCCGGTCAGATTCTGATGGATCTCGGATAAAATATCATTCAGGCGGCTGATAAACTTTTTCCGCTCGGAAATAATGCTTTTTCCATAGCGGACCATCTGCTCATCCCAGATCTCGAGCGTATCCGCCATTCTGCCGGAAAACGAAATCTCTTTGAGCAGCTTGTTTCTCTGTGCCACCACTTTATTATAATTGGCAAGCTCGATCATGTATAGTCTTGACAATTGACAAATTTCGCTATCGAGGAAACGCCGGCGCTCCGCAGGACCGTTTTTGATGATATTCAGGTCCTCCGGAGAGAAAAACACAATATTTACAATGCCAAAAAGTTCCGACGCTTTGCGGATCGGAACTCCATCGATGGCGATTCCCTTGGATTTATTTTTTTTCAGATGCATATCGATTTTATGCGTGCTGCCGTTCCGTTCCACCATCATCCGGATATGGGCTTCTTCCCGGTCAAACTGGATGATTTCGCGGTCCTTGCTGCCGCGGTGCGATTTCGTCGTACCCGCCAGATATAAAGCCTCGAGAATATTCGTCTTTCCCTGGGCATTGTCGCCGTAGAGAATATTCGTTCCGGGGCTGATATTTATGCATAAGTTTTCATAATTCCGATAGTTCTTCAGTTCTAAAGATTTGATATACATGAGCACTCGTCCGTGAAAAATCAGCTTAAGTTTTTAAGCCTTATTTTTTAATTTGTATCTCATTTCCATTGTAGCAGACAATATCTCCGTCATAGAGCTTGCGGCCGCGGCGGGTATCTACTTCACCGTTTACGGTCACTTCGCCGTCCTTGATGACGAGCTTTGCTTCCACGCCGTCTTCTACCAGAGCCGCAGCTTTTAATGCCTGGCCCAGTTTGATGTAATCTTCACGCAGCGTAATAATTTCCATTTTTTCCTCCTGCACTGCCGTACCTTTTCTTCACGTAAGTTCGCAGTTTTCAACCTGTGTGGCTGTAAAACCGCTGAAAGTTCTTTCAGAAAAGGTTCCGGCAGATTTCAAACTTATGTGACTTATCTCACGGAATTGAAGTTTACCGGCAGAATCAGATAGATATAGCTCTCTTCTTCGTTCCGGATAAAACATGGAGCCTTCGGGTTGACCAAATAAATCGAAATTTCCTCGTCGTCAATAACACGAAGTGCATCGATCAGGAATTTCGGGTTAAAACCGATCATAATATCCTTGCCTTCTTTGGTGATATCGATCTCTTCCTTCATGGAACCCATTGCAGAATTGATCTGCAGCTCCATCGCTCCATCCTGGATGTCGATGATGATCGGTTTTTTGTCGCCTTCTTTGACAAGAAGCGTCGCACGGTCGATACAGCTTAAGAATTCTTTTTTGTTGATCGTCACTTTTGTCTCGTAATCACTCGAAAGCATCTGGTCGATGCGGAAATATTCACCGTCGATCAGTCTGGAAACGACCGTTGTATCATCGAACTTGAACATAATGTGGTTTTCCGAGAAGTAAATATCAATCTGATCATCCATCTCGCCGGACAGAATTTTGCTGATTTCGTTCAGAGTTTTTCCCGGAACAACGACTTTTCGGTCCAGATACGAATTTTTCAGCTCAATTTTGCGGATCGCAATACGGTGTCCGTCCAGAGATACGACGCGAAGTGTGTTATCTTTGATTTCAAACAGCTCACCGGTCATCAGTTTGTTGTTCTCATTGGCTGCAATGGAGAAAATGGTCTGACGGATCAGTTCTTTTAAGGTGAACTGGGAAATGGAAACACAGTCAGAAGTTTCCAGAATCGGCAGATAGGAAAAATCTTCTCCTGACTGTCCCGGAATATTGAATTTTGCTTTTTCGCAGGTAATTGTTGTTACCAGGTTTTCATCTGTCTCTATTGTAACCTGATTATCCGGAAGTTTTCTTACAATCTCAGAAAAAATCTTTGCATCCAGAGCAACAACACCGCGTTCCAGAATCATACCTGTGACAAGGGTCTCAATTCCGAGTTCCATATCGTTGGAGGTAAACTTGATCTGGCTGGAAGATGCATCAATCAGGATACACTGCAGAATTGGCATCGTAGTTTTACCGGAAACAGCTTTCATCGCAATGGCAACGCTTTTTACAAGGTCTGC
Organism: Blautia sp. AF26-2; assembly: GCF_003460955.1. NCBI lineage: Bacteria > Bacillati > Bacillota > Clostridia > Lachnospirales > Lachnospiraceae > Blautia > Blautia sp. AF26-2. Next base: position 50,931 of record NZ_QTWD01000017.1, on the reverse strand, counting down.
TTTGTCAAACACTAATTTCATAATTGTGGATAACTCTCCTTTCCTCACTGCTTGGTGAGTCTGCTTATAAAGAAAAAATATAGTAAAAATCCGTAGTCTTAGTCGTAGGGGCTGTGGATATGTGGAAAACCCCGTCAAGAATGCGGAAATACTGGAAAAATCGATCTGTATAACTCTGTGAATAATCGAACGTGAACCTGTGTATGAAATGTTGATAACTTCAGGCCCCAAATTTGTCCACAATTCATCCACAGGCTTTCCACATCGGTTTGTGTATAAATAAGGGCCTGTCAACCGATGAGTTTCTTCTTATATAAATGTAAATCGTTTTTAACCGTTTTGACAGAGTTACAAAGGCTCCGCCTATTTCGACGGGTTGATCTTCTTCTTTAAGATGTCTACCGTGTTGCGGACACTGTCTTTAGCACTCATTTCCTTTTCGATCTTTTCAATGCCGTGCATGACAGTGGTATGATCGCGGTCGCCCATCATTTTTCCGATTCCGGTCAGCGGGGCATCGAGCATTTCGCGGCACAGATACATTGCGATCTGGCGCGGGAATACGATTTTGCTGCTCCGCTTGCTGCCGACAATGTCGGACGGCGTAATATCGAAGTGATCTGCAACGGTGTCGATGATAAATTCCGGCGTGATCACCTTCTTCTCGTTCGGGGAGATGATGTCGCGCAACACCTGCTCTGCAAGATCAATGTTGATTTCACGTTTTTCAAGGTTTGCGTATGCAATGATTTTGTTGAGAGCGCCTTCCAACTCACGGATGTTCGATTTAATATTGGAAGCGATGTATTCGATCACATCGTCGCTGACGGAATAGCCGTCTAATTCCTGTTTCTTTCGGAGAATGGCGATTCGCGTCTCATAATCCGGGCTCTGGATGTCGGCAAGGAGTCCCCATTCGAAACGGGAACGGATGCGGTCTTCCAGGATATCCATGTCTTTCGGGGGACGATCCGAAGAAAGGATGATCTGTTTGTTGGCGCCGTGCAGCGTATTGAAGGTATGGAAAAACTCTTCCTGCGTGGATTCCTTTCCTATAATAAACTGCACATCATCGATGAGAAGTACGTCGATATTGCGGTATTTCTCACGGAATTTGGTCATTGCGGTGTTGTTGCTGTTTCGGATAGCCTCGATGACTTCATTGGTAAATTCTTCACTCGTTACGTAGAGAATCCGCGAAGACGGGTTCTTCTGAAGAATAAAATGTGCGATCGAGTGCATCAGATGGGTTTTGCCCAGTCCAACACCACCGTATAAAAACAGCGGATTGTAGATTTCTCCCGGGGATTCGGCCACGGCGAGAGAAGCTGCATGGGCAAATTTGTTATTGCTGCCGACCACGAAGGTATCAAAGGTATACTTTGGATTCAGGTTCGGCACATAGAGATTTTTCTGGACGGGAGCAGGCGCTTTTTCCTGTTTCACTTCTTCCGGAAGAATAAAGCGGATCTCATAGTTGACACCTGTGATTTCCGCGATTGCCACTTTAATAGGAAGAGTATATTTTTTGCTCACGTAATCGAGACCCATTTTTTCGGATGGAACCAGGATTGTGATCAGATTGTCCTCAACCGAATGGATCGTAAGTGGTTCAATCCATGTAGTAAAGGAGATCTCAGATAATTCGTGCTCGTCCCGCACTCTCTGCAGTATTTCTTTCCATTTATCTTGTACGATTTCCATGCTTTTTCTGTCGCTCCGCTTCTATAATCATTGCTTTTTGGGGATAACTTCTGTCTGGAAAACGAAATTTTCCCCGAATAGTCGCATTTTTACTTCTATATGATATAATAAAATGCCGTTTTATTCAACCCAAAAATGTGGATAATTATTTTTTTATCCACAGAATGTGTAAAAAATTTTCCTGTTGATGAAATGGAGGATAGTTTGTGGATAACAGGGAATCTTATGTTGATAAAATTGTGGATAGAGGGCTGGAAAAACCGAAATGTGTAAAGTCTGGAAAATTTATATACACATTATACATGGCGTAAATACTGGAAAAATTGGAAATGCCCACAGGTTGTACACAGCAAAACCGAAAGTTATCCACAAGGTTATCCACAGATTGTGGATAATGTTGATTACGGTTACAAGATATCGTGTGGAAAGCACAAAAATCGAACTGATATTTGTACGCGTGCGGCGGACAGTGTGGATAAGTTGTGGATAAACCGAAAATCAGCACACGGAAGGCACGGGCAGCGGCAGACCGGAAAACCGCGTCAGAGCGGCATTTTTCCCGAAAAAACTGCGAAAATTATTGATTTTAGGGTTGACGAAATGGGGGTTTATGAATATAATTGAAATGATGTTTTCTGTCATACATGTAGTGAAATACTGCCTTGCAGGCAGTTATTGATTAGAATTTAAAGGAGGTGCCTTATCTTATGAAAATGACATTTCAGCCGAAAAAAAGATCCAGAGCTAAAGTTCACGGATTCAGAGCAAGAATGAGCACAAAAGGTGGAAGAAAAGTTTTAGCTGCAAGAAGATTAAAAGGAAGAAAAAAATTATCAGCATAAAACCAAAGGCCGCATAAAATTTATGTGGTCTTTTCTTCTATCTAAAGCTATTCAATGAAAAGAAAATTTAGACAAATCATGAAGGAAAGAATGGATTCATGAAATATTCGGAAAGCCTGAAAAAAAACAGAGATTTTCAGCTGGTTTATAAGCAGGGAACATCGTTTGCAAACCGATTTCTGGTCATGTATGTGAAGAAAAATCAGCTGGGACGGAACCGGATTGGAATTTCAGTAAGTAAAAAGGTTGGAAACAGCGTTGTGCGCCACCATCTGGCGAGACTGATCCGGGAGAGTTATCGTCTGCATGAAGAGGAATTTCAGTGTGGAATGGATGTAGTTGTGATCGCAAGAGTTAATGCAAAAAACTGTACGTATTTCGAGATAGAGGGAGCACTTTTGCATCTGGGAAAACTGCATCATATATTAAAGGAAACAGAAAAATGAAGACGGTATTGATAAAAGGTATCCGGTTTTATCAGAAGTACCTGTCTCCTCTGAAGAGGGTGCACTGCCCTTATACGCCGACCTGCTCGCAGTACGGGCTGGAAGCGATTCAGAAATATGGTGCTTTCAAAGGAAGTCTGCTGGCATTATGGAGAATACTGAGATGTAACCCGTTTTCACACGGAGGTTACGACCCTGTGCCGTAGATAAATAAGGAGGAAAAGACGTTTTGGATATCGTACTGAGTAAATCAACGTGGCCGATTATCGGGTGGGTATGCCAGATCCTCGGCTGGCTGATCAATGGAATTTATTTTTGTCTGGAAAAAATTGGAATTCCGAATATCGGTATTGCGATTATTCTGTATACGATTATCATTTATCTCGTTCTGACGCCGCTTCAGATCAAGCAGCAGAAGATGTCGAAGATGATGAGCGTAATGCAGCCGGATCTGCAGAGAATTGAAAAGAAATATCAGAACAAAAAAGACCAGGCTTCTCAGATGAAAAAATCTGAAGAAACCATGGCAGTTTATCAGAAATACGGTGTCTCCCCGACAGGAAGCTGCAGTACACTGCTGATTCAGATGCCGATTCTGCTTGCACTGTACCAGGTTATCTATCATATTCCGGGATATATCGGAAGTGTCCGCAATGTATTCCAGGGACTGACAACACAGATGATGGGTGTATCAGGATATTCTGACATCCTGACACAGTTTATCACAGATAACCGTGTTACCATGTACAGTAAAGTAAGTGAAACATTAACCGAAAATAACCTTCTGGACATGTTTTATGTGCTGAAACCGTCCCAGTGGACGAAGCTGGCTGACATCAGCGAGTTCTCCGGTATTGCGGATACCATTACAAAAACCGCCGCGGAGTCCAAGCATATCAACATGTTCCTTGGATTTAATATCACACAGTCTCCGATGGATGTCATCCGCGAGGGTATGGCAAACGGATCTGCGCTTCTGATTGCAGGAGCAATTCTGGTGCCGATTCTGGCATGGTTTACCCAGTGGCTGAACTACAAGCTGATGCCGCAGGCACCATCTTCCAACAACGGAAATAAGACAGCAAACTCCATGGAAAATTCCATGAAGACCATGAACACGGTAATGCCTGTTTTCTCCGCATTTATGTGTTTATCATTCTCCATCGGTATTGGTATTTACTGGATCGCCGGTGCGCTCGTTCGAAGTGTACAGCAGGTTATCATCAACCGCCATATGTCCTCGATCGACATGGATGAGGTGATCCGCAAAAACCAGGAAAAAGCTGCAAAGAAGAGAGAAAAAGCCGGCCTTCCGCCGCAGAAAATCACACAGGCTGCAACGCAGAGTGTGCGTAATATTCAGGTACAGGAGAACGAAGAGCCGTCTGCTGAGGAAAAAGAGGCAGCAAGAAAGGCTTCGACTGAGTATTACAACAGCAATCAGGAATACCGCGCCGGAAGCATCGCTGCGAAAGCAAACATGGTAAAACAGTTTGATGAAAAGAACAGCAAAAAGAAAAAATAGGGGGTAAATCTTTATGGAGTTTATCGAAGTATCCGCAAAAACCGTGGACGACGCCATTACAAAAGCCTGCATCGAGCTTCAGGCTGCCAGCGATAAACTGGAGATCCAGGTCATCAGCGAAGGCAGTTCCGGATTCTTTGGAATCGGAAGTAAACCGGCTGTGATCCGTGCCGCTGTAAAAGCCGCACCGGAAAAAGAACCGGAAGCACCCCAGAAACCAGAGAAAAAAGAGGCAGCTCCTGCACCGGTAAAGGAAGCGCCGAAAAAAGAAGCTGTAAAGAAAGAAACGGAAAGAAAATCTGCTCCGCGTCAGGCAGAAACTGCAAGACGCTCCGAGCCAAGAGAAGAGCGTGAAGTAGTTCAGAGAACAGACGAGGAAATCGCCCAGATCAAGGCAACGGCACTTGAGTTCTTAAGCGGTGTATTCAAAGCCATGGAGCTCCCGGTTGAGATCCAGATGGAGTATAATGCCGAGAACGGTTCTCTTGAAGTTGATTTTGCCGGTGAGGATATGGGCATCCTGATCGGCAAAAGAGGACAGACGCTGGATTCCCTTCAGTATCTGACCAGCCTTGTAGTCAATAAAGAGCAGAAGGATTACGTTCGTGTCAAACTTGATACGGAAAATTACCGCAAGCGCAGAAAAGAAACACTGGAAAACCTGGCAAGAAACATCGCTTACAAAGTGAAAAAGACCAGAAGACCGGTTTCCTTAGAGCCGATGAATCCTTACGAGAGAAGAATCATCCACTCTGCACTGCAGGGAAATAAATTTGTGGAGACCTACAGCGAGGGCAGCGAGCCATATCGCCACGTTGTTGTAGCGCCGAAACGATAAGAAAGCGTAAAAAATATGCAAAAAGACGGTACCTGTGTAAAATACGGGGTACCGTCTTTTCTGGTTTTCTGCTAAAATGGAACTATTCAGAGCCATGCGAAAGGAAAGAAAAAATGTGGATCTGAATACTGGGATCCCCAAAAAGAGAGGTTTTAGAAAGGACTGGAAACAATGGCAGGATTTCATTTGGATGATACGATTGCTGCGGTGTCCACAGCGATGGCGCCGGCGGGCATTGGTATTGTAAGAATCAGCGGAAACGATGCGTTCGAAGTGGCGGACCGCGTATTCCGTGCAAAAAAAGAAGGAAAAAAGCTTTCCGCGGTCAAATCCCATACGATTCATTATGGCTGGATTACCGAAGGGGAGGAAGTGATTGATGAGGTCCTTGTCATGGTGATGAAAGGGCCGAAAACATATACGGGCGAGAATACCGTCGAGATCGACTGTCACGGCGGGGTGCTGGCGGTGAAAAAAGTGCTCGAGGCAGTCTTAAATGCCGGTGCGCGGGCAGCAGATCCGGGCGAGTTTACGAAACGGGCGTTTCTGAACGGAAGAATGGATCTGACGCAGGCCGAGGCGGTTATGGATGTCATCTCGGCAAAGAGTGCGTATGCCTTAAAAAGCTCCGAGAGCCAGCTGCGCGGAACGGTGAAAAAGGCGATCCGGGCAATTCGCGAGAAGCTGATTTATGAGATCGCGTTTATCGAGTCGGCGCTTGATGACCCGGAGCACATCAGTCTGGACGGATACCCGGAGCGGCTGGCCGTGGTTGTTGCGGAGCAGAAAAAACAGGTTGAAAAGCTCCTGGCATCTGCGGATGAGGGTAAGATGATCCAGGAGGGCATCAAGACAGTTATTCTTGGAAAGCCGAATGCCGGAAAATCGTCGCTTTTGAATCTGCTGGCCGGAGAGGAAAAGGCGATTGTAACGGATATCGCCGGAACGACACGCGACGTGCTCGAGGAAAATCTGGTCTTAAAGGGCATTTCCCTTCGGATTCTGGATACGGCGGGGATCCGAAAAACGGCGGATACGGTCGAGAAAATCGGTGTGGATCGTGCTTTGGAGCATGCAAAGGACGCAGATCTGATTCTCTATGTGGTGGATGCATCCGTGCCGCTTGATGAGAATGATGCAAAAATCATGGAAATCCTGAAAGGGCGCAAGGCGATTGTGCTGCTGAATAAGTCGGATCTGACTGCGGTGATCGAAAAAGAGGAGATGGAGCAAAAGACAGGCGCTCCGGTCATCAGCATTTCCGCGCGGGAAGAGACGGGCATGGAAGAGCTGGAGGAGCAGATGAAAAAGATGTTTTTCCAAGGTGAAATTTCGTTCAACGATGAGGTTTACATCACGAATGCGCGTCATAAACAGGCGCTTCTGGAAGCAAAAAAGAGTCTGGAGCTGACGGCAGGCAGCATCGAAATGGGTATGCCGGAGGACTTCTTCTCGATTGACCTAATGAATGCGTATGAGGAACTTGGCTCGATCATCGGTGAAGCGGTGGGAGAGGACCTTGTGAATGAGATTTTCAGCAAGTTTTGTACAGGCAAATAGTCACGAAACAGTTCGTAGAGTTTAGATAGAAAAGGACAGGAAAAATGGCAGTTTTAGAAGAAACAATTGATATTGCCGTCATCGGTGCGGGCCATGCGGGATGCGAGGCAGCACTTGCGGCAGCGCGGATGGGGCTGGAAACGGTTGTATTTACGGTAAGTGTCGACAGCATCGCGATGATGCCGTGCAATCCGAACATCGGAGGAACCTCGAAGGGACACCTCGTAAAAGAGATCGACGCGCTCGGCGGCGAGATGGGTAAAAATATTGATAAGACGTTTATTCAGTCGAAAATGCTGAATAAATCAAAGGGACCGGCGGTGCATTCGCTGCGTGCGCAGGCAGACAAGCGGGCGTACAGCCAGTCGATGCGCGAGGTTCTCGAAAATACCGATCATCTGACGATCCGCCAGATGGAGATTGCGGAGTTGATCGTGGAAGACGGCGTTCTGACGGGCGTAAAAGCCGTTTCCGGTGCAATTTACCACTGCAAGGCTGCAGTGCTCTGTACCGGTGTTTACCTGAATGCGCGGTGCATTTACGGTGATGTGAGCACATATACGGGACCGAACGGCCTGCAGGCGGCAACACATCTGACGGATTCGCTGAAGGCAAACGGCGTGGAGATGGTGCGCTTTAAAACAGGAACTCCGGCGCGTATTGACAAGCGGAGCATCGATTTTTCCAAGATGGAAGAGCAGTTCGGTGATGAGCGTGTTGTGCCGTTCTCCTTCTCGACCGATCCGGAGAGCGTACAGATTGATCAGGAATCCTGCTGGCTGACGTATACGAACGAGGAGACGCACAAAATCATCCGCGAAAATCTCAGCCGGTCGCCGCTCTATTCCGGCATGATCGAGGGAACTGGTCCGCGGTACTGTCCTTCGATTGAGGATAAAGTCGTAAAATTTGCGGATAAAAACCGTCATCAGGTGTTCCTGGAGCCGGAGGGAAGATACACGAATGAGATGTACGTCGGCGGCATGTCGAGTTCACTGCCGGAGGATGTGCAGATTGCGATGTATCACACCGTGCCGGGTCTGGAGCATGCAAAAATTGTGCGGAATGCGTATGCGATCGAGTATGACTGTATCAATCCGAGACAGCTTCTGCCGTCCCTGGAGTTCAAGGCGATCAAAAATCTGTTTTCCGGCGGCCAGTTTAACGGCAGTTCAGGATACGAGGAAGCTGCGGCACAGGGCCTGATCGCGGGCATCAATGCGGCGCTCCGCGTGCAGGGAAAAGAGGAGCTGGTGCTCGACCGTTCCGAGTCGTACATCGGTGTTCTGATCGATGACCTCGTAACGAAAGAGAACCACGAGCCGTACCGAATGATGACGAGCCGCGCGGAATATCGTCTGCTGCTCCGCCAGGACAATGCGGACCTGCGTCTGCGCAAATACGGCTACCGCGTGGGTCTGATCAGCGAGGAGCAGTATGAGGCACTGAAAGTAAAAGAACAGCGGATTCAGGAAGAGATTGAGCGCGTGGAGAATACGTATGTGGGAACGAGCTCGAACATCAATGAGCTTCTGGAAGAGTATGGATCAACGCTGCTTTCCGGCGGAAGTTCGCTCGCAGAGCTGATCCGCCGACCGGAGCTGAATTATAAGATGCTGGCGGAAGTAGATCCGAAAAGACCCAAGCTGCCGGAGGATGTGCAGGAGCAGGTCAACATCAACATCAAGTACGACGGCTACATTAAGCGCCAGATGAAGCAGGTGGAGCAGTTTAAAAAGATGGAAGAGAAGAAGATCCCGGAGAACATCAATTACGACGAGATCCAGAGCCTGCGCATCGAGGCGAAACAGAAGCTGAACCTGTACCGCCCGATCAACATCGGCCAGGCGTCCCGTATTTCAGGCGTTTCCCCGGCGGATATTTCGGTTCTGCTGGTGTATCTGGGACATAAATAAATGGCAGATATGCATGCCTGAATTACGTTCTTATGCAGCGAAACAGCAAGTGCTTTCGCGCTGCGTGGATCGTAACAAAAAGTGCAGCGGGCACTTGGAAGAATAGAGAAGAACGGAGAACAACATGAAAGAATACAATCTTGAAGGATTTGAGCGCGGCCTTTTTGAGCTTGGAATCACACTTTCCGAGGAGCAGAAGACGCAGTTTCTGCAGTATTACGAGCTGCTGGTGGAGTGGAATTCGTTTATGAATCTGACGGCGATTACGGAGTTCGATCAGGTGATTACGAAGCATTTTCTCGACAGTCTGTCGCTGGTGAAGGTCTGTGATGTGGCACAGGCGGGACGCATTCTCGACGTGGGAACGGGAGCCGGTTTTCCGGGAATCCCGCTGAAAATCGCGTTTCCGGAGGTGGAAGTTGTACTGCTGGATTCACTGAATAAGAGAGTGAAATTCCTGAATGAGGTGATCGGACAGCTTGGCCTTTCGAAAATCACGGCGGTTCACGGAAGAGCCGAGGATTTCGCACGCCAGAAGGATTACCGGGAGCAGTTTGATCTCGTGGTATCACGCGCGGTGGCGAATTTAAGCTCGCTTTCGGAGTACTGTCTGCCGTATGTGAAGGTGGGCGGACGGTTTGTTTCGTATAAATCGGGCAAATTGAATGAGGAGCTTGCCGCAGCTCAAAAAGCGATTCATGTGCTCGGCGGCGAAGCAAAAGAGCCGGTCTATTTCCAGCTTACGGGAACCGAGGATGAGCGATCGTTTGTCTGCATCAAGAAGGGGAAGGCAACGCCGAAGAAGTATCCGAGAAAAGCGGGAACACCGGCGAAGGAGCCGATTCAGTAAAGAATAGATTTTTTGAGAAAGCTAAAAAAGAAACAAAAGTGTAAAAGGTGAAATCAGAAGAGATTGTTATGCCGAGTAAGTTGGCATAATAACCTCTTCTGATTTTTTATGTATATATACGATTAAATGTCTGGAAAATTACACTTTTGAGCAAAAAAACAATTCTCCTATTTGCAGTATTTTGCGCTGAATATTTTGTGAAAATATGATAATTGTTAAAAAAATTATATCAGTGTATGATGAGATAAATAGATCAATTGTGAAACGTAAAAGAAAATATGATAGGGGGGAATGGCATGAGGAAAATATTAAAAATATTTGTTTGCTTCATTGGAATTATGATATCAGCATCTACTGTATCGGCATCTAAACTTGAAATACTATCGGAATCTGAAGATTATGAAAAAATAGTTGAGCTGGCTGATGAAATTGTGTCTGTTACAAATGGAGGACCTGTTGAGGATCCGTTTGAGGAGGGAATCCGTGTATCGGATATTGATTTTGATAATGCATTAAAAGAGTATATTGATACGCCACTTTTGACCTCAGAACTTCTTTCTGTGTCCGAAGTAGAAAGCGCGTTAGAACAAAGCGATTATATTTGGATTATCCCGATTAGAGCATATGGACATTTGTATGAAGCATGTGCGGTAAGGGCAAATGGGGAAGATGGACAACCGATTGATCAATGGCACATAAGTGGAGCCAGAGGATATGAATTAGACGATACGCCGACCTATATAGAACAATTAAATATTTCACTTTCTGCAAACCCAGATATTGTATGGGACAATTATAAGTTTCGACTTGTTGGAGGAGTAGATCCGATTCGTTTTCCGGTCTGGATTACATTCACGGAAACGCAAATGGAGTATCTGATACCGGGACGTGAAGATGCTGCAGCGTGTCTTACAGACAGTTCGGAAATAGCGGAAGATAGACTTGATGGTGAAGAAGAATTCCATGCATATAGTTATGCTGCGGTTGTTGCCGCAGTTGCTGATTCGTCTTATATCGAAACTGACGATGCACAAGGAGGAACCAATATTGTCTTTGATGTTGCAAATCAGCCGGTGAAACATCAAAATAAGATGTTGGTAATTATTTTAGGAATTGGGATTCTGGCAGTTGGTATTATAGCTGGTTTGGCAATTAAAAGGAAACAAAGAAAGTGAAAGGGAAGCCCGGATGAAACATATCTAAAAACGAAAAGCTTGTAACGAAGAAACAGGTGCTATCTGAGAAAAAGAGACAGCACCTGTTTTTTATAGAAATTCCGGAAAATAATGCCAAAAATTCAGCACGGCAGAACGTGAATTACTGCGTTACAAATTTTTTATACACAGCAGCCCGGAATCAGAAATCCGATGTAGCTGATGAGAAACAGTACAAGCCAGACTGCTCCCGGCAGGAGTGTCAGATGGCAGGAGGCGCGTTTCCACTCAGCGGGAAGTTTTGCAGTGAGTGAAGAATAGCCGTCATCGATCCAGACCATCAGCGGGACAAGCGCCGGCATCAGGTAGCGGCCCTGAGACTGGTAATCGCTGAAATACGTGTTGTACATGTCCATGAACAGCGTGACCAGGCAGGCGAGGAACAGCATCACAAAGAGGAGAAGCTGCGGCTTTTTGCGGAACCAGTGCGGAACCATGCCGAGGAACAAAAACACTAGGAATCCGAATGCCATCAGGGCGCCGTACAGCAGATAAAGCACCATCGGGAGATGGACGGTCATGTAGGAGAACGAGCCGATGAAGCTGCTGACGGTCGAGAACAGCCAGTTGGAGGTGCGGCCCTCCGGGGTCTGTAAATACGTCTGCTGGAAGCTCCAGCCTTCGGATGCCGGGGTCTGACGATTCTCTGGTTTGTATTCATCGGCTGCGTACAGCGATGCGGATTCATTCGAGGTGCGCATGCCGAGCAGATCGCCGTCGTGGATGACGGGATTGCGGATGAAGAACCAGCCGCCGATCAGGAAGGCAATGGCAAAAACCAGAAACGCTTTGGCGAAGATCTCCTTTGCCGGTTTCCTGAAATGTATCATCAGCGCGAAGAACAGAAGAATGCTGCAGAGCAGGTACGCGTAGGCGTTGTAGTACGACAGCGCGCAGAGTCCGCAGCCTGCTCCAAGGCCGATGCAGTCTTTCTTGCAGAATGCGCTTTTCATGCCGCGGATCCAGAAGTAGATGATCAGTGCGACCGTGAAAACAGCAAAAGAATCGTTGTTTACATAGCAGGAGAGGAACACGAACTGCGGCAGAAATCCGACGAAAATACCGCCAAGCAGTGCCGATTCGCGGCGTTCAAAGAGCTCTTCTCCGATCAGAAAGACAACGATCAGTGTGCCGGTGCCGGAAAGGACGCTGGTGAGGCGGGCGGCAGTTAAGAGAACCGCTGCACTTCCGTTGAACAGCGCTGCAATGCCCATAAATACCGCGCTGATGAGTGCAGTCAGATACGGATACAGCGCATAGGAAAAGCCCCACAGCGGGTGGCGCACCGCTTCCTCCATGCCGTTCGGCAATGCGTGGTGTGAGACGATGTATTCCGGAATCAGCATCCGCATCGCTTCGTCGGGGGCGTGTTCGGTTTTCAGGAAAATGGAAGTGCCGAAGCAGATGCAGAAAAAGCCGAAAATCAGCATATACTTGGCCCAGTAGTAGTCTTTTTTATTCATAGAGTCTCCTAAAATCTCCAGTCCCGGACGGGAAAAAGTCCGGCGTAATGTTTCGCGGTGGAACAAAAATGGAAAAGCGTCCGTCCGCGGATACGTTATAGTATACATGATTCTTATGGTAAAAGAAATTGATTTTTTGTCGAAAAACAAACAAACTGCTCCATGCCTTCACCGTTTTTTCACAAATTTTCCAGCAAATTATCACATTTTCAGAATAAGATAAAGTGTCTTTAGAAAATGAGAGCATCTCCGGCTCTTTCACCCCCAAGGGCGGGCTGGGACTGCTTTAAGAAACAAGGAGGAAGGAACATTGATAGAGGTTAAAAACCTGGTGAAACGCTATGGCGACCACGTAGCTGTCAACAACCTGAGTTTTACCGTAGAAGAAGGCCAGATCTATGGATTTCTTGGCCCAAACGGCGCCGGAAAATCAACAACCATGAACATCATCACCGGCTATCTGGCATCTACGGAGGGCGAAGTGCTGATCAACGGCCACAACATCCTGGAGGAGCCGGAGGAGGCAAAAAAATGCATCGGCTATCTGCCGGAGCTGCCGCCGGTCTACACGGACATGACCGTTCTGGAATATCTGAAATTCGTGGCGGAATTAAAGAAAATTCCAAAGGATCAGAGAAAGAAACAGATTCTTGAGGTCATGAATCTGGTGAAGATCACCGATATGCAGAACCGTCTGATCAAGAATCTGTCGAAAGGATACCGACAGAGGGTCGGACTGGCACAGGCAGTGCTCGGTTATCCGCCGATCATCATTCTCGACGAGCCGACCGTAGGTCTGGACCCGAAGCAGATCATTGAGATCCGCGATCTGATTAAATCACTGGGCAAAAAACATACCGTTATCTTAAGTTCCCATATCCTTTCCGAGGTCAGCGCCGTCTGCGATTACGTCATGATTATCGCAAAGGGACAGCTCGTTGCGAGTGATACCCCGGAAAACTTAAGTAAACTGATGCTTGGATCAAACACGGTTACATGTACCGTTCACGGAACGAGAAAGCAGCTGGTTCCGGCGCTTAATGCGCTCGATGCAAAAGAGATCCAATATGAAAATACGCCGAATGAGGAGCAGATTAAGGTAAAAATTACCACTGAAAAGGATAAGGATATCCGCGAGGAGCTGTTCTATGCACTGGCAAAGGCCAACTGCCCGATCCTCGAGCTGACTTCCTCCTCGATGTCTCTGGAAGACGTCTTCCTGGAGCTGACCGATGATTCCGGAAAGGCTGCAAGAAAGCTGAAAAAAGCAGAGAAAGAACAGCTGAAACAAAAAGAATGTGAAAAAGAATGTGAACCAGAAGCAGACAAAACGGCTGCCGGGGAAACGTCTGAAGAAAAAAGCACAGATGCAGCGGAATCAGCCGCTGAAACAAAACAGGAGGAGGGAGACGCACAATGACGGCGATTTATAAAAAAGAGTTAAAAAGCTATCTGACAAGCATGATCGGATATCTGTTTATGGCGTTTACTCTGGCGCTGTTCGGCCTGTATTTTACGGCCATCAACCTGCAGCAGGGTTACCCGGAGATCGGATACGCGCTGCAGAATTCCGCATTTATTCTGCTGATCGCAGTACCGGTTCTGACAATGCGTGTCCTGTCGGAGGAGCAGAAAAATAAGACGGATCAGCTGCTCCTTACCGCACCGGTAAAAATTTCCGATATTATCCTTGGAAAATATCTGGCACTTCTCACCATTTATGTGATTCCAGTGCTGATTATGTGCCTGTATCCGCTGCTTCTTGGAACCCACGGAACAGTTTCCTACGCTGTATCCTACACTTCGATCCTTGGCTATTTCCTGCTGGGAGCAGCCTATATTTCGGTCGGTGTGTTCGTTTCCTCCATCACCGAGAGCCAGGTCATCGCAGCCGTTGTCGGCTTTGTGATCCTGTTCCTGTGCTACGTGGAGAGCGGTATCGCAAACTTCTTCCCGGAAGGAGCCGGAAGCTCTTTCTTTGCTTTCTTTATCATCATTGCACTGGTATGCCTCTGGATCGGCAGTATGATTAAAAACCCGATCATTACCGGTGTGATTGCCGTGATCGGCGAGGGTGCGCTGACGGCAGTTTACTTCACAAAATCCACCCTTCTCGAGGGCAAAATCCAGGATCTGCTCGGTGTCTTCAACATGGCAGGCCATATGGATAACTTTGTGAACGGTATTCTGGACATTGGCGGTGTTGTTTACTACCTGTCCGTCATTGCAATCTGCACTTTCCTTGCAATGCAGTCCCTGCAGAAAAAACGCTGGAATTAGGAGGTGGAGACGATGAGCAGCGAAAAGAAGGAAAAGAAACAGCATAAAATGAATTTCAACATCAAAGAAAGGCTGAAAAAGACGTTCTCCAAAGAACATCTGAAGGAAGTGTTCACCGGCGAGGAGCAGAAAAAGCACCTGAAACAGGGCTCTTATTCTTCGATTATGACGGTGATTGTTCTGGCCGTGATTGTAGTTATTAACCTGATTGTGGCACAGATTCCGACCAGTAAAACGCAGATTGACCTGAGTACCCAGAAAATGTACTCCATTACAGATGAGACGAAAACGGCATTAAAGGACCTCGATCAAGACGTCACCCTGTACTATATCGTACAGAAAGGCAGCGAAAACGATACGATCGAGAAGCTGCTGGAGCACTACGATGAGCTTTCTGACCATATCAAAGTAGAGACAAAAGACCCGGATCTGTATCCGAAATTTACGAGTCAGTATACCGATCAGACGGTAGCTGCAAATAGTGTGATTGCCGTATGCGGTGACAAGAGCAAGGTGGTCAGCAACAGTGATATGTGGGAGACTTCCACGAACTATCAGACCTATCAGACACAGACGACCGGCTTTGACGGCGAGGGTCAGATTACCAGTGCCATCACGTATGTGACGAGTGAAAACAACCCGAAGGTTTACTGGGTAACCGGCCACGGCGAGGCTTCCGAGAGTGATCTCTCTACGAACTTCAGCGATGCCATTAACAAAAACAATGTGGAAATTAGTGATCTTGCCCTGATGACAGACGATATCCCGGAGGATGCCGAGGAGCTTGTAATCATGTCCCCGACCACCGATTTTTCAGAGGATGAGGCAAATAAAGTCATTACCTACCTGGAAAACGGCGGAAAACTTCTGATGTTCACCAGCTATACCGGAACGGATATGCCGAATCTGGATTCCATACTGGAGAACTACGGCGTGAAACGCTCCAGCGGAATTGTTGTGGAGACCGATTCCCAGCATTATTATCCGCAGATGCCGTATTATCTGCTGCCGAACATTCAGAGTGATGACATTACAACCGAAGTAAAGAGTAATTACATTCTGATGCCGGTTGCACAGGCAATTCAGAAGCTCGATTCTTATCGTGATACCATTACGATCAAGAGCCTTCTGACGACCACCGAGGACGCTTATATTGAAAATGACCCGGAGAACAGCACCTGGTCGAAGAGTGCGGACAGTGAGACGGGCGCATTTGACCTTGGTGTTTCCATCACAGAGACTGTAGATGATAAAGAGACACAGATCATTTATTTCTCGAGTGCATCGATGCTGAGCAGCCAGATTGACCAGGCAATCAGCGGTGCGAACTCGAAGCTGGCAGCGACTGCACTGACCTCCATGTGTGATGTGGAGCAGACCGTTGTTATTCCAAGCAAGAGCACAAGCTATACAAACCTGGTATTTACACAGGGAGCGGTTAACACCTGGTCTATTATTACCATTGCGGGAATTCCGCTGGTACTTGTTGTGATTGGCGTGATGATCTGGATGAAGAGGAGAAAACAGTGATGAAGAAAAAAGGAAAGATGGCGGCCTGCCTGATCCTTTTGGTACTGCTTCTTGCCGTACTGGTGGTGCTGACGAAGAAAAACAGCACCGCCGATGCGGACAGCAGCAGTTCGGATTCTGGTGCAGACGCCGAAAAAGTGGTTGATTTTTCAAAAGATGATGTAACGGCGCTTTCGTTCCAGATCAACGGAGAGACGGTGTCCTTTACGAAAACAGCAGGAGACGATGATACCGATATCTGGACATACGACCAGGAGGATGGATTCCCATTGGATGAGGGCAAGATAACGAGCGTTTTAAGCTCTCTTAGCAGCATGACAGCAGAAAGAGTCATTGAAGGCGATGAAATCGATTCTATGGCCGATTTTGGACTCGAGACGCCGTCTCAGGAGGTTGTAGTGACTGCGGGAGACGAGAAAACGACGATTCATGTCGGAGATAAGAACAGCTCGAGCAGATACTATATTTATCTGAACGATGATACGAGTAAAGTTTATCTGGTAAGCACGTCGCTAGGAACGATGTTCCCGTCCGATATGATGGAGTGGGCGACAACGGAATCCATGCCGTCTGTGACGGCAGATAATATTACGAAGCTGCAGGTGGAGGGTGAGAACGGATATACGCTGACAAAAGAAGTAAGCGCTGCTGATTCGGCACTCCAGACGGATGAATGGCAGGTTGTGGACGCAGATGGAGCGGCACATGGCGGTGATGCGGATTCGATCAGCACCATGACAAATGCGGTGGCATCTCTTGGCTTTGGAGATCTTGTTACGTACAACGCATCGGATCTTTCCCAGTACGGACTGGATCAGCCAAAGACGACGATTCGCGTGCATTACACGGAAGAGCAGGAGGTTGACGATACAACAACGGCAGATACTTCTTCGGATTCCACAACAGATTCTGCATCAAGCGACAGCACTGCAACGAGCTCCTCTTCCGAAACGACAACCGTTGCGGTGGAGAAAGATCTGGTATTGTATGTCGGCAATGCAAATGAGGACGGCGGTTCTTATTACGTGAAGCTGGACGGCTCGAATGAAGTTCATCTGACGACGGCTTCGAACGTTGAAACCTTCACCGGAAAGAAGGCATCTGATTTCTGGAATATGTATATCGGCATGGAAAATGTATCGGATCTGAAGAGCCTTGATATTACGTATAACGGCGAGACGAAGACGTATGTACGCCATGTAGAAGAGAAAAAGGATGACGACAGCGATTCCACAACACAGGAAATCAGCTATACCTGCGGCGATAAAACGATTGATAAATCAACGTTTACCACATTCTATTCTTCACTCATTGGCCTGAAGGCGCAGACGAAGGATGAGAGCCTCGTACAGGCCAAGGATGCCGAGTTTACCGCAGTCTTCCATATGACAGACGGCGACCTGACATTTGCTTACAGCCCGTATGATTCAAGCTTCTATTACACGGTAGATGAGGACGGAGTGCCGTCTCTTGTGAATAAAAATAACGTGAAGACCATGCTGGAAAATTACGGGAAACTGCTTGCGGCAAAGACGGAAGATGACAGTTCTTCAGACAGCACGTCAGAATCAGCGGAATAAAGAGTCATTAAAATCTGGTTAAAATTGAAAACGGAGGATTTACTAAGAGTGAAAAAATCAGTAAGTCTTCCGCTTTTTTATGGGAAAATGAAAGCGGAAGAAGTATAATGGGAGTATAACAAAGACGGTGGATGGGGGGTGAAAGGATGAAAAAGGTTTGTTTGACAGTATTGTGTATTCTGCTGGTGGGCTGCGGTAATGCAGAAACGGCGGAAACAGAGGAGAAAATGCGGTTTGAAAATCTGGATCCGGCAAAGGTAAATATGCAGTACGGAGGGTTGAAGGAGTGGGATCGGTTTTATAATAGCTTTTATGAGCAGAAAGAGGGAAGCGATCTCATTGTTCTGGGAACGGTAGAGGATTATAGCTGTTTTGCCGGGGGAATTGAGATTGCAACCAATATTTCACTGCGGGTGGATGACGTTTTGAAAGGTGATATGGAAGCCGGAGAACATATTACGGTTCGAAAGCCGGGCGGAGCAGTTACGGTGGAAGAGTATCTGCAGTCCATGGAGGATGCGGGAATTACGTACTGGAACGCAGAGGAGCTGAAAGCGGAGTATTCGGAGGAGGAACGGCGGGAGAACTATATACAGATCAGCTTCTGCGACCTTGATCCGGTGATCGGGCAGAAATCCTTGTATTTTCTGGAGAAAGATGCGGAAAAGGAGCTTTATTACCGGCTTTGCGACGGGTTTGGACAGTATGTAGAGACTGCGTCGGGTGAATATGTAAACGCGTATGAGATTGCAGATGAGAAAAGAAATGCGGATGAGCCAATGATGCTTGCACTGGGAGAAACGGTGGAATTTGACCCGGATGCAGCGCCGGAGGAGAGAATTAATATTTATACGATGGATGAAATAAAAGAGGGAATGGAAACGTATACAGCGCCGCCAACGGATTATCCGGGCGCAGAGGAAGATGCGTTGGAAATGGACTGTGAGCCGGGTTAAAAATGGAAAAACGGAGGATTTACTGACATGGAAATATCAGTAAATTCTCCGTTTTTTTGTCTCATTTTTTTCGCTCGAGGCCGGGAGCAGAAGGGGGTATTACTGTACCGGTGCGAAGAAGATCTGGATCTGGTCTAAGAGGGCCTGCGGGGCCTCCATCTGCGGCATGTGCTTTGTTTTCGGCAGGATCTGGGTTTCGATGGAGGTGTTGAGCGCTGTGTACAGCGCAAAGGTTTCGGCGATGCCTGGCTCCTCCTCGCCGCCGATGAGGAAGATGCTGTTGTCAATGTGCTTTAAGGCGTGGCCGATGTTGAGGTTCACGTAATTGCCCGCAAGGCTTGCAAAAAGGTACTTTCCGGCACTGCTCTGGAGGTGGGCTGACTCATAGAATGCGTCTACGTCCTCCGGCGAGCGGTGGAACGGGTTGTGGTAGTAGCTCTCGGTGAATAAAAGCTCGATGTTGGAGCGGCCGGTGAGCGTGTGGTACAGCAGCGTGCCGACAAGCGGGAGCTCAATCATGCGTTTCAGGAAGCGGCTGCGTTTATCCGGAATTTTGTTGAGCTTGGCAAGGTCGGTCGGGTTGATCATCATGATTCGGCCGAAGCATTTCGGGGCTGTATTGCAGGCGGTTACGACGAAAGAACCGGATAAACCGGATGCAATTACGTCGGTTGGACATCCGATGACCTGCTTGATGAAGGTGACGATGAGCTGTACGTATAAAAAGTTTGTGTACGTGATCGCCGGCTTGTCGGAACGGCCGCAGCCGAGAAGATCGAGTGTGTAGACGGTGTGATCCTGGGCGAGAGTATCCTCAATATACTGCCATTCGCGGCCGCTGGAGGCACAATGTAAGTCATGAAGTAAGAGCATCGGGGTTCCGGTGCCTTTTTTTGTGTAAAAAATATCGCCGAACTGCCAGGAGAAGATCTCTTTTTCGGTCGCTGCGAGCAGGTTTTTCCGTATGGCAGCGGTATCGAGTGTCTTATTTAAAAAGTAAATCGCTGCACCGGACATCGTGGTTAATACACTGAGCGTAACCAGTTTTTTGCTGTGTTTCATATCTAAAACTCCTTTCAGGGTTCTCCCAAAGGGGATGGATTCGGGGAAAATGTGGTGCTTTTTACCCATTATAAGCGAAAAAGGAGAAAGATACAATGCAAAAATGAAGGGAAAGATGGGAAAAAGAGAAAAAACAGAGGATAATTGAGCAAATTGTAGCGGCAATTGTGGACAACAATGATTATGTAAACCAAAGATAAAACGCGTTACTAAATAGTTTACATAACTATGAAAAATGAGAAAAAAAGCAAACCTGATGACTACAAAAACCTGAAAATACGAGAACGAAATAAAATCCTGACAAACGGGTGAAAAAACCGAAAAAAGAGGGCCAAGATCGGGTTTAGTAAATGGTTCGGAAAATACGAAAAAACGAATTAAAAAGTTCAATTTATATAAAAATACAAAAACATAATTAAATAATTTAATAAAACGAAGAAATGGAAAGTATAAAACGGTGTGAAACATGCGAAAATATGGGAAAAACAAGAGAAAAGAATAAAAACATAAAAATGGAAGAAAAAATACGAATGTTTTAAAAGTTTGAAAGACGAAAAACAGCTGGGGAACGAAGGAAGAGGATAAGAAAACTGCTTCTCCATGAAGAATGAGAACTGGAAAATGTGAAAAATGATGTTTCACGTGAAACATTGGGAGAGGTGTGAAACATGAAAAAGAGGGAGTGAGAGAGTTACATAAGTAAAAAGTGAAAAAGATGAAAAAAGGCAAAAAAGGAGAAAAAAGAGGAAAAAGAGGAAAAAGAGGAAAAAGGATAAGAAAGGCAAATGAAGCAAAATATGAGTAAAAAAAGAGAAAAAGAGTAGAAGAAGGGTAGAAGAAAGGAAAGGACAGCACGACGGACAAAAAGAGAAAAAACGTAGAAAGTAAAGATGGAGCAGCAACAGCGGAAGAAGAAATAGAGACGTTGGCTGAAAAGAACAATAGACATAGGCGAAGAGGGGGATTGGGATGTAGCGTGAAATGGAAGAGAAATGGTAAAAAAACAGAAAAATGTGCTACTGGTAATAAAAAGGGGAACAGAAAGAGAAAAAACAGTAAAAAAGGGAGAAAAAAATGTTGCACGGCTCGCGCTTCTTACTGATGGAACTTAAAAACAGAAAAATAGTAAAATCTCATAGAAAAAGCACTAAAATGTAAAAAATGGGATCTGAATCACGCTCAAAAGCTTTTTCTTTGCTAAAAAAAGAGATGTTTACGATCCTGGAAGGCCTGTAAACATCTCTTTTTGCTGATTTTTTGTAGAAATAATGGTTTAGAGCACGTTTGAAAAATTATTTCTGAGTCTATGCGCTGCCATACATCCGAAGGGATCTGTTACGGAAAGTTCCCCTCGGATGTATGGCAGCTTTGCAATATATTTTGCTCTTATTAGTCGACATGACGCGTAATGTCTCTTTTTTTACCCTACAGAAAAAATATTAGTACTGAAAAACGGATTGTCGGCTGGATAAAGCATGAATTCCTGGATGTAAAAAGTATTTTGAAACATAATCCAAAATTTTCTAAAAAAGAGCACTCATACTATCTAAATGATACCTGTTCAACACATCTTTCACCCCGGAAACGATTTCTTCCCTGCTGTAGTTGTGGTCTTCCAGAAAGTCATTGTCCAGCTGATTCAAATGTGAATAGAAGAGAAGTGCAGTCTTTAACGATTCCATATTTTCTGGATTCTGTGTGAAATCATATAACTGATTTTCTGCATCGTTAATAAATCCCTGATCAGCGAGGTGAATCAGCGAATATAACGTTTTTTCTGCATCCTCTGACTCAAAAACAACAGATACAGGATCCTCCTCTTTGAAATCAATATGAAAAAGCAGTTTTAAAACCGTTCGAACCATTTCTTTGATCAAACGCAGCAGATAATCATCTTCAAACATGGCGAAAACCTCCTTTCTTCGGTTATGAGCAAGTTCGGTCAAAAAATAATGGCCGGAATAGATATAGTATAACATGAAAAAGCCTTGAAAAACGTTAAAAAAAGAAAAATCCCTTTGTGAAACAGCATCTTTTTAAAAATGTTTCACGTGAAACATCGCCAAAAATCTCCAAAATTCACCGGTTTGGTGTCCCGCGATCATGTAAAAATGCAGAAAATGTTTCACGTGAAACATTTCCAGTAGTAAAATCCGGCGTAGTATGATAGAATATTCTTGTCCCAAATTGGGGCAATTTTAGATAGAAATCTGAAGAAATCCTCAGATATACTGGCGCATGAAGAGAAAAATTATTTCCTTGAACACGCCGAAATACCTGCCGCATAGTTTCCTGTTTCCCGAAAAAATGCCGGCAGGTCATTTCCTGTAAAAGGGAAAAACAGTAAAAAAAGGAAAACAAAAAGATGAAAGGAGGCAATACATATTTTGGGAAGAACAATTGCAATTGCCAACCAGAAAGGCGGCGTAGGGAAATCTACCACCGCAATCAACCTTTCTTCCTGTTTAGGGGAAATGGGACAAAAAGTTCTGACCATTGATATGGATCCGCAGGGAAATACAACCAGCGGAATGGGAGTGGAGAAAAACGAAGTAGAAAATACAATCTATGAACTGCTTCTGGGAGAGTCGAAACTGGAGGATTGTATTATTCCGCTGAAATTCGACAATCTTTCCCTCGTTCCTTCCAATGTCAATCTGGCCGGAGCGGAAATTGAGCTGATCGGGGTGGATGATAAAGAATTCATTCTGAAAAAAGCAATCGATCAGGTCCGCGATCAGTATGACTTCATCATCATCGACTGCCCGCCGTCCTTAAATATGCTGACGATCAACGCGATGACCACCGCGGACACCGTTCTGGTGCCGATTCAGTGTGAATATTACGCACTGGAGGGATTATCACAGCTGATGCATACGATTGAGCTGGTGCAGGAGCGTCTGAATCCGGATCTGGAGATGGAGGGCGTTGTCTTTACCATGTACGATGCGAGAACCAATCTTTCTCTGCAGGTAGTGGAAAATGTAAAGGATATCCTGAAACAGAATATCTATAAGACCATTATTCCGAGAAATGTCCGTCTTGCAGAGGCACCGAGCTATGGCATGCCGATCAACTATTATGATAAGCGTTCTACCGGTGCAGAGAGCTACCGTCTCCTGGCAGACGAAGTGATTCACAGGGGGGATGAAGAGTAATGGCGGCAAGAAGAGGAGGATTAGGGAAAGGCCTGGATTCACTGATTTCACCAGGACTCCCATCTAAAGCAGAAGCAAAAGAGAAAAAGGCAAAACCGGAAATTAAGGTTGTCGAGAAGGTTGTTGAAAAAGTTGTTGAAAAACCGATCGAGATGAAACTGAAAATCTCTGATATCGAGCCGAACCGGGAACAGCCGAGAAAGTCTTTTGACGAGGATGGCCTCATCGAGCTCTCGGAATCCATCAAACAGTTCGGTATCCTGCAGCCGATTCTGGTACAGAAAAAGGATGACTACTACGAGATCATCGCCGGAGAGAGAAGATGGAGAGCGGCAAAACTTGCCGGTGTCAAAGAAGTTCCGGTGATTATCAAGGACTTTACCGAGCAGGAAGTCGTAGAGATTTCTTTGATTGAAAATATTCAGAGAGAATCCCTGAATCCAATTGAGGAGGCACACGCATACAAACGCCTGATGGAAGAGTTCCATCTTCGCCAGGACGAAATCGCAGAGCGGGTTTCCAAGAGCAGAACGGCGGTTACGAACTCGATGCGTCTCTTAAAGCTGGATGACAGAGTACAGCAGATGGTTGTCGATGAAATGCTGACAACGGGTCATGTACGGACACTGCTGGCACTGGAGGACAAGGAACTCCAGTACAATACGGCCATGAAAATCTTCGATGAAAAGCTCAGCGTCCGTGAAACGGAGCGCCTGGTCAAAGAGATCTTAAATCCAAAGGTGAAGAAAGAAAAGAAAGTCAACCTGGAAGAGGAAGCCATCTACGAGGGACTGGAAGAGAAAATCAAGAGTATCATCGGTACCAAGGTTTCCATTCACCGCGGGGCAAAGCACAAAGGAAAGATCGAGATCGAGTATTATTCCCAGGAAGAGCTCGAGAGAATCATGGATCTGTTTGAATCAATACAGTAAGAGGTAGAATAATGAGCGATTTATTTAGTAAGGTAGGAATTGACCTTGGCGTTGTTGTACTTCTTCTGATTGTACTGATTATCGTGATGATGATTATGACGGTCAGCATGTCGCTGCGTCTGAGCAGACTGAACCAGAAGTACAGAAGCTTTATGAAGGGAAAAGACGCCCAGTCACTCGAAAAGCTGTTTCATCAGCGGTTCAAGGAAATTGACAAACTGAACAAGCAGAATGAGCTGACGAAAAAGAATCTTGCGGATCTGAAAAAGATCCAGGGCATGACGCTGAACAAATACGGAATCGTAAAATATGATGCGTTTGATGATGTGGGCGGAAAGATGAGTTTTGCGCTGGCAATGCTCGACAAAGAAAACACAGGTTTTATCCTGAATGCAATCCACAGCCGTGACAACTGCTTTTTATATCTGAAAGAGATCGTAAAAGGCGAGTCCTATATCATGCTGAGCACCGAGGAAATCGACGCGCTGCGCCAGGCAATTACGATGAATTCGATCGATCTGATGTAAAAGCGGACCGCAGAAAAACAGCATGAAAGAACGCTTGAAAAAATGCATATACTGTTATATGATGGTACTGGAACGCGCCAAACCCGCATAAATGCTGGAAAAACGGCAGTGGTTCCGGGCTGGAAAGAACAAAAAGAATCCCGCCAAAATGAGGGGATAAGATCTACTAGGAGGAAATTATGTTAGACATTAAGTTTTTAAGAGAAAACCCGGAAGTTGTAAAACAGAATATCCGAAATAAATTCCAGGATCAGAAACTGGAGCTGGTTGATAAAGTCATCGAGCTGGACAAAGAAAACCGTGACATCAAACAGGAAGTAGAAGCACTTCGTGCAAAAAGAAACAAAATCTCCAAACAGATCGGCGCACTGATGGGCCAGGGCAAGAGAGAAGAGGCTGAGGAAGTAAAGAAACAGGTAGCTGTTGACGGTTCCCGCATCGAGGCTCTTTCTGCAAGAGAAAAAGAAGTAGAAGAAGAAATCAAGAAGATCATGATGGTGATCCCGAACATCATCGATCCTTCCGTACCGATCGGAAAAGATGACAGCGAGAACGTAGAAGCAGAGCGCTTCGGCGAGCCGGTTGTACCGGATTTTGAAATCCCGTATCACACCGACATTATGGAGTCCTTCGACGGAATCGATCTGGATGCAGCAAGAGAAGTTGCAGGAAACGGATTCTATTATCTGATGGGCGACATTGCACGCCTCCACTCTGCCATCCTTTCTTATGCAAGAGATTTCATGATCGACCGCGGATTTACCTACTGCGTACCGCCTTTCATGATCCACGGCAACGTTGTAAACGGTGTTATGAGCTTCGCTGAGATGGAGTCCATGATGTACAAAATCGAGGGCGAGGATCTGTACCTGATCGGAACCAGCGAGCACTCCATGATCGGTAAATTCATCGACAGCATCATCCCGGAGGAGAAACTGCCTCTGACCCTGACCAGCTACTCTCCGTGCTTCCGTAAAGAAAAAGGAGCACACGGCATCGAGGAGCGTGGTGTTTATCGTATCCATCAGTTCGAGAAACAGGAGATGGTTGTTGTCTGCAAACCGGAAGACAGCATGATGTGGTATGACAAACTGTGGAAGAACACCGTAGACCTGTTCCGTTCCATGGATATCCCGGTTCGTACTCTGGAGTGCTGCTCCGGTGACCTGGCTGACCTGAAAGTAAAATCTGTCGATGTTGAGGCATGGTCTCCGCGTCAGAAGAAATACTTCGAGGTAGGAAGCTGCTCCAACCTTGGTGATGCACAGGCAAGACGTCTGAAAATCCGTGTCAACGGCGAGGACGGAAAGAAATACCTGGCACATACCCTGAACAACACCGTAGTTGCTCCGCCGCGTATGCTGATCGCATTCCTGGAGAACAACCTGAATGCAGACGGAACCGTAAGCATTCCGGAAGTTCTTCGTATGTACATGGGCGGAAAAGAAAAACTGGTTCCGAAACACTAATCGCATAAGAAATACAAAGGAATGAGAGGAGGTGTTCTTATGCACGCTTACCTGAAAACTATTGGATTTTCAAAGATCAAGACGACGAAGGAACTCCAGGAGATTCTTCGTGATGTAGTAGAAAACTACGACCGTAAAAAGATTGTGGAAACAGAAGAACACCACCTTTTTGCTGAATTTTCGAAAGAATATGCATATGACTGTGGTATCACGGTCTGTGGGGAAATTGATGAGAACAACCGTTTCCAGATGGAATATTATTATCCCTATTTCGAGGGCGGGCAGATCAGCTCCTACGAGGAGGTATCGGTGGAGCGCCACGTCGATAAGGAATCGTTTGCAGGCGCCTGCGACGATATGCGGCTTGGCATCACGATGATCTTTTATCTGACGCATGCAGCGGAATATCTTGAGATGAAACAGAAAAATGCGCTGCAGCCGCTTCCGCTCCCGCTTTCTGTCTCCGGTCTTGCAGCGGAAGGAACAATTCTGCTTCCGATCCAGAAAGACCCGGAACAGGTCGAGAAGGAGCGCCGCAGCACGCAGCAGAAGAATTCACTGATCTCGGCTGCCAGAAACGGGGATGAGGATGCGATGGAAAGTCTCACCATGGATGATATTGACACATATGCCATGATTTCCCAGCGTCTGACGAAGGAAGATGTCTTTTCTATTGTAGATAGCTTTTTCATGCCGAGCGGTCTCGAATGTGACCAGTACAGCGTGATGGGTGAAATTACGGAGATGAATACAACGAAGAACGCGGTAACGGGCGAGCAGGTGTATGAGCTCGGCCTCGTCTGCAACGATGTGCCGATAGACATCTGTATCAACGAAAAGGATTTATTTGGAGTACCGGAAGTGGGAAGACGTTTCAAAGGCCAGATCTGGCTGCAGGGAATGCTGGAACATCTGTAAGGAAAAAATAAAAAGAGCGAGGACGGAAAAAGAGAAAATTCAGTCCTCGTTCTTTTTTTGCAGATTTTTATAGCGATAAACGGATGTTTACTGGTTCTGCACCAGATTCAGATGCTTACGCACCCGCTCGATCAGCATTTCAAGAGCAACGGTGTTCTGTCCGCCCTCCGGGATGATCACGTCGGCACGGCGCTTGCTCGGCTCTACGAACTGCTCGTGCATCGGTTTTACGGTCGTCAGGTACTGCGTTACAACGCTGTCCAGGGAACGGCCGCGCTCTTTTACATCGCGCAGGATCCGGCGGAGAATCCGCACGTCCGCATCGGTATCGACAAAGACTTTGATGTCCATCAGATCGCAGAGATCCTTCTCAACGAAGAGGAGAATGCCCTCGAGCACGATAACCGGGGCAGGATGGACCAGAATCGTTTTATCCGAGCGGTTATGCATGGCATAATCGTAAACCGGCATCTCGATGGATTTTCCGGCTTTCAGCTCGAGAATGTGCTGGCATAACAGGTCGGTATCAAAGGCATCGGGATGATCGTAATTTAATTTGGCACGCTCCTCAAAAGGAATATCGTCATGGCGTTTGTAATAGTTGTCATGGCGCAGAATGCTCACTTCATCGCGTCCAAAACTTTCTACCAGCTTATCTGCCAGTGTCGTTTTTCCACTGTCGGTTCCTCCGGCAATTCCTATCAGTATCGTATCCATAAGAAACTCCTTTTTATCCGATGATAGCCAGTGTTGCGCTTGTTCCGAGACGGCTTGCGCCGGCATCTACCATAGCCTGTGCCTCGTCTGCGTTGTGGATTCCGCCGGAAGCTTTTACGCCCATATCCGGGCCTACGGTCTTTCTCATCAGGGCAACATCAGCCGCTTTTGCACCGCCGGTAGAAAATCCGGTGGAGGTTTTTACGAAGTCAGCGCCGGCTTCTTTTGCGAGCTCGCACGCTTTTACTTTCTCTTCATCGGTTAAAAGGCAGGTCTCGATGATGACTTTCAGAACGATGTCCTTGCCGCATACTTCTTTTAAGGTCTGGATATCGGAGCGTACGAAGTCGTATTTGCCGTCTTTGAGGGCTCCGACGTTGATGACCATATCAACCTCCTGTGCACCGTCTTCGATGGCCGCACGGGTCTCAAACGCTTTTACACGGGTATCGGACATGCCCAGAGGGAAGCCGACAACGGTGCAGACTTTGACGTCAGATCCTTTGAGTTTTTCAGCAACGAATTTGGTGTAGTACTGGTTGACGCAGACAGAAGCAAAATCATGTGCAAGTGCCTCGTCGCAGATCTTTGCAACCTGTGCTTCGGTTGCGTCTGCTTTTAAGATGGTGTGGTCAAATAATTTGGTGTTCAGCATAATTTTTTCCTTTCTTTGATGAAAAATAAATTAGAATGATAGAGAAAAGGCAGAGCCGAAAAAACACAGTTCGGATTTAACGGCTCTGCCTTTAAAAATTGTAACTATTCAGAGCCACATCTCGATTCCGCTGCGCTGCATCTCGATGTGGCTGCTCGCCATATGAAATTCCAGAAAAAACCGCTCATTCATGCAAGCATGATTCGCAATTTTTTCTTCCATTTCACATGGCTCTGAATAGTTACATATTATCTTGCGCCCTTATCGTATGGAATACCTTCGGCTTTCGGAGCCTGGGAATTCTTGGATGTGAAGGCGAGAATAATCATGGATGCGATAAACGGCATCATGTTGTAAATGTTCTTGGACAGTCCCAGATGGGAGAGGACGGTGGAGTCCGCAATGTTTGCCAGGGAACGGAATACCGCAAAGAATACGGCTGCTCCGGCAATGTGGAACGGTTTCCACTGACCGAAGATCATAACAGCGAGGGCAAGGAATCCGGCACCGGCTACGCCGACTTCGAAGTTCCAGGTGGTAACGGACGGAACGATGTAGGCAAATCCGCCGATACCGCCGAGTGCACCGGAGATGATAACACCGGTGTATCTCCACTGGTATACGTTGATACCAACAGAGTCGGCTGCCTGTGGATGCTCACCGCAGGCACGCAGGCGCAGTCCCCATTTCGTTTTGAAGAGGAACACGTAGCTGCAGATCAGAAGGATGATGCCGATGAACAGGAAGATGTTCACGGTAAATGGTCCGATCTTGTAAATGAAAGCGGCGTTGGTGTAGTTCAGCTTTGCGGAAGCTGCACCGTTTCCGGCATCCGAGCCGTTGTTGAATGCTTTTACCAGGACGATGGCAATGGCAGTAGCCAGCATGTTCAGCGCGGTTCCGCCGATCGTCTGGTCTGCTTTCAGTGTGATGGCGGAGAAGCCAAGCAGCAGAGAGTAGATCATACCGGATACGGCGCTCGCCAGAATGGAAAGTGCCACAAGTGCAGGAGCCGGGAGGTCCGGGAACAGAACCAGGACGAAGACACCGGCAAGGCCGCCGATCGCCATGATTCCTTCCAGCGCGATGTTGATGACACCGCTTCGCTCGGAGAACATACCGCCCATCGCAACGAGCATCAGAACAACGGCGTACAGTAAGGTAAATTTAATTAAAAGGAACATTATTTCTTCTCCTCCTTTCCGTTGTCTGCATTGGCATTTGCTTTCTGCTCTTTTTTGCTCTTGAACAGGTTTGCAACGATGCCCTTGAACAGGGTAACGAATGCGCAAAGGTAAATGATAACGGCAACGATCAGGTCCGCGATCTCCGGCTGATAATATTTCGTAGGCAGGTAAGCACCGCCGACCGAAATATGAGCAACGAAGAGAGCAGCGAAGATAACGCCGATCGGGTTGCTAAG
The DNA here is from genome assembly GCF_003460955.1 of Blautia sp. AF26-2. Lineage (NCBI taxonomy): Bacteria > Bacillati > Bacillota > Clostridia > Lachnospirales > Lachnospiraceae > Blautia > Blautia sp. AF26-2. The sequence continues at coordinate 21,366 of NZ_QTWD01000017.1, read as the reverse complement.
TGCAAGAAGCGCAACCGGGATACCATTAAATCCGATGGCCGGGAGTGCTGTCGATACCTGCGGGTTCCACTCGGATGCACCGGAGAGGAAGTAGAGGCCTGCACCGATTCCGGCAAGCGCACCTGCGATGGTCATGGAGAGAACAACGTTTCTCTTCTCATTGATGCCGGCGTATTTGGCAGCATCCTTATTGAACCCGCAGGCTTTCAGCTCATAGCCGAAGGTTGTTTTGTTCAGAACGATGTAGATGATGACCGCAATGGCAATCGCAATGAAAATCGCAATCGTTGTGGAACTGGTACGGAAAATGGAGTTCATGCCGCAGTCCGGAATCAGGGATTTCGGAGAAGCGGAGCTTAATTTGTAAGTACGTGTGGTCTTCTGATCATACATGCCCGGGATGGTGTTGTACATCAGCTCATTGACAAGATAAAGACCAATCCAGTTGAACATGATGGAAGTAATAACTTCATTTACGTTGAAGTATGCTTTGAAGATACCAGGAACTGCTCCCCAGATGGCTCCGCAGACCATAGCAGCCAGAAGGCATACATACCATGGCATGTGGAGGATGATGGCAAAATACAGGGCGCCGAAGACACCGATGGTGTACTGTCCGGCAGCACCGATGTTGAACAGACCTGTTTTAAAAGCAAATGCAACCGAAAGTCCGGTCATAATCAGGGGAGCGGACTGAGCGATTTCACTTCCGATTCCTTTCGGCTTTAAGTAAAAGCCGCCTTTGATGATTCGTGTAAATCCATCCACTGCGTTCTCCGCGTTGATGCAGTATAAAATGATAAATCCCACAAGAAGACCGATCACAATACATACAAGAGAAGCGACAATGGACAGAAGAGCGTTTTTCGTTTTTTCGTTCATGCTTTTCTTACCTCTCTTTTATACTTCTTCGGGAACCGGATCCCGTTTTGCACCTGCCATGTAGAGACCGAGTTCTTCGACAGAAACGGTTTTCGGATCCAGCTGGCCGACCAGCTCTCCTTCGTACATAACAAGAATACGGTCGGAAACATCCATAACCTCATCCAGTTCCAGAGAAACCAGAAGAACGGCTTTTCCCTTGTCGCGCTGTGCAACGAGCTGGCTGTGAATGTATTGGATGGCTCCGACATCAAGACCACGGGTAGGCTGTACCGCAACGAGAAGATCAGGATCTTTGTCGATCTCACGCGCGATGATCGCTTTCTGCTGGTTTCCGCCGGACATGCTGCGGGTGATGGTCACAGGACCCTGGCCGCTGCGGACATCGTACTGCTCGATCAGACGCTCGGCATATTCGCGCACGGCTTTTGATTTGATAAAGCCGAAGGATTCAAATTCCGGCTGCCAGTAACGCTGCAGCACCATGTTCTGCTCGATGGAGTAATCCAGCACGAGGCCGTGTTTATGGCGGTCCTCCGGGATGTGGCTCATGCCCATCTTGGAGCGGTCGCGGATGGAAGCTTTCGTGATGTCCTGTCCGTTGAACAGAATTTTACCGCCGGATACTTTTTCCAGTCCCGTGAGGCCCTGAACGAACTCGGACTGGCCGTTTCCATCGATACCTGCGATGCAGACAATCTCGCCTTTTCTTACATTAAAGGAAACATCTTTGACGGCGTTGTTTCCGTGCACCTTGCTCGGTACGGTCATGTGCTCTACTTTCAGAACGGTGTCGCCCGGTTTTGACGGCTTTTTGTTGACGGAGAAGCTGACGTTTCTTCCGACCATCATGCGGGAGAGCTCTTCTTTGGAAGTTTCGCTGATGTTGACGGTTCCGATGTATTTTCCTTTGCGGAGAATCGTACAGCGGTCGGCAACTTCCATGATCTCGTTGAGTTTATGGGTGATGAAGAGGATGGATTTTCCTTCTTTTGCGAGGTTCTTCATGATCTTCATCAGCTCGTCGATTTCCTGCGGCGTCAGAACCGCGGTCGGCTCGTCGAAGATCAGGACTTCGTTGTCACGGTAGAGCATTTTCAGAATTTCGGTACGCTGCTGCATGCCGACGGTGATATCCGAGATCAGAGCGTCCGGATCGACCATCAGACCGTATTTCTCGCTCAGTTCCATGACTTTTGCACGGGCATTCTTTTTCTCGAGGAAAAGGCCTTTGGTCGGCTCTACGCCGAGGATGATGTTGTCGAGAACCGAGAAACATTCGACCAGCTTAAAGTGCTGGTGCACCATACCGATGTTGAGATCATTGGCGTCGTTCGGCGTGTTGATATGGACTTCCTGCCCATTCTTCTTGATGATTCCGGAGGTAGGCTGATACAGACCAAAAAGAATACTCATCAGGGTTGATTTTCCTGCACCGTTTTCTCCAAGCAGAGCATGGATTTCTCCTTTTTTGAGCTGTAACGTAATGTTGTCGTTCGCCTTGATACCCGGGAATTCTTTGGTGATGTTCAACATCTCAATAATGTACTCATTTTCCATATACATATTCCCTTTCAAGCGTGGTTTTGCAGGACTGCCGAAGGCATGGAAAACAGGGCAGAACTGCGGGCTTTCATTATGTCTAGTATAGCATTTTGTGTGACAGAAAAAAAGGGGAAGAGAAATAATATTCTCTTCCCCAAAAGGCATATTGTTACAGAAACAGTATGCACATTAGCTGATGTAATCAACGGTTACGTGAGAACCTACTTCCGGCTGATTTTCTGTATCGCTGGAGATTTCGATGGAACCATCGCGGATACCAGCCAGTACAGTTTCATACTGATCCTGTGTGAAGGTTGTGAATCCCCAGGATTCGGAATCGGTAGGAAGGCCGATGTAATCTCCGTCTTTCAGTCCAAGCTGCTGAGCAGTTCCGCCAAGTTCAGAGAAGTTTCCGCTGAAGTAGGAATCCAGAGCGTTGTTGATGGCGCTTGGAAGACCTTTCATAGCGGAAGTCAGGCAGCGCTCGCCGATTTTGGAACGCTGGTCAACGTCTACACCAATAACTTTTCCGTCGTGTGTCTCAGCTGCATCCAGAGCAGATGTCCAGATACCGCCGCCGCAGGCGAATACAACCTGTGTTCCGTCTGCATACCAGCCCTCCATACGGGCGGTGATGGAGTCATCGCCGTAGAACTGGCCGCCATAGTAATATTTTACGTTTACATCTACACCGTCTTCTTCAGCAGCAGCGTTGATACCCTGTACATAACCGTAACCGAAACGGATAACGGCCGGAACAGCGATACCGCCGAGGAAACCAAGGCTTGTGTAGCCGTCTTTTACTGCAGCGTATCCAGCCAGGTAGCCGGCCTGCTCTTCTTCGAAGGAGCAGATGTACACGTTCTTTCCGAGATCAACAGCTTTGCCGTTTTTTACAATATCACCTTCGGTAACATCGACTGCGATGAAGGTTACATCCGGATAGGTGTCCTGCTCTTCAGCGATGGCAGGTCCGAACAGGTAACCTGGCATTACAACAACGGTAGCACCCTCGGAAACAGCAAGATCGATGGAGTTGATACGCTCTTCATCGGTATCCTCTGCCGGTTTGTAGTACTCGTACTCTACGCCGTTTGCATCGCCGTAGGCGCATACAGTTTCCCAGGTGATCTGGTTGAAGGATTCGTCGGTGATATCTCCGGAGTCTGTGATCATGGCAATTTTCTCACCTGCGGCGTCTTTTTTTTCTCCATCTGTGGAAGCAGAAGCGGAAGTTGCGCTGGTGGAATCGGCGCCTGTGGATGCGTCGGAGGAAGAGGATCCGTTGGAGGAACCGCATCCTGCGAGTGCAGCAGTTGTCATGGCGGCTGCAAGCAGTAAGCTAACTACTTTCTTTTTCATAATAGTATTCTCCTTTCAAGAGGTACAGCGTTTTTGCGTGTATGGCTACATTATAATATAGAAGAAAAAAGTATGTCAAGCAAAGGAAAAACTGCGTGAAATCCACTAATTATCTGCATGCGAGCCGGAAATTCTTCGGATAATGGCGTTGGATCTTGCATAAATTTCTTCCGGGTCAAAGCCGATATGGAATTCGCCGTTTTCGTAGAGGATTTGACCGTTTACCATGGTAAGCTTTACGTTCTGTTTGCTGCCGCTGTAAACGAGGTTTTTGATCAGATTATTCTCCGGCTGCATGTTCGGCTGATGGAGGTCAATCATGACGAGATCGGCCTTTTTGCCGGCAGCGAGACGGTCGCAGTCAGTAAGCTGCATGGCGTGCGCGCCGCCTGCGGTTGCCATGTAGAGAATGGCGTCGGCCGGGATTCCTGCGGCATCCATCTCGCGGACTTTGGAAAGGCCGGTGGTCAGGAACATTTCGCGGAACATATCGAGGCAGTTGTTACTGGCCGGCCCGTCAGTGCCGATGGCGAGGTTGATGCCGTTATCGTAAAAACGCTTCAGCGGGCAGATGCCGGAGGCGAGCTTCAGGTTTGAGGAGGGATTGGTAACGGCCGTCAGTTTCCGGTCACGGAAGATCTCAAAATCGCGGTCCTCCATCCAGATGCAGTGGTAGCCGCCGCCTCCGTACTGGAACATGCCTAAGCGTTCCATCAGCTGTGTCGGGGTGAGTCCCCAGCGCTCTTTACAGCCCTCGACTTCGCTTTTTGTTTCGGCGTTGTGTGTCCAGACAGGGGAATGGTATTTTTCGGCGAGTTTGGCAACGGATTCAAGAAGCGGGCCGCCGGTCGTATATTCGGCGTGGAAACCGAGCAGATACGAGGTGCGGTCGGAGAGTTTGTTGACATAGTTATACATCTCTTCGAGAATTTCCGGGCTGTCGACGAAGTTGTTGAGACCGCTGGTAAGAACGGTGCGGAATCCGGTGTCGACCGTGGCAGCGATGCTGTTTTTCTGCTGGATGTACATGTCGAAATTGGAGGTGATGCCGCTCGTCAGATATTCCATGATGCCGAGGATATTGAGCCAGTAAACGTCGTCCCCGGCGAGCTTTGCCTCGTTCGGGAAGACCTGGCGCTCGAGCCATTCGTGGAGCGGGAGATCGTCCGCGTAGGAGCGGAGGAAGGTCATCGGGGTGTGCGTGTGTGCGTTTTTAAAGCCCGGGATCAGAAGATTGCCGCGGGCGTCAATTTCGCGGTCGAAGACAGGGGTCTCTGCGGCATCTGGATCTGCTTTTCTACCAGGTCCGATATAGGTGATGGTGTCGCCGGTGACATGAAGTTCGTCTTCGGCGATGGAAAAATGGTTTTCAGCGTCGAGTACGAGAATTTTGGCGTTGTAAAAACGTGTATTCAAAAAAGATCTCTCCTTTATTTTACGTGCTGTTTACAGTGTCTTTGCGATGCCCTGAATCGTTGCGGCAACGAGTTTTTTGAACTGCGGTGCAACCATGTCAGCTGCCTCCTGAACTTCCGCATGGCACAGAGGCTGCGGGGAGATGCCGGCGGCAAGATTGGTAATGCAGGAAATACCGATGACGCGCATGCCCATATGGCGTGCAGCGATGGCTTCGCAGGCGGTGCTCATGCCGACCGCGTCTGCGCCGAGGGTGCGGCACATGGCGATTTCCTGCGGGGACTCGTACTGCGGGCCGGTGAGCTGCAGATAAACGCCTTCCATCAGGTCGATATCAAGGCAGGCTGCGGCTTTCCGTGCGATTTTCTGGAATTCAAGGTCGTAGATCTGGCTCATATCCGGGAAACGGGTGCCGAGCTCGTCGATGTTCGGCCCGATAAGCGGAGATGGAACGAAGCAGGCGATCTGGCCGTTTAACAGCATCAGAGAGCCTGGTTTTGTGCCCTGTTTGATGCCGCCGGCGGCGTTGGTTAAGAACAGTGCTTTTGCGCCCATCAGCTTCATGAGGCGGGTCGGGAGAACGACGTCGGTCATCGGATAGCCTTCATAATAATGAACGCGGCCCTGCATGCAGACAACCGGCACATCGCCGACGTAGCCGAAGATAAAACGGCCCGCGTGGCCCGGAACAGTGGAAACCGGGAAGCCTTCGATATCGTGGTAATCGAGGGTTGCGGTAACGCGGATATCATTCGCAAAATCACCGAGGCCGGAACCGAGAATCAGTGCGACTTCCGGCTGGAAATCGATCTGGGAGCGGAAGCTCTCGTAGCATTTCATCAGTTTTTCGTAAACAGGGTTTGGGGTGTTGCTCATAGGAAAAACCTCCTTAATATAAATGATTTTCTGCTTTTTGAGTCTTTTTTCGGCTATTTTTAGGGAAGAAAAGCCTGCCACAGAGATGTGAGTCCCGGAGGCAGGCTTTTCTTTTAGAAAAAAGATCATCTGGTAGTTCTATTGTAGTATAGAAAGCGCGGAAAAGCAATGATTTCAGTCATCAAAAATATTCAGATGCTGTTTCATGATATTTCCCAGCCATTCAATGACCGGACCGAGGGTAATAACCATCAGCACGGTAACAATGCCGAGTTTTCCGCCGAGCAGAACGGCGATCGCGGTGACAACGAAGTCGTAGACGATGCGGATCACACGGAACGAAACGTTCGGCAGGTGGGTGGAGATAATGAAGGATACTGCGTCGTACGGTGCAGTTCCCATATCAACATCCATATAGAAGGATGCGGCAAGGATAAACAGGATCAGCGCCGGGATCAGCACGGCGATTCGCACACCCATCGAGGTGAAGAGGTCTGCCGGAAGGACTTTCGCCCAGATCCAGGAGAAAAAGTCGATGGAATATCCCACGAGAAACATGTTTGCGAGGGTTCCGAAGCCTAAGTTTCTGCCGCCGAAAATGATAACGAAGATGAGCAGGACGGTATTGAAGAGCGCCTGCCAGTTTCCGATGCTGATGCCGAGGCGGGTGGAGATGGTCTGGTTTAACAAGGTACACGGATCGGTGCCGAGATCGACGAGAAGCAGCCATGAGAGCGCAAAGCCCATCAGGATGACGGCAGCGATGACCAGAATCAGGCGGGTCCAGAAATGTTTCTTCTGGTAGAAGCCCTGGATGATTTCTTTCATAGTATGAGTTCCTCCCTGTGATTTATGCTTGGTTTTTCACCTTTTCGGGCGGATTTTCTACGCATTTCCTTCGAAATTTTTCAATCGTCTTTCCAACACGTTTTTCGCCCTTCTTTCCAGAAAAATCTCCGCCGTTTTTTGGCGGAGATTTGACCGTTTCTGTTATTTTAGTATATTTTTTCCAAAATGTAAACTATTTTCTTTTGATGATGTCAACTTAATGTTCACAAAATGATGAATAATAAATGAACATAAATTAACACAAAACATAAAATTGAAAAAACACGTTCATTAACAAATTAACGAAATGAACATGTAAGCTGAATGAAATTTGTGCATTTTACAATGTGTCCACGCGAGACGGACAGAGCCTTGAAAAGAACTACAATATACGGATATACGAATTAACGCCATAAACAGAAACCAAAGTTATAGAACCAGCTCCACGTTTTTACAGAAGACTTCGCGGTATAACTGTTCGCGTTCCACGGTGATCAGCCGCCCGGCTTCCTGCTGGAGCTGTTCACTGTCGAAGAGCTGTACGAGATCCGGATTGAACATGCGGCCTGCGTTGCAGTGAAGATCCGCAAGCATATCGGCAAAGTTCTTGCAGGAGCTGTAGGCACGTCCGACGGAATCGGTTGCCGCATCGAGACAATCGGCGCAGGTGAGGATCTGGTAGAGAATGGCGTTGTCGTTGCCTTTATAGGTATACTCGCGCGGATAGCCGCCTTTTTCGTCGTACCAGAGATGGTGGTAGAGCGCCGCCTCGGCGTATGGTCTTGTGGAATCCCATTTGCTGAGGAGCTCATAGCCCATCTGTGGGTGGAGACGGATCAGATCAAAGAGAAAAAGTACATTGCATCATTGGAACCGTATATTGGAGATATTCTACTGGTTGGAATTAATTATGATAAAAAGACCAAAAAGAATGAATGCCTGATAGAAAAGGCGTAAATGAATAAAAAGGCAAGGCAGCATATCACAGGAAATCCTGAGGCATGCTGCCTTATTTTGTCAGGCATATCAATAATTGGTTCAAAAAGGATACGTTAGAATACCACTACCAGAAGCATCTTATACTGCTCTTTGCCATACACTGCATGCGGATGTTTTGCCGGCATGACGATGGATTCGCCTTCGTGGAGTTCGTATTTTACGCCGTCGATGGTGATTTCACCGGTTCCGTCGAGGCAGGTGACGAAGGCGTCGCCGCCGGACTCGTGGGTGCTGATTTCTTCGCCTTTGTCGAAGGCAAATAAGGTGATGCTGACGGATTCATTCTGTACCAGTGTTTTGCTGACGATCTGGCCTTCCTGGTAGGAAACCTGATCTTTTAAGACCATAACCTTGGCTTTATTGATATTTTTCATGATGCTCATAGTTCATAAATCTCCGTGATAGAATGAGAACGTGTCTGAAAAAATTCCCAGGCACGTTCTAAAAATGTGTGATTAAGATGAGATGACTCATCAGTGTCGGGCGTGTATAGAAATGGAATCTGAGGTCCGTTTTCTGATATGCCCAAATTCAAAGATATTTTTGTCTGAACATATACAGTATACGTGGAAAAATGAAAGAAAGCAAGGGGTTTTCTTTATTTCCCGAAAAACAATTCCATATCGTTTTCAACGGTATCGATTCCGGCGATGCCGAAGTTTTCAACGAGAAGAGCTGCAACATTTGGGCTTAAAAATGCCGGAAGTGTCGGGCCGAGGTGGATGTTCTTGACACCGAGCGACAGCAGTGCCAGAAGAACAATCACAGCTTTCTGCTCGTACCAGGAAATATTGTAGATGATCGGCAGATCGTTGATATCGTCGAGGCCGAAGACCTCCTTTAATTTCAGTGCAATCACGGCAAGAGAGTAGGAATCATTGCACTGGCCGGCATCGAGGACGCGCGGAATGCCGTTGATGTCGCCGAGGTTCAGCTTGTTGTATTTGTATTTTGCACAGCCGGCGGTCAGAATCACGGTGTCTTTCGGCAGTGCCTGTGCAAAATCAGAGTAATAGCTGCGGCTCTTTGCACGGCCGTCACATCCAGCCATGACAACGAATTTTTTGATCGCGCCGGATTTCACGGCATCGACGATCTGGTCTGCCAGGGCGAGTACCTGTGCATGGGCGAAGCCTCCGACAATGGTTCCCTGCTCGAGTTCCGTCGGCGGTGCGCAGTGCTTTGCCTGTTCGATGAGCAGAGAGAAATCTTTTGTCTCACCGATGACGCCGTCGATGTGCGGGCATCCCGGATAACGAACCGCTCCGGTTGTGTAAATACGGTTTTTGTAGCTGTCCTTCGGCGGCACGATACAGTTCGTCGTCATCAGAATCGGGCCGTTGAAGGCTTCAAAATCTTCTTTCTGTTTCCACCAGGCGTTACCATAATTTCCCTTAAAATGTTCATATTTTTTGAACGCCGGATAGTAGTGTGCAGGCAGCATTTCGGAGTGGGTGTAAACATCGATGCCGGTGTTCACGGTCTGCTCGAGCAGCATCTCGAGGTCGCGCAGATCATGGCCGGAGACGAGAATACCCGGGCGGGTGCCGACACTGAGATCGACGGTGGTGATCTCCGGATTGCCGTAAGCGGAAGTATTGGCCTCATCGAGCAGTGCCATTCCCTGCACGCCGTAGGAGCCGGTCTCGAGTGCGAGAGCCGTCAGTTCCTCTGCGGAGAGGGAATCGTCGAGCGTTGCGGCGAGAGCACGCTGCAGGAAGGCATCGATTTCCTCGTTTTCTTTTAAGAGAACATTGGCATGGCTGGTGTACGCGGCAAGTCCTTTCAGACCGTAGGTGATGAGCTCGCGTAAAGAGCGGATGTCCTCATTTTCCGTGGAAAGTACGCCGACGGTAACCGCTTTTGCGGCAAACTCATCGGTTGTGCCGTTCCAGAGGGCGGCTTCCGGCAGAGCGGAGCAGTCGGCAAGCTGAGCGAGAAGCGCTTTGGTCTCAAGCGTTGCCTCAATTCGTGCGCGGATCGTATCATCATCAAAGTTCACGTTTGTGATGGTCGTAAACAGGTTTTCGGTGATGAGATGATTGACGCTGGCATCGACGGTTTTTCCTTCGCGGCGGAGCTGTGTCGTCACGGCGGAAAGTCCTTTCGTCGTCCAGATCAGCAGATCCTGCAGCGCCGCTGTCTCCGGGCGCTTTCCACAGACACCGGATTTTGTACAGCCGGAGCAGCCGGCAGTTTCCTGACACTGGTAGCAAAACATGTTCTGTTCCATAAAATAGTTCCTCCTGTAGGGTATTTCCGAGGGGTTAAGCGCAGAGGGAAAAACAGATCTGCGCGGAGTTTCATAATTTACACGTACAGAATATCGGATATAACAGGAAAAGTATGTGGTTATAACCACGGAAAAATACTTTTTGTGTATATTCGTTTATGAAAAATAAGCATTTGAAACGATGAAACGGTAAAAAATTTACGCTGCGGTACCGCCTAGAGAGACGGATGACGCAGCGTAAATTTGTTTTTATGAAATTCGAGGATTCCCTCTTTCTGCATTTTTCCGAGTTCTTTGGAGAGGGCGCTCCGGTCGAGGTTCAGGTAGTCGGCGAGGCCCTGGCGGTCGAAGGGGATCGTAAAGGTGTCGGCGCTGGTTTTGGCAGACTGCGCGGCGAGGTAGACCAGCACGCGCTCGCGGATCGTCTTTGGTGTAGTGCAGAAAATGCGGTTGGAGAGGGTAAGATTTTTCTGCATGGAGATGCGGAGCATATTACTGCGAAGCTGGGACAGCCATGCATCATCACCATCGGCGGTCTGGTCGAGGTTTCGAAGATTGAAAAAGAGAACCGTCGAGGCTTCGGCTGCCGTGACATTCACCATCATCGGCTCCCGACAGAAGGCATACGTTTCGGCAAATACCTGGCCGGGGGTGATCTTGCTTAAGATACTGCGGTTGCCCCAGAGATCCGTATTCTCCACGAAAACGCTGCCGGACAGCACAATCCCCAGTTCGGACACGCGGTCACCCATGTGATAAATGGTCTGGTTTTTCTCAAACGAACACGTCCGCAGCCACCCGCTCGAAACAAGAGCCGTCCGCCCGGTTTCCGAGATGCCATGAAAGAGCGGGAGAGAAAACACCTCGGCCGGAAAAACAGCATCAGCCAATGATTTCATACTGCAGCATCTCGTATTTCAAAATACTGCCCTCCATAATTTCCGGCGGCAGCAGCGCGCGGGCAACCAGTTTCATTTCATTGTCCTCCGGTTCGATGTCATTGCGGCGTAAATGCGCGTAATCACCATCGATGGCGACTACCTCGTAGGTGCAGGATAACATAAGAAAACAACCTCCTTTTTCTTTACATGATACCTATTATACCGTGTGCAGAAACGGATGTCGATGGAATTTTTAATGTCGGAAACAAAAGTCTATGCTATACTTACAGCAGGGTATGACAGAAAAGAAAGGATGGAAGGTAGGATCCTGGGGGAAGAACTTGGACTGGAAGTCTGCTCGGTGCTGAGAAAAATCCGGGAAGATATGTAGCTCATTATCATCAGCGGCTATGCGGAATTTTCTTATATAATAGGAAAGTTCGACATCTGCTCAGAGAAATCCCTAAACATGTGGAGGATAAAAAAACTGATTTTCTAACAGAGCTTCTGCCATGGTCCAAGTCTTTACCAGAACATATCGGGAAGCTCAGACAGCAATAAGATTTCACCAGCTAACAGAGGATTTTTCTTTACACAATAACTCCATATAATTACCGGAATCAGACAAAGCCGAAAAAAGAAAGAAGATTAGGAACCGTAATAATTCTATTCAAATTTTCTTCCTGATTCACTTCACTCTGCATGTACGGTCACCTTACTTTCCTTTTTTTTTAGACATAAACCAATAAAATATAACACAAAATGCTAAAGCAAACACAACACCAAAAACATTTTGAATCACTCTAAGACTAACCGCTCCTTGTAGTCCATAAGTCTCTGCTGCAATGGCTAAAGCACCAAATGTGTTAAATACTGCCTGCCAGCCATATTGTGCTGAAAATCCTACACCGATTCCACCAAGAATTCCTATATATGCATAGATTGACGAAGGAAGCAGAAAATATAATACTGTAAAACATATAACACCTGCAATATTTCCGACAATCCTTTTACGGACTCTGTAGTGCATATCTTCCATAAACGGCAAAATCGTGGACATGGCCGCAATACCAGCCCACATTGCACGTGGCATATTACAAAGTTCTGCAATGCAAAGGACAATCGGTACGCATAAAATCTGACATATCTGCCATTTTGTTCTGGAAGAAGTGATATCAAATTCTTGTATCAGATCTTTCAGATTTCTTTTATAGGTTCTGTTTTTATGATTTCGATAAAATACGAAGCAGGTAAGTGCTGCACCTAAAGCCATTCCGACTAATCGCATCTGATAGCTTTTTCCCGTAACATCATAACCATATAGCAGTAGATACCCAAGAACCAATGTAGATTGATTAAACATGAATGGATTATGGCATCCGAACAGAATCAACACAGCCAGTGCCGCAATATTTAACAGCATTCCCAATACCGGTGAAAACTGATTTGCTAAATGCGGACATACAGTCATAATTACAAAGAACAAAGCCAAAAGCATCGTAGATTGTCCGGTGTGGATCCCCAGATCCGCATTTCTAAACACCATGAGACATAATAAGACTACTACACCTACAATGCTGTTCTCATTTCCAAATAGGATACTGAAAATACTAACAAAGCAAAAACAAAATGCCATTGTAGCAGCTATCTTCACCAGATATACCCACATATGATATGATTTTTCTTTTAGTGTTTCACTCTTTTTCAACAGGTTTTTAGAACCTGCCTGATTTAACTGCAACTCCTGATAAAATGTCATGTAATTCCTCCTCTATCTGTTTTTCTTAAACTTATATGGCCTTATCTTTCTGGATTGGAAGCTCTACAACAAATCTGCATCCACCATATTCACGGTTTTCTGCTTTGATTGTTCCTCCGGCACTATCTACAATCCGTTTTACAAGTGCAAGACCTAGGCCATTTCCTTCTGCTTTATGAGATCCATCTACCTGATAGAACTTGTCAAATATTCTGGATTTTACATCATCCTCTATTCCTGGTCCTTCATCTTCCAGAATGAACTTAACAGAATCCTGTTCTTGTTTCAGAAACATCGTAATTGTCCCCTTTGAAGGACTGAACTTAATCGCATTATCCAAAAGATTTATCCAGATATGCATAAAAAGTCCTTCATTCCCAGTATATTTAACTTCCTCCAATTCTACCTGAAAACCAATTTCTTTTTCTGTCCATTTTGTTTCCAATGAAAGAAATGCCTGGCGGATCTGTTCATCCAGACGATATTCTTTTTTTTTCATTGGTATATTCTGATTCTCTAACTTGGATAACAGCAAAATATTACCAACCAATCCGGAAAGTCTTTGGGTGTTAAATAAGATTTTTTCTACATATTCCTCTTGATCCGGAGACAGTTCTTCTCCCTGAAGCAGCATTGTATATCCTTCAATGGCATTAATCGGGGTCTTAAACTCATGAGAAACATCAGATACAAAATCCATCTGCAGCACCTCTGTTGCACGAAGTTCTTTTGTCATAACGTTAAAACTTTGATAAGATTCTCCAACTTCTGCTATACGGCTGTTCGTTTCCAAATGCTGTTCAAAATCTCCCTGAGAAACTTCCTTCATTGCTTTACTAAGTCTGGTAATTGGTTCCAGTAACTTTGCATTAATAAAGGAAGTGATCAGCCCGGCAATCAATGTATTGAAAATCAAAAGCCAGCCAAGTACAGATATGCTGCCCGGCAGATTAAAAAAATGATTCAAAAAAGCAAATAATAAAGCAGATATGACTGTTGAAAATACAAGTGCCAGCCAGATTGCACCAGTCAGACAGGATCGGATCCGCAATCCTTTTTCTTTCTTTTGTTCCATTATTTTTTCACCACCTTGTATCCAATTCCACGCATTGTTACGATTTCAAAATCAGGGTTATCTTTAAAACGCTCTCTGATTCTTCCTATATGTACCTCTATCGTATGTGGGTCTGCCTCCGTCTCGTATCCCCATACTTCATCCATCAACTGTTGTTTTGTAAATGTTCTGCCTGGCGAAGCTGCAAGCTTATATAAAAGCAGGAATTCTTTTTTAGGCAAAACAAGACTTTCCTTATCAGTTGTAACCGTCATTGCATCATAATCAAACTCTGTTGAACCGATCACAATTTTGTGTTCATTCAGTATCTGTGCACGGCGAAGCAGTGCTCCAACTCTTAAAACCATTTCATTCACATTTACCGGTTTTACCATATAATCGTCACTTCCCGAAAGAAATCCCTGGCGCATATCATCAAAGGAACCTTTCGCAGTGATCATAAGTACCGGTATCTGATATCCTGCTGAACGGAGTTCCGACACCAGTTCATAACCATCCATAACCGGCATCATAATATCGGAAATGATCAGATCAATATACTCTTTATCCAATATTTCTAATGCCAGTGCTCCATCCGATGCACTTTTGACCTGATATCCATTCTTCTCAAGCACTTTTTGGAATAGCTGGCTTAATTCTTTATCATCTTCTACAATCAATATTTGAAACACGTTTTCCTTCCTCCTTATTAAAACAGATACCTTGCCCATCCAAGCAGATGCTGTACCAAAAATATTTTTCTCTGACGTTTCTTTGTTAATTCGATTGGCTCTACATGATATGGATCACGATAGGTTCCATCTTCCAATACCTGTCGGGACACTCTTTCATATTCCATCATGCCTTCTTCCAACTGTTTATTAATCTCTTTGCTACGTATTACAAGCATCAGTTCCGTATCCAGATACGTGCTTCTCATATCCATGTTAAAGGAACCGATTACGGATAGATCATCATCAATCAGGATGCTTTTTCCGTGGTAAGAATAGCCGCCTTCATACTCCCAGATATCAATTCCTGTATTTAAAATTCTGTTTCTGTTTCTCGCATAATCAGCAGAACCAAACGGATTTCCATTGTTGGCAACCGAATTGGTCATGATAGAAAAATCCGGAACTCTCTCCGCAATCTCTTTCCATGTATTATACATCATATCATTGCAAATAATATATGGTGTATGAATTTTCACGCGCTCTTTTGCATTTTTCATTAGTTCTCCCAGTTGATACCAGACTACTGGTTCCTTGGAACCTGTGTGGATAGGATTTGACACTAATGCAATCTTTTCTGTCTCAAAAGTTTCGTCCGTGTAATCGGTATCGCAGATTCTTTCCTTATTCTCTTCAAAATATTTCTGATAGCCGTTCTGCAGCTCTAAAACTGCGTTCTTTACAGATTTTCTATTTGCCAGTTTTTTATTGTCATGAAAATAACCACTGTCTTCTTGTTCCCATATCGTTTCAAAATACTCTAACAACTGGTTAACTGAATTTTCTTTCTCAGGTTCATCGCAAACCACTAACACGTCTCTGTCATAGTTCTTATGTCCCGGAAAATCACCCAGGAAATAATTGTATGTATTTCTTCCCCCAAGAATATATCTCTTTCCATCTGCAATCAAATATTTATCATGCATTCTACCCATCATTTTCCACGGTTTCAACGGATTGGCCTTATTATATAGTTTAATTTCAACATTCTCATGGGAAGATAATCCATAGAAATACGGATTTCCTTCCATATCAATCCAGCTCTCCATTCCATCTACTAACAGACGAATATGTACACCCCTGTCTGCCGCATCATGCAGTGCTCCTAAAATCAATTTTCCACTTTCATCGGATTGAAATGCAAAAGTAGAAAGAATAATTTCCTTTTTTGCATTCTTGATCAAACGCACTCTTTGTAAAAGCGCTTCTGGATTCTTTTCTATGATTACTGCCCGTTCTGTATTTTCACTGCATTCGTTCCATGACCCATTTTTTGTTTCTTTTTTGGTTGTATTGGACACTTCCGGCTGCTTTTTATATGCAACGTGGATTCCGAGCAATTCATAAAAAGCCACACATAAAAAAATTGCCAGTATAACAAGAAGGATTTTACATATTTTATACTTTTTCATTGTACATCACCTGATTCCTTTTTATTTCATACTTATATAATACAAAGTCAATCTCAATTTAACCTCAACAAGGTTTGTTTTTTCATCCATGCAAAATCTTCTTTGTACAACAGACTGTTAGATATAGCAAAAACGGCCTTTCAAAAACAGTTAACTTCTAAATCAACTGTTTTTTGAAAGGTCGTTTCATCAGATTCTTATAGCAATCCAGCAAATAATCTCATAAATAATTGTCCCAGTCGCAAATATGCACTTCGTCCAGTTTGATATTGGTCTGTCACATCACGACATTCTCCCATCGTTCTTATCAGATCATTTTTTATTTCCACAACTGCCTGACAATCTGCCATAAAACAGCCGTTTTCAAAATGGTGATATAAACTTCGATAATCCAGATTAATTGTTCCACAAGTTGCCATACAGTCATCTGCCACACTCATTTTTGCATGACAGAAACCAGGAGTCCACTCATAAACACGAACACCATGTTTAACCAATCCATGATAAAAAGAACGAGTTATATTATAAATGAATTTTTTATCAGGGATACCAGGTGTGATAATTCTTACGTCTACCCCTCGCTTAGCAGCCAGACATAACGCATGCGTCATTTCATCTGTTATGATTAGATATGGAGTCATAAACCAACAATATTTTTCAGCTTTATTTATCATACTGATATAAACTTCTTCTCCTACTTGCTCATTATCCATAGGGCTGTCTGCATAAGGTTGAACAAACCCAGTTTGCTGTGCCGCATAATCATAGTGGAAAAGGTATTTACTAAAATCAGAATCATTAGCATCCTTATCACTTACTGCATTCCACATTTCCAAAAATGTCACCGTAAGCGACTGAACAGCATCTCCTTCTAAACGAATACCTGTATCTTTCCACTGTCCATACGGGTGTGTGTAATTAAAATATTCGTTTGCTAGATTATATCCACCTGTAAATCCGACTTTTCCATCAATAACTGTTATTTTTCTATGATCACGATTGTTCAAAAACAGATTTAAACCTGGCATAAACGGATTGAATACACGGCAATGAATTCCTATTGCCTCCATCTTTTTCACAAAATCTGTGTTAATAAAGCCTATAGAACCCATATCATCGTAGAATACTCTAACTTTCACACCTGCTTTTACTCGCTCTTCCAGAACATCTTGAATCTTATGCCATGCTTCAGCGTCTTCTATCGCATGATATTCCATAAAGATAAACTTCTGTGCTTTCCCCAAATCCTTAAGCTGTGCCTCTAATCCTTTCACTGCTTCATCAAAATACACAATATCCGTATTCTGATAGATTGGATACTGCGAATTTCTTTGTATGTAACTTGCTATATTTCCTGCTTTCGGAATTGTTTCTTTTATTCTGCTCAAACACTCCTGACTGTCCGGGAGCATTGGTAACAATTTGCTATCAATTTCTGCATATCGCTCACGCATTTTATGTGTGCCGCCATTCAAACCAATCAACAAATACAGGCCTACACCCATAATTGGGAAAATTAGAATTAAGATGACCAAAGGCATTTTCATAGAGGATGTCTTATTTGATGCGTACAATCCCAAAACCAAGATCCCACTCAAAATCCTTGTAAATAAATTTATGATTTCTGCATATTCATTCAAGCGTGTTACGATAGTAATAATAAAAATCACTTCCAGAAGAATGCAGATTATGGAAAAGCACAGCCGTTTTACCCCATTTTTTGTTTTTGCTTTGCCCTCTAAAGTATCTTGTTTCATATATATTCCACCTTCCTACTTGCTCAGTTTTCTCCCTAAATTTCGTGTAACATACCAATTTTGTCTTTTATTCTCTGCATTTCCTTATCTGCTTCAATGATAGCTCTTGCAGAATGAAGTAATTCTTCACTTATCTCATCATAGCCAGGATGAATTGACTTACGTCTGGCAATTCTTGCAGCATTTCGTTTAGGGTTTTGTGCTTCACATATTTCTGCACATACACCCAACAGGCAACGCTACTGGCTTCTGATACAATGTCAGCTATGGTTTTGCGCATAAGCTCTTCAAATTCAGCAATTTCTTCTTTCGGAACAACATCATACAGTGTTGGTGCCTGATGACTTATTTTTACTCCATTTTCATTTGCATCTTTAAGCAGATTCTTAACTTTTTCTCTTGAATCCTCCGGTACTTTCATGTACTCCCACATAAATGCTACCACATCGGCTGGCCTTATTTATATCATTTCACTCTTTTTTGAAATAGAACAACACCACAGCAACAACTCAAATCGACTTAAAATTCCAGACTATTCGCATTCAGCAAGAAATACTTCATTCCCATGATGACAAAACCTTCATCATTTCTCCAAGGCTTTTTGCTGCCATTTACAATGACGATCTTTTTGAAAGAGTCCGGGATATTACGCAGAGAATTGAACTCCTGCGTCTGTTTTTCTTCCGAAGTCATGTCATATGCAACCTGGATATAGTATCTCTGGTTTCCTTGATTCACCACAAAGTCAACCTCCAACTGCTTGCGAACACGTTTGCCCTCTTTATCCTTATCGAAGATATCCACGACACCCACATCAACATTGTAGCCACGGATCAACAGCTCGTTATAAACA
The DNA here is from genome assembly GCF_003460955.1 of Blautia sp. AF26-2. Taxonomy (NCBI): domain Bacteria; kingdom Bacillati; phylum Bacillota; class Clostridia; order Lachnospirales; family Lachnospiraceae; genus Blautia; species Blautia sp. AF26-2. Next base: position 2,778 of record NZ_QTWD01000017.1, on the reverse strand, counting down.
ATGTTCTCCATGATATGAGTAGGCTCCTGCTGTCTGAAATTCAAACGTGCATTTCTCAGTCCCAGATCCGTAAAGTAGTATTTCAGATTTGCACCGATATACTTTCTGCCCTTAATATCGTATCGGCTTGCCTTGAAAATCAAAAAGGCATCTGTCAAATAGTCGATATGCTTGGAGATGGTTTTATTAGCATAAGTCATCTGGCGCTCACTGGCAAAGGTATTGGCAATCTTTGAAGGGTTGGTCGGTGCGCCGATTGCAGATGCAAGGACATCAACCAGAATCCCAATCTCATCCACGTTCTGAATCTTATTTCTTTCAATAACATTCTTCAGATAGACATTTGCAAAGATGTTCTTCAGATAGTCCGCTTTCTGTCGTTCGCTCTGGAAACTTACGATCTGCGGCAATCCTCCGTAGATCATGTAGTCATCCCAGGCATCATCATAATCGCCGTCATAGACAGAATAAAACTCTGCAAAGGAGAGAGGGTAGATTCTAATCTCATCACCTCTGCCACGGAATTCGGTCACAATGTCGCTGGACAGGAACTTGGAATTACTTCCGGTGACATACACATCAATATTGCTCATGCGGAGCAGGCTGTTCAGCACTTCCTCAAATCGTGGCATGAACTGCACTTCATCCAAAAGGAGATAATACTTCCCGTCGTCTTTCATGGCATCCTTGATGTACTTGAAGCATACCTTGGGATCTCTTAATTCTTCGTTCTCAATACCATCCAATGCAATTTCAATAATATGATCAACATCAACGCCGTTCTCCAGTAAGTATCTCTTAAAGATGGTAAACAGCAAAAAGGATTTGCCACATCTACGAATGCCGGTAATCACCTTTATCATTCCATTATCTTTTCGCTCGATCAGCTGCTGTAGGTAAGCGTCTCTTTTAATCTCCACCGTTATATTCCCCATTTCCGTGCATCTGCACACTTTTTAGTAATGAGATTCTATCGCAGAACGACCTGAATTTCAATATGTATTCCCATTTTATGTGTATCTACACACTTTTATGTAATGTTGATAAATATATTTTCAGATTTTTTTGATTGCAGTGTCTATAATCGATTACTCCAATCGTTATTATAGGTAGACAACAAAAAGAAGATGGTTCCGATGTTTCATTAAATATGTTCGTTAGTCTTTTACGCAAAGGATTCTATCTCCTCTGCGCCCTAATGCTTTTCGGATTCAGTTCAACAAACTGGATTTTACCAATTTTCGGAGATTAAGGTTTCCGGATGTGAAAAAACTAATTTAATATTCTTCTTGGAATTCAGCAACAACATCAATGTACCTTGTTCTTTTGTCTCCATTTGCGTTGTCATGACCAATGAACGATATGGTTTGAAGCCACATTTTGTCTGAACTCGTTTTGATTGTTCATTGAAATCATAGTAACCACAAATCAGAAAATCATAATCCAATTCGCCAAATAAATAATCTTTAACTGCATTTACGGCTTCGGGCATAAGTCCTTTTCCCCAATAATCTTTACTCAAAACATATCCTAATTCTCTGCCGTAATAATCCTTGAATTCTGTCAAAGCATCTTCTAACCCATATTTTTCTATGCCAACAGTACCGATTACTTTATTGTTTTTCTTTAAGCAGATTGCAAATACTTTATCCTCACTGATAAAGGAATTCATAATACTTTGAGATTCAGCAATATTTTCATGATGTTTCCATCCTGCCATCTCCCCAACACCTTCGACAGATGCATACTCATAGAAATCCTCCAAATCTGTTTGTTTGAATGATCTAAGAATGAGCCTTTTTGTTTCTATTACTTTTCCGTCTATTCTGAAGTCAGCATTCATATTTTTACGCTCCTCATAACGTCTAATTCTCCAAACTCCGATTTCTATTTTCGTTTCCATAGCATAGTGTACTCTTTTTCACCAGTATCTTCATCCAAATCTTCACATTGAATAATGAACCCTTCTCTTTGGTAAAAAGAAATTGCTCTGGCATTCTTCTGGTATACATTTAATCGTAAGCTAACTTTTTTATCCTTAATATAATCCAATAAAAGTTTACCTATGCCACATGACTGCATTTCATCGGAGACAAAAATACCTTCGATATATTCATCATTTAGTCCTACAAATCCTTGTATCATTTTATCCACTTCAAACACATAGACTTCGGATTGTGACAGCATTTCTTTTACTAATTCATAATTACTTTTCCAGTATTGATTGGAAATAAAATAATGTGCTTTCAGATTTGTCTTTAACCATATGTCAGCGACTCTATCGATATCTCCGTTCAGCAACTTTCTAATCATAACAAATATTCTCCACAACTACATCCTTTATGCTTTTCTCTTTTTTCCATTCTATCACAAGTTCACCATTAATTATCAATTTCTTGATATTTTTTCTTTTCCCTCACTGTAAAACAGCCTCTGAGCGTTTCGTTATATAGAGGGATACAAATAAGAGCAAGATCCATCCATGTTTAACGGTATTGCCATTTGGCCTCCCGTCAACCTATGGGTTTTATCTTGATGGGGATCTCCCCATACCCTCTCAATAACAGACTTTTCACTTGTTTGGTTCAGTCATCTTGACTCCTTTCCTCCAGGATTCAGGAAATAAAAAATGCCTGCCTGGAACTTTTATAGATAGTAAAGTTCCAAACAGACATTGCTGTTTGACCATTAGCTGTAGCTAATAGAATTGAAAACTGCGCGTCGCATTCTCGTTACTTTAGCCTGCAAATAAAAAGTCAATACTAAAATTGAAGAAAG
>NZ_QTWD01000016.1:0-73056 GCF_003460955.1 Blautia sp. AF26-2 | reverse complement strand
CTCTTTCCAGACTTACCTTCATCGGAATACTCATTTACGATTTCCATGTTCTGAAATTCCGCATATCTCTTGAGTTTTTCTTTCTGAGCATCCAGACTGTAGCCATCTACCTGCATGGTTGTGGATACTCTGGTATATATATCGCATTTAATCTTTTTATTCTTCATAATCTTCCTCGCAGTATAACTCTGTTTTATTGTCCCAACCTTATTTTAGTACTTGTTCCAACTATTTTCAATACTTATTCTCCGTATTGACGCATTTCTTCGCCAATCGTATAATTAAGTTAGATACAGAGCATTTCTGTTATCAAAATATTGCCCGCCCACCATTGGCGACTTATAAATGATTGGCTCGAAAATATTGTTCGCTTACCGGAAGCGTCTAATAAATGTCCGGCTTGAAAATTATTTAGAAATTATTTTTGTTTTCGATATTGTGTTTTTATCACACATTGCATATACTATAAATACACAAAAAAGCCAAAAAAGAGGAGGTGTTAGTATGGCTACTTCAAGTATTACTCATAATTTTGTCGTATCCAATCCAAATAGCGTAAAGCGTTTTGTCGCAGCAATTGACGAAGCCGACCGTGACCGCACACCAAAGCAGACACTTCCCGGACGTCAGTTAACGAACCCACAGGAAATCTTAGCTTTAATGTCAAAAAGGAAGAAAAAACATGTCTGATAAATATTTTACCGTTAATATTCGGGCATATTTGTATAAAGACGAACCGACATATATCGGAGAGGAAAGTCTTTACGACTTACTCTCCGATTTTTCTTGTCCCAAAAATCCCGATGTGGAATACTTTTTATTACATAATGCGATTGAGTTTACCAAAAAAGATCAATCTATCACTTATCTGGTATTTGATGCTGAAGATGCTTCACTGGTTGGTTATTTTTCACTTACAGTAAAACCAATCTCTGTCCGTGCTTCAAATATCAGCAAGACAATGGCAAAAAAGCTGTCCCGTGTCAGTATTTTGGATGAAGAAACACAATCCTATACTACCGCAGCTTACCTGATCGCCCAGTTGGGAAAGAACTATTCTCTTCCAAAGGAAAAACGAATTCCTGGAAATATTCTACTGGGATTTGCACTGGAAACCATATCCAGTCTCAAATATTCCGTAGGTGGCGTTATGGAGTTTCTTGAATGCGAAGATAATGAATTTCTTCTGAACTTTTATACACAGAATCATTTCAAACCATTTGATACTCGTATTACTGCTTCCCAGAATAATGAGCCACACACTCTGCATCAGCTTTTAAAATTTATTTAATTTAGAGCGCAAAAAAGCGACAGTCTGATTTACATTTTGTATTTCAGGAAACTGCCGCTTCTTTTTCTTCTTTATTCTGTTTTTCTTCCTCCAACTCCCGGAGGACTTCTTCGCCATACTTATCAATCATCCGTACCAGAAAATCAATGCACCGCTCAAATTCAATATTCTGTTGCATAAGCTCCTCCTGTCATTGTTTTGATCTGAGCTTATTTTACAGAACCTGCCGGAAAACCACATTGAATAGAAATTGATTGTAAATTGACACAATCAATTTTAAAATATCCGCGTTTCCTTGAATCGAATGTACGTTCGCGTTATGATAGATGTACTCAATCTTAACTACGAAAGGGGAATTTCTATTGAATCGATGCGATTTTTCTTCTATTAGCACTTGCTTAAAAAATCATATCAGCGAAAGTAATCAAATGAGTCAGCCTGATTTTTTATATGAATTATTTGAAGATTTTATGGATGATCCGGCAAATCAGGATTTTTCAATGGATAACGGTCTGGTTTGCCGCTGGATGACTGGTCAGGCTAAAATCAGTCCTAAAATATCCGCTTACTATTCCAAGCCATCCAATCAGGAAAAATTAGCCCATACCATCCACCAGAATCTTCTTCCACTGATGTCTGACTGTAATATGGCTATACAAGATATTTACACTTTATTCATTCATGATGACAGCATCTCAGATGCGAAAAAGAAAAATCTGACTCCCTTATATAAACCAGCCAGCTCACGTCTGCTTTTTCTTGCAAAGCTGATTTCTTTTGGCATGGAGCGACAATTTATCAAACGTGATACTAAAAATCAAAAATTAATTGCCGGAGGTGCCCTGTCACCCATTGTGCTGGATTATATTATGGACAGTGAGGTTCCGAAACCATGCCGTCATTTTATCGGAAGAGATAAAGAACTGGAAGAATTATATACCATGCTTGAGGAAAACCGGCATGTTTTGCTTTGCGGAATTGCCGGTATTGGTAAAAGCGAACTTGCAAAAGCCTACGCAAAACATTACAAAAAGCATTACACTAACATTCTATATGTAGAATATACAGGTGATCTTCATCAGGACATTACTGACATGGATTTTATTGATGATCCACCAGAAATCAGCGAACAGGAACGGTTTCAAAGACATAACCGTTTTCTGCGTTCCCTGAAATCCGATACTCTGCTTATCATAGATAATTTTAATGTCACAGCTACACAGGACAGTTTTCTGTCAGTAGTATTAAAATACCGCTGTCAGATTTTATTTACGACCAGAAGTAATCTGAATGAATACTGTACTTTTCAATTAAAAGAAATAAAGGATATAAACATTCTTTTCCAACTGACATCTGCATTTTATTCAGAAGCAGACAAGTATCGTTCGACCGTCGAAAAAATCATAGAGACCGTACACTATCATACTTTTGCTGTAGAACTGGCTGCAAAACTTTTGGAAAATGGAATTTCAACTCCAGGTCAGTTATTAGCAAAACTTCAGGAAGAAAGAGCATCTCTCGATAATGAAGATAAAATTAAGATAATCAAGGATGGTCAAAGCAGTAAAGCCACTTATTATAGTCATATCCATACTCTATTTTCACTATATGCTTTATCCCGAAAACAGCAGGATATCATGTGCAATTTGTGTTTTCTTCCTTACACTGGTATTTCTGCCCGCATATTCGCCAAATGGCTGGAACTGCCTACCTTAAATGAAATTAACGACTTGATTGAAACTGGTTTTGTGCAGACAACTACACGTCACACAATCTCCCTGCATCCTATGATTAAGGAAATTGCCCTTTCAGAGACAAAACCATCTGTAAGTAGCTGTCACATATTACTGGATTCTTTACAGAAAATATGTTTAATGCATGGAATTGAAGTCGATTATTACAAGAAGCTGTTTCAGACAGCAGGAAACATCATAGAATTGATTGAAAAAGATGATATACCAAAATATCTACTTTTTCTGGAAAATGTTTTTCCATATATGGATAATTATAATTACCAGAAAGGTATGAAAGAAATCATTCAGGAATTAAAAAATTTTTTGAAGCCTAAAGACATTGGCACCGATTCTGACCGGGCGTTATTACTGGATTTTCAGGCAACCCTTGAAACCAAACCTGAAAAAGCAATAAAACTGGAAGAAGATGCACTTGCCCAGATAGAAAATATCACTGCCGACAATGCTCGCCTTGTTTCCAACCTTCATGCCAATCTCGGTGGACTTTACCGCATGAACGCTTATCCCGATCTTGCAAGAGAACACATGGAAAAAAGTATCTCACTGCTTGACCAATTTAACCTGCTTCATATAAATGACAGCATACCTCAGATTGCCAATTATGCAATGTTCCTGACAGAACAGCAGGAACCCGAAAGAGGCATCTCTGAATTGCAAAAATTATCCGGCATCATCAAGGAATACCATTCCGATGATTGTCTGGATTATGCCAAAGTGCAGGAAACCCTTGGAACCATTTATCTGATGACTGCCAATCTTCCGCAAGCCAAAACACATTTTAAAAGAGCTTTCAAAATATATGAAAAGATCTGGGCTGATGAACCAGAAATGATTGAAGCAAAATATCAGGAAATTCAGGAGTTATATCCACAGATTGGATTTTGCATTGGAAAAAATCTATCCGGTCTTTTAACAAAATAAGCATACTTTACGGCGGGCAACTTGCCCGCCGTTATATTCAACTATTCGTCAAATAAATATATGCATCTTCCAAAGTGATATCATTATTCAGGACACAATTCTCATTTGGCTTTCCTTTGCTTAATACTTTCATATGAATTCCATTTTCTACATACTGCTTAGATGATATAGAATAATTGGCTTCTAACAAACGGGCTTCTTCTGCATTTTGTACCGTACAATTCCAAACACAGCCCTTTGCATTTTCCAGCAATCCACTCACGCTTCCGGAATATAAAAAACTTCCTTTTTTCATAATGGCAAGCTGTGTACAGGTTGCTGCTAAATCTTCTACTACATGAGTGGAAAACAGCACAGTTCTATCCTTTGAAAAATCAACCAGAAGATTGCGGATCCTAATCCTTTCTTCCGGATCTAACCCGGTGGTAGGTTCATCAATAATCAAAAAATCCGGATTATTAAGAAGTGCCTGTATGAGTCCGACACGTCTCTTCATACCACCAGATAATTGCCGCATTTTTTTATTCTGATGCTCTGTAAGAGAAGTCTTTTCCAGATAATAGGTAATTCTTTGTTCGAGGTCATTTCTGGATACTCCTGACAGTCCCCCCATATATACAAGGCATTCTTTCACCGTAAGATTCGGATATAAGTCGATTTCCTGTGGAAGATAACCAATCTTTTTCTGTATTTTTTCATAATTTCCCTCGTTATACAGAATTCCATCAATCGAAACCACTCCTTCCGTTTGTTTTAAAACGGTTGTAAGAACCCTCATCAGCGTGGTTTTTCCCGCACCATTCTCTCCCAAAAGTCCGTAAATTCCCTTGGGTATTTCAAGAGATGCCTTATTTACTGCAACTACACCATTTTTAAATCTAACTGTTAAATCATTTATTCTAATACTCATAATCTATCCTCTTTTCTTTAAAGCCATTGGTAATACTGCAAATAAAAACAGCCCCGTTATAAAAGACACAAGCGTTCCATAAATCCAACTCTCGGACATTAATTGAGTAGGTTCACAAAAGCTGAAAGAAAACAATCCCAGATTTCCGAAAAATGAACTTCCCGCTTTTGATATAAGTCCAATGACAATTCCAAATAAACATCCTATACCTGCCCACATATTTCCAAGCAATGTACACAAAATCACAGAGCATATACTCCAAAGCCAGATAGTTCCAAACATTGCAATGAAATATAAAAGAAATATCTGAATACCTGAAATGCCTTCGTTTACACTGCCCGGTTTTTGCCAGAAAAATAAAACATATCCAACACAGGAAAGTATTAATAAATATAATATTTGAACGCACACTCTCTGTGATATTACTTTTAACTGCTTTTTTTGATCATACAAATGAAATACATCGGCACGCTTACTTTTTACTTCCATCAAATATGTGTCACTACAAAAAATAATTGTTAAAAATGCTATTGGAGACTGAATTGCTGAACCGATTTCTTCATAGTATATAATCGGATGAATAACACACAATATCAGTATAAAGGCATATGAATAAAAAATCTTATATAACGACAGGCAGTTTTTGAGTTCCGTTTTCAATGAACCCTCCTCCTTTTCCAGATTGTAACAGAAATACATACTAATATAACAGATGCGATCACAAGCATAATCTGATTTATATTTGACATTTTGGCTGCATGTGTTTCAAAAAACCTGCCAGGAAATCGCACCATAATAGAGAACGGTCTCATATAATAAATATCATTCTTCTCGGTCAGCATATTTGAATATATAATGTGTAAAAACAAAACTGGTGCTGCCGGAAGCGGATTTTTAAATATTAATGCTGTAATTGTATAGACACAACATATCATCAAAAGATTCGGCACAATATAGATCAGAGAATTCACGCAAAAATCAATTGGTGTTACCGGAAATCCCGATTCTAAAGACGTTTTCAAACACAGCATAAAGAATATAACATTCAAAATCACTAATACTCCCAGCATACTAATGAATCCGCTTATTACTTTCCCACATATATATTGGATTGCCGTAACAGGCTTTGTATGTAATAATTCATAGGTACTTTTTCGTGTATCCTGAATAAATAAAAATGATAGCAAGACTGTTGCAAAAAAGGCCATATGCAATCCTGCAAAATCCGTGAACTTTTTGGCAAAGTACCAGGAAAAAGAATGTTCGGATAATTTCCGCTCGATATAATGATTGATTTCTTCTGCTGTCCCCTTATGAATTTCAAGGTCCTCATAAGCATATATTGCATTATAATAGCCATATTGGGATTCCAAAAACTCAGAAGCAGTCTTTACATCCATATTCTGAATTTCTTTCATTACATGATCCGCTTCCTGCCTGCTAAATCCAAAACCATTTTGGGAGGTGTCCATTAACGTCTCTTTGATCGTATCTTCCCACTCCCTTCTTCTTTCTTTATCATCAGATGTGGGAATGTACCCATCCATGACATCGGCATCTTCCAATTCTACATCATTTTGTGTGACCTGTTCATTCTGTTTGATATAATGAATTTGCAAATACGGTGACAGACATTGATACATACTGGCAACTATAATAATCAAGCCAATCCACAAAACAGGGTTCTTTAAATAATCAAGTATACTTCTTTTTATGATTGTTTTCATTGTATCTCTTCCTTTCTTTATTTCTTTAACAACATCATACAAATCAATTCTCAATAAATTCACAACAAAAAAGACTAAAACCACTTTATTTGTGATTTCAGCCTTATAAAGTATTTTTATTCAGCTTTGAAAAGAGCTTCTACATGAGCACCGCCTTGTCTGGCATTATATATTTTCAAATTTCCTCCATGCTTTTCACAGAAAATACGAGAAATATACATACCAAGGCCAAAATGCTTTAAATCATCTTGTGGATTCTTATGATAAAATGGTTCTGTTACTTTTTCCTCAGTATCCACAAATCCTATTCCATCATCTTCAACAGAAATTATAAGAAAACCATCCTTTTTCTTTATCTGCAAAGCAATACTTTTTTGTGCATATCGAACCGCATTTTCCAGTAAGTTGTCTGTCACTTCCATGACAAGTTCCTCATCCACTTTCACAATGTTTTGTTCCTGCACTCTTTCTACCTTACATAATTTACTTTCCTTCTTGGACAGCATGGCAGCTTCTGCCTCAATCTTTTTTGCCAGTTCCGATAATTCTATCTCTGAGCATTGCAGTTCCCTCTGTTCTAAATGGGACATTTTTCTCATGTTTTCCGTGAAATGCTCTATACGGTCAATCTGATACATGCCTGTTTGTAAGATATCAATAACATCCTCTGTTTTTATACTCTCAGCAGAAACAAACTCTAAGAGCATTTCCTGATACCCACGCAATATGGAAAGTGGAGAACGTATATCATGTGCAATTGCATTCCGCAAAGCCTTCTCGTCATCAATCATTCGCCACATCTTTCTGTTGTTATCTGATAAATCACTTCGCATCATTTCAAATTCTTTACACAAAGTTCCCATCTCATCTTTATTTTCATAGGACACATGAAAATCCAGTTCATTATCTGCAATCATTTGTGAGGCATCTTTTAGTTCCTGTAGAGGTGTCTTTAACTTATTTTTATAAAAAAAGAATACCGCAACAACACTCCCAACAATCGAAAAAATCAGTACCGAATATGTTTCCATAAAGTCACACATTTCCGAAAGATGATGGTCCAAACGATTCATCTGTGATTGATTAGGTCTTGATATCTCAATCTCGTATTTCTTTCTATATTGCTGAAACACGTCCGTATAATCTGCATAATCAATATATTTTTCCCATATTTTATTCTGCATATTTCTTGCAAAATGAACTGTAAATCCAGATAACAGAAATGCTGCCGTTAAGCTGATCACAAAATAAAGCAGAATTGTTTTTTTCAGTGACAAGTTTCTTATTTTTTCCATCGGTATCCAATCCCCCATACAGTTTCTATGTATTCTTTTTCTGAATAATCCGCTATTTTTTTCCTTATACGCCGTACTAATTCCGTTATCGTTCTACTGTCCCCTTCCGCATCATATCCACAGACTTGTGCATATATACGTTCTTTATCAAACACCTGCCCTGGATGCATGGATAAGAATTCAATAATCTGATATTCAATTTTTGTGAACTCCATCCTGTGTCCAGCTATAGCTACTATTTTTTCAGAATAATCAATCAGCATTTCATCCATGAAACGGTATTCCGTTTTTTGTTGATGCCTTTCTTCTCTCTTTATGTTTGTAACAATCCTCGCTTCCAACTCCCGAAGACTAAATGGTTTCGTAATATAATCATCCCCACCTGAAAGCAACCCATTAATTTTATCATCTTCGTCAACTCTTGCTGTTAGAAATAAAATTGGACATAACACTTTACTGCGTATCAGACGACATACTTCAATCCCATCCATGCGTGGCATATTGATATCCAACAAAATAATATCCGGTTTCATTTTTATTTTATTTAATGCTTCCATTCCATCTGTAGCCGTAATGGTTTCATATTGTTTCATATTAAAATAACTACAAAGCATTTTCACCAATTCTTTATCATCATCGACAACTAAAATCTTGTATTTCATCCAAACCACCTCCAGTATCCATATTATACGATAAAAAACAATGAAATCACAACAAGAGTACATGAAGAACGTAAGCACAATATATCTTTTTTCTCAATTCCTGCTCAATTTCCCCTCAATGCCTTTTTCCTCCGATCTTCGTATGCTTATCTCACAGCAGAGCAGTACCACACCGGTACGACCTGCTGAATCAATCAATACGAAAACGGAGGTATTTTTTATGCGAGAACTCAGAAACACAAAAATCATTGCTGTAGATCATGGCTACGGCAATATGAAAACAGCAAACATCGTCACACCAACCGGCATCAAAGCCTATGAAACCGAACCAATCTTCACCGGGAATATTCTGGAATATAACGGCATTTACTACCGGATTGGCGAAGGACACAAAGAATTTATCCCGGATAAAGCTATGGACGAAGAATATTATCTTCTGACGCTAATGGCTATTGCAAGGGAACTGAATGTCTTTTCCATCCGTGAAGCAGATGTTCATCTGGCTGCCGGACTCCCTCTGACATGGATCTGAACTCAAAGAGAAGCTTTTCGTTCCTATCTGCTCCAGAATCCAGAAGTCCGTTACCTTTTTAACAGCAAAGAGTATCATCTCCACTTTGTGGGATGCAGCCTTTACCCACAGGGGTATCCGGCTATCGTAAACCAACTTGGAGATTTCAAGGGAACCAATCTCCTTGCAGATATCGGAAACGGAACCATGAACATTCTGTATATCAACAATAAGAAAGCGCAGGAGAGCCGATGCTGGACAGAAAAACTTGGTGTAAACCAATGCATGATTGCTGCAAAGAACGCTGTTCTGGACAAATTCGGAGTGAAAATTGAAGAATCCACAGTAGAACAGATTCTGCGGTTTGGAACAGCTGACATTTCAGCACCATATCTGGATTGTATCAGTTCTATTGCCAGACAGTATGTGGCAGAACTTTTTTCCACGCTCCGCAAATATGAATACAATCCTGACCTGATGCGCCTGTATGTGGTTGGCGGCGGTGGATGCCTGTTCCGTAACTTCGGAACGTATGACAAATCACGAGTCACCATCATTGATGACATCTGCGCCACCGCTAAAGGTTACGAATCTCTTGCTTATATGAGCCTGAAAAGGAGGGGATAAACCATGCAGAACAATATCCGCAACACAAACCTGCGTTTTAATCTGGACAAAGAACAGCAGCGGAGAGCCTGGGAATATTTACAGACAATGGACAGGCAGGATTTTAAATCTTACAGTCAGGTAATCTCTCTTGCACTGGTAGATTATTTCGACCGCTACTACCGCACACGGGCTGATCCTTATCTGGAAACAAGAGAACGGGAAGAACTTTTTGTGAAACAGATTGTAGATGCAGTGGAAAACAGTCTGAAACAGGCATTGCCACTTTTTCTTTCCGGACTGACTGCAGGCATGGCGCAAAGGGAGCCCCAAATCAGGTAATGTCATGATGCCAAGGTCAAAAGGTCTAAATCCACATGAGCTTGCTCATAAGTGGATGAAAGGCCTTGGGACCCGCCCCAATATGAGCCTAAAAGTGGGATGACAATCCCACGATATGCGAGAGGCTCGTCCGATAACATAACGGAGAGGATCCCCAACCGCTCAATTCCCACCGTATTCCAGAAATCCGCCCCGCTGTCCGCCTTTTTCCGCTCAAAGGACACAACGCCCACCGGCCGGAGCATCCTGTGCTTCAGCACAGGCTTTAATTTTTCAGCCTTGCCCAAAAAAGAATCATTGTTTTTTACCTGTCCCATACTGTCATTTCTCCTGTTCTCCCACGCTTTCGGACATGCCGCACCGCGGCACAAACAACAGTTGAAATCCGTGAAGAGCAAATCAACATTTCCGATGCTCCTCCCAGAATGCGACTGCATCCCGCAGCCAGCCCTCTGCCGCAGTATCTATCCCCAGGCCAAAGCCATGACCCAGCTTATCATACATGACGATATCGACATTTTCCTGCCCCAGCGCTTTCCTGATGTCCGGGATGATCTTCTCCACGGCCGCAAAACCGGTAGGGTCATCCCGCCCGACCCTGGAAAATATAGCAAGCCCCTTGTCCTCCTCGTGAACCTTAAGCTCCCAGTGCAGGCCATAGATGGGGAAGATGGCGGCGGGCCTTGGCAGATTATGTTTATGGCAGCAGTCCTTATAATCAGAAAATGCGTAGGCTGTCGTCATCAGGCCTCCAGCGGAGAACCCGAACATACCAAAGCCGTCCATCGTATAGCCGTACTCTGCCTGATGCCCTATCAGATACCTTACCGCCGGCAGCACATCCTTGGATGCCTCCCCGCCCTTGGCCTGCGGTTCGGTTTCATGCAGCTCCACATTCACACGGTAGACCAGCACAAACGCACTGTATCCCCTCCTGTGCAGCTCCATGGCTGCCGGGATGCTCTCCAAATAAGAGGCTACGCCGTCAAACCCGCCGCCCGCAATCAGCACAGCCACGGGCTTCCCTGGCTCCCCCTGGAACAGGATCCCCTGTACCTTTCCCTTGTCGGGATCACGCCTTACCTCATCCTCCGCATAAAGCCCGCTGATGAAATGCACCTTTTTCAGCCCTTTCTGCTCCACGACATAGTTGAAACCATCCACGATGCTCTGCGCCTGTGCGGGCTGCCCGATAAGATTGCACAAACCATGGACGCTCATGCCTGACATGGCATATATTTCCTTTGGCGACCCGGTCTTCATAAAAAGCTCCGGCCTGCCCTCCCATACGGGATGCTGCAGGAAGAACGCAATCTTGTCATTGATCGTAGCCCTGCGGAACCCTCCCGCGACATTGTAAAACTCCGATTCCTTTACCTTCGGCATATGCTTGACGCCTAAGATTGCCGGCCAGAACAGCCCTTTGTACTTACCCATGTTTTTTTCCTCCTTATCTATTTCAGAACGGTCTCGGAAACTCCATAAAACCCGAATCTCCGCTCTTTTTGTACTTGTTACTTTTTTCGTTTCCTCCCATTTTCAGAGAGGGATTTTAAATTTTTTCAGCAAATTTCCAAAAAACTATTGTCATTTCTCGTGAATTGTGCGCCATTCACTACACGTTGATATTCCACTCCTTTTGCGGTTTACCAGTGCCAAAAGACATGATTCTGTCAGTTTTCTGGTAGCTTTCCATGAATTTGAAAAACACATGCCCGACCTGCACATATCAAATATGTGCCTTGATTCTGCCATGGATAACTATCCAACATATAAGCGGACTCTTTCCCCAATAGCGTTTGTTTCAGCTCTCATTCAAGATGGCTGCTTACCATGTCTTTTTTTACTGCAGCTCTTCTAAACATCATCTCCTCCGCTCGCAAACCACTGTATTACTGATTTGCTGGAATACTCTCTGAATTATATCAATTATTTATTGAGTTTCCGAGACTACTCTGCGAATAATTGGGAGGATTGTGGGAGTGCAAAGCACGGAACAATCCGTAGGCATCATAGTTGGGGGCTTTTGACCCCAACATCTTTAAAAAAGGTCAGATGTTTTATAATTTTATAAAACACTTGACCTCTCAAAATTCACTCTTCCTGTTCTTGAAAAAATTATTTCCGATGTGCCTCCCAGAATTCCACTGCCTCTTCAAACCAATGAGGTACTATGGTATTGGAACCAATACCAAATCCATGTCCGAGATTATCGTAAATCCGTACAGACACATTGTCCTCACCCAACACGGATTTCAATTGCGGAAGTCTCTTCTCTACATTTCCGAATCCGTATTCATCCTCGCGCCCTGCGATGGAAAATACCGCCAGTCCCTTATCCTGCTCAAGCGCTTTCACATTCCAGTCCAGACCATACATCGGGAAAATCACTTTCGGTCTCGGCAGTTTTACTTTGTGACAGCAGTCCTCGTAATTTGCGAAGGAATATGCCGTAGTCATCATGCCGCCTGCCGAGAAACCGAATATCGCATAGTCATCCATATCCACAGACAGTTCCTGCTCATGCTCCTTCAGATAACGGATTACCTGCACCAGCTCCCTGACCGCTGCCTGCCCCTGTTTTTCATGTTCCGTTTCTCCCAGCTGTTTGCCAATCGGGTAACTGATTACCAATACGGAGTACCCCAACTTGTGTAATTTCATTGCCACGGGATATCCCTCGCAGTCCGTCACATTACTGATAAATCCACCTCCGGGAACGACCACCGCCAACGGTTTTCCTTGCTTTCCTTTGTAAAACATTCCGGTCAAATGAGACTGATATGGATTCTGTTCTATCATTTCTTTCGAGTTAATATCGGAAATCAACTGCGCCTCTCCACTTTCCACAAGCCGGGTCAGGTAATTAAAAGCCTCCAGTGCATTTTCCATCTGATCACTTCTGCCCTGCGCTTTTAGAAAATCTGCATATTTTGCCGGGGCAATCGCTTTTAACACGTTATCCTCAACATTAAAAAACATATGCTTATAGCCGCCAAACACCGGATGCTGCATAAAAAATGCCATTTTATCATCTTTTTCCGCTTTCCGGAATGTTCCGTCTGCCTGATAATAATCTTTCTTTTTTATATTCGGAAAACCGCCGATGCCAAACAGTGCCGGCAGAAACATCGCATTTTTCTTATAAACATACCCCACAAAGCCGACTGCTAAAATGAGCAGCACGAGCATTATCATTGCCAGAATTTTCATATGTTCTTTTCCTCCTTATCTCTTGCCCAAAATTGTCCTGCGTGCGCCACTGCCGTAAAATCTTCCGGCTTTACCGGAGCATCACATATCACTCTCACATAGCGGAAACCATGATATGTAAAATGCGGTCTGTACTCTGCGGGTTTCCCGTTAGATATATATACATCCGTCTGTGTATGACCTGTCATGTCAGCACCAGCTATATTATTAAAATAATTCCCCTGAGAATCCTTGGTCTCAAAGTGATCTAGTATCAACTTTGTTCCTGCGGGCAAATCCACCTTTACCCGCAGTACACCTGCCAGATTCTGACCGAAATCGATAATGGTCTCTCCCTTTGGGCTTACCTCCATACCGACCGCCTCCACTTCTTTCACCGGCCGCACAGGTTCACCATACTGTACCATCGGCAACTTTCAACTTATCGTCAGAGAGAACTGTCTCAAATGTGCCGTCTTCATACTCAATTCTCGTTTCAAACAACACTGCGCACTCCACTCCCTTTTCATAAAACCTGTTTCAAAGGAGGATGTGGCGGTGGCGGTATCACCGGTGTTATCCGTCGCTGTGGTTGTTTACTTTTAATCTTGACAGTTCCATCGCATTCTCCTTCAATATGTTACTTATTGCTGCGCGCTGCGATTGCCGTGTGCATTTCCTCTACTGCTTTTTTATCCAACGTATACTGTGTACCAAAAAGAATCGCCCCTGCGGCAGTCAGGATAGTCGGAAGTATCAGTACGCAGAGGATAATTCCTGTATTGATACTCTCCGGCTGGGCAACCGAGCCGGTAACAAAACCTGTAGCTGCCAATACATACCCCGGAATCGCTCCTCCGAGTCCCTGCGCCACTTTTGTAATAAAAGATGTAAGCGATGCGATCGCCGCTTCTGCACGTTTTCCGGTTTTATACTGCACGTAAGTAGTATTATCTGCCTGTATACTGGTTGTCAGCGGTGCTATACATCCGCCTGCCACACCTCCTGCCACTGTACTAATATAGATCAAAAGCATAGATCTCACATCAATCAAACGCAGTGCGGAAAACAGGATGGATACGACGATTGCCATTACAAAAATCTGTTTCTTTCCAAACCGGTTTGCCAGAATTGGTCCAAGGAAAATTCCCACCAGAGCAGTTATCATTGAAACAAGTGACACCCCTGACATAAGCGTCATATCACCCAATATATATGTGTAAAAATAAGCGCCGGCTCCTCCTGCTATATTACTGCCCACCCCGACTACCAGTGCCACTAAAAACAGTGCCCAGACAGGTTTATACCGCAAAAACTGTAACAATTCCCTGAATGTATAACTTTCTTCTTTTTTTCCTTCAAAAGCTACTCTTTCCTTTACACAAAGAGCCCCTGCAATAGATAAAACCAACACCATGGCCATGGAACCGAAAATTAACACGTAATAGTTCTGTAACGTTCCTTCCGCCACAAGAATCGGTGCTGCCACAGCCAGTACCGCGCTACCTATCATTGTTCCCAACGCGTTGAAAAGTGACAAACTGTTTCTCTCCTTGTCATCCGCGCTCATGACCGGGAGCAAACTGTTCTTGGAGATATCCATAATATCAAACGTCCAGCCCAGCAGCAGATACGTCACATACACAATCACATATTTTCCGACCGGAATCCAGACTGCGCCAAACCACAGTAAAATATAATTTATAACACAGATGATTGTTCCCAGAATAATCATAGGGCGAAATTTTCCCATTTTTGTTACCGGAAATTTGTCCAGAAAATATCCCATAATCGGGTCGCTGATTCCATCCACCACCTTGGATATTAAAAACAGGGTCGCCAGTGCTGCCGGTTCCAGACCAACCACATTCGTATAGTAAATCATAAAGAATCCTGACAATAATCCCATCAGTGGAATATTTCCCGCACATACCATAAATAAGCCCATTTTTTCCACGATACTAACCTTTTGTTTTTTACTCTTCTCACTCATTTGTTCTCTCCTCGTTAATATTGTGATAATGCTGTATTCAACATCTCTGTCTGCCCTTCATCCATCGGTCCGGAAAACATCTCCGCCACCTGTCGAAACGACAGTCCATAGACCGCATCCGGTATCATATCCACCTCGGTCATCGTCGACAAAAATGCCCGTATCTGCGGATGGTTCAGCAAATCTTCCAGCTTTGACTCCACGCTGTATATTTTCTTTAACTTCTCAGTTGCCTCATATACGACTTCATAGTTTCCTGCAGTGATATAACAAATACCGTTCACCACTGTTGCGAATAGTGGATTTGTCTTATCTTCAAACAGAATCTCCGGAGCATGCGGCAATCGCACCTCGCCTTCTCCGCCAAACGGAATCGTAATTTTGATTCTAATCCTGTTATCCTCCATAATTTCCCAGCTGCATGCATACTGTCCGACGGCCGAATCATACACTGCCTCTGCCCTTCTCAAATCATAATGGACATTCGGACAAATTGCAATCCTTCTTCCTCCCGGAGATTCTTCCAAAAGATGGATTCCTCCCACATGGCGGAACATCCATTCCAGAATCGCCCCGTAAGAATAATGGTTGAGACTGTTCATTCCGGTACTGGATATCTTACCGTCTTCATCCAGTGAATTCCATCGTTCCCAGACTGTGGTGGCTCCCAGTTTCACTTCGTGCAGCCACCCCGGATACTCCTCGTTCAAAAGCAGGCGGTAGGCGGTATCCGTCATTCCGTTATCGGTCAACACATTGCACAAAAGAGAGGTTCCCACAAATCCGGTATTCAATTTGTTTCTGCTCTCGCGGAAAAGTTTCTTTAACATCTCTCTGGTCAGCTCTTCGTCCTCTGACAAATGATATTTCAGAGCCAGCAGAAGACCCGTCTGTGTCTTTTCCGCGCATCTTCCGGTCGGGGTAAAATATTCTTCTTTTACCACACGCCATTGTTTTTCGGCGATTTCCCGATATTGTTTTTCCTCTTCCTTTCGCCCGAGAACCGCCGCTGCCTTCGCTGTAAGCTCCGCGCTTGCCGCATAATAAATATCCGCAATATAGCCTTCATCGGTCGCTCCGTATACATTTCCCGCCGCGGCTCCCACCCGGTCAAGCGCCAGCCAGTCTCCGTAATGGAAGGAATGTCTCCATCCGTGGTGCTCTCCGTCCACCTTACGGATATAGTCCACCCAAGCCTTCATACTGTCAAACTGCTGTTCCAATATGGCAGCATCCCCGCTGAACAGATAGACATTCCACGGAACGATACAGGCCGCATCGCCCCATGCACAGGAACATTTCGACGGACCGAAGGTCGGCACCACCTCCGGAACCATCCCTCCGGCAATCAGCTGTTCCTTATACAAATCGTACAGATATTTTCTGTAAAATGCATAGGTATCCGCCAGATAACATGCCGTACCCGAAAACACCTGTGTGTCGCCTGTCCATCCCATGCGCTCATCTCTCTGCGGACAGTCTGTCGGCACATCTAAGAAATTATCCTTCATGCCCCATTCCACATTGGAAATCAACTGATTTACCAGTTCATTTCCTGTCTGTATACTACCGGTACCTTCGTAATCACTGTAGAGTGCCATTCCCGTAAAATCTTCACAGGAGACATTGGTTACCCCGCTGATTTTTACATACCGGTATCCGTAAAATGTAAAATGCGGAACAATGTCTTTTTCTTCCCCGTCAGAGATATACACATATTCCGACAAAGCGGTTCTTAAGTTTTCGTTATAAAAACATCCGTCCTGCAGGATTTCGCCTGTCTGGATTCTGATTTCTTTTCCTTTCGGCTCATGGACATGAAGTTTGAAAATCCCGGTAATCTCCTGCCCTAAGTCAAACACCCATTCATCCTTCGGGGTGTGAATCAGTTCCTTCGGTGTAAACTGTTCATGCACAGTCACCGGAAGGGACAGCCGCTCCGTCAGTCGCCCCTGCGGCGCCTCCGCAAGCTGCGCGCTGACAGGTTCGACAGGTTCCAAGGTATCATCCCGTTTCTCCCCGTCATATATATTGGAAAAAAACAGATTGCTCCTTGTCACTTCCCATGTGTCATCCGTGCCGATTATCTCTTGTGTGCCATCCTCATATTCCAGATGCACCTCTACCAGCAGTTTCCACTCGTCGCCGTAAAATCCTTTCTGTTCTGTCTGATTGAGCCCGAACCTCCCTTTGTACCACCCATTCCCCAAAAGAACGGACAACACACCTTCGCGCTGCATCTGCGCGGTCACATCATACGTCTGATACTGTAACCACTGATTGTAGTTATTGCAGTACGGGGTCAGATATTCTTCCCCAATTTTCGCGGATTTTAAAATATCTGTTTCGGTTTTCTCTCCATCCGTAAAATATGCCTCATAAAGCCCCAGTCCGCAGAGATAGAGACGGGCTTTTTTTACCTTTCCACGGGGAATGATTCGCTTTGAGAAAATGGGATGGCGTTCCATCCTGCTGTCGCAGGTAATCCATTTTCCCACCCACGGCTCGTCCCTCTTTGCCGTCTCAAAGAACTGTACGTCGGACTCCAGCACTTCGTCTGCGTCCGTAGTAACGATTACCTTCCAGTAATATCTGGTACAAGGCTCCAGATTCATCTCCGCTTTTACAGCCAGACTGTCGAGCTTTGCCTCCCCGGTGTCCCAAAGAACATCCGCGAAGGTTTCATCCTTTGCCACAAGGATTCTGGCACATCTCTGGTTCTTTCCCCTGCATTCTCTGACCTTCCACGAAAAAACCACCGGATTCAGTAAAAATCCCACCGGATTCGTGATATGATTTGTTTTTGCTGCGTAAATCTGATTCATATTGCCGTTTTCTAAGCTCCTTCCTTTTTTCATTGTGTACACTGTAATTCGAGTATAATGGATTTGCCTCATAAAATCATTTACGGAATTTCATCATTTTACCTACCAAGCTTAAGATTTCAGCTCTTTGTTTACCTGTAAATCAATTCTTTCAACACAATCTCTTCTGCCATATTACGAATACCATTTACCGCTACCTCATCCTCAATTATCCTATTGTGCAAGTAAACAATTCAGCTGCCCGATCAGCTGTTCCACCTGCTCTCCCGGCATCTGCCCCAGCAGAGATTTCAGCGGCATTTCCCGGATAACTTGCTCTCCCAGCTTCTTGTATTCGTCACTCATCCCTTCTGCTGATGCGGCCGCTGCTGCCAAAGGCGCCAGCAGTTCCGTAATAACGGGAGCGGTTTTCGTATGATCCAATAATTCTCCGAACGTTGTTGTGAAATCTACGCGAAGGGGCAATTTTTTCTTTATTTCAAACACAACATCAGCATGTAAGCGGATGTCATCAGAAGCATGGCCGATCAGGATCCGATATGTTCCGGATGGCGCATACCAGTCCCCAAGACGTTCTTCATAATAGGATAGATTCCTCGCCGAAATTTCCATCGACACCGTTTTCTCCTCTCCCGGCAGGAGATGAACTTTGGCAAATCCTTTCAATTCCTTGACCGGTCTCTCCGATATGCCGCACAGGTCAGCCACGTACAACTGTACGACTTCTTTTCCTTCTGTCTTTCCTGAATTTTTCACCTTGAGAGAGACTGTCAGTATATCCTCATCCGTCATTTGAGCCGATGACAAAGTCAGGTCCCCATAAGTAAATTCCGTGTAAGACAGCCCATGTCCGAATGCATACCGCACCGGAACCTTCTTTGTATCATAATAACGGTATCCGACAAAGATATCCTCGCCATATAACACCCGCTTTCCATTTCCCGGAAAATGAAGGAAGCTCGGATTATCTTCCAGCCGGTACGGGAATGTCTCTGCCAGCCTGCCGGACGGATTTGCTTCCCCGAATAACAGCCGGTCGCAGGCTTCGCCAACGCCCTGACCTCCTAGATACATTTCAAGGATCGCGCTTACCCGGTCTGCCCATGGCAGTTCTACCGGACTTCCATTGTGGAGTACCACTACAACATTAGGCTGTACTTTCAACACTTCTTCGATCAGCCGGTCCTGGCATTTTGGCAGCTTCATGGATGTTCTGTCATACCCTTCCGACTCAAATATCTCAGGCAGCCCGGCAAAGATTACCGCGACGTCTGCTTCTGCAGCAGTCCGAAGCGCTTTTTCCAGCTCTTGTTCCGTCATCGAGTCATTTTCGTTAGAAAATCCTTTTGCATAAGTCACGCTACGCCCTTTTTCTCCGGCAGCATCCAATGCCGAAACAACCCTGAACGGATTGATATGGCTGGAGCCGCCGCCCTGATACCGCGGCTTTTCGGCAAATTCCCCTATATAGGCAACCTTTCTGTCTGTATTCAGCGGAAGTATACCGTTATTTTCCAGCAGGACCGCACATTCCGTCTCAATATCAGCTGCTTTTTTATGATCTGTTTCCTTATCAGATATATCTTCCGGACGATGCTGCTCTTCACCGGCAAACACAACATTCAATACCCGCTCCACCGCTTCATCCAGCACAGCTTCGTCCAGTCTTCCCTCCTGTACTGCTTTCACAATCTGTCTGTCATTGTATCCTCCGGAATAAGGCATCTCCAGATCCAGTCCGGCCTGCAGTCCTTTCACACGGTTATTTACAGCGCCCCAGTCACTGACGACGCAGCCTTTGTATCCCCATTCTTTTCTCAGGATATCTGTCAGAAGATATCTGTTTTCCGAAGCATATTCTCCATTTATTTTGTTGTAGCTACACATGACGGTTCTTGGAGCTGATTCTTTCACCGCTTCCTCAAACGCAGGCAGGTAGATTTCCCTGAGCGCACGTTCTGACACTTCGGAAGATATCGTCATACGGAGTGTTTCCTGGTTATTCAGTGCGAAGTGCTTAATGCTTGTCCCCACGCCCTGACTCTGTACTCCGCGGATATATGCCGATGCCATCCTACCTGCCAGATATGGATCCTCCGACAGATACTCAAAGTTCCGCCCACATAACGGGCTCCTTTTAATATTCACCGCCGGGCCAAGCAGTATGCTTACATTCTCGGCCTGACACTCCGCTCCCAGCGTCTCTCCCATCCGTTCCATCAGGTCAACATCAAAGCTGGAGGCTGTTGCACAGGCTGCCGGGAAACAAACGGCCTTCACACTTTCATTCAATCCCAGATGATCCGTTTCCCCTTCCTGCTTTCTCAGTCCGTGAGGGCCGTCCACCATCATAACTGACGGAATGTTCAGTCGTTTGATTTCTTTCGTATGCCAGTTATCAGCGCCCGAGCAGAGACTTGCCTTCTCTTCCAGCGTCATTTTTGAAATCAGTTCCTTTATTCTGTCCATCGCAAAAGTCCTCCTTTCTTTTCTTAATACTGATTGATCATCTGTGCCTCTGCTTCTTCACGGCTGATCTCACCATTATTGCATTTTGCCATCAGCTGGACATCATGGTCATTAAGCTTGTAAAGACGAAGTATAAGCAGAGTGCAAATACCCCCGATAATGCTGCCAAGACAGCTGAATGTCCATAATTTATCGGCAAATCCTGCCGCCTGAACAACGCCTTCTCCCTCTCGGAAGCCGATTATAGTTAACGCAAACACACTGACTGCTGTTGCGATCGCTCCACTTAATTTTGTAAAAAATGTCTGCGCCGCAAACGTTACACCACGCATTTTTAATCCTGTCTTGTACTGTCCATACTCGTAGCAGTCCGGCGTAAACTGATACTGCAGTATAACTGCTATTCCCAGCGGAATTCCTCCTAAGGCATTTAAAATCACATACACCATCATATTCTCATACCCGGCTATGAATCTTACAATTCCCAGAAGTAACGCGAAAATATATGAAATATAGAAGACTTTAAATTTATCATATTTTTTGCATAATTCTACTGCCATAACCGCACCGATTAAGGTCGGAATAATTACCGCCATCGAAACATATGAGGCAGCTTCTTCACCGCCAAGGCAGTACCGGGCAACGTATAAGCCCCAATTTGCACCAACATTAAGCAGGCTGCTGATGAGCGGAGCCGCAAAGAAAAGCAATAAATATTTGTTCTTCCGCAGACATTCTACCATATCTCGCAATGTATAACTTTCTTCTGCCCCGTCATTCTGGACTCTTTCTTTTTCAATTACTCTCTCCCTTGCGAACAGACAAATCGGAATCATCATAACACATGACAAAAGAGATAACACAATTACTGTTGTTGACCAGCCGCCTAACCGCTGCCGTACCAACGGCAGGGCAATTCCTGTAACAATACCTGCAAAAATAGCAAACAATCTTCCTATGCTGTTTAGTGAAACACGTTCCTTCTGGTCTATTGTCATCGTGGTAACAATACCAAAAATCGGTACATCGCAAAGGGTATAGGCTGTATCCCATAACATATAAGCAAGTGTTGCCCATATGATTTTAGCCGTCATGGAAATCCCGGTAGGTATTATAAAAAGAAGAATAGTTGCCACCGGAATCGCTATGACAGATATTCGAAGCCACGGCAGGAATTTCCCTTTCTTAAAATTCACCTTATCCATGATCATACCGAAGATCGGATCGTTGATGGCATCCCACACTTTCGTGATAAGCGCCACGATCGCAACCAATGCTGCCGTTATGCCGATATCTGTAAAATATGTAGTCATATATCCTACCAGTCCATAGAATACATTCTGTCCCATAAAATACAAACCATAACTGATTTTTTCTCTTTTTGTAACTGAATTTTCCATTTCGTTATCCGTCCTTTCATTGTTTGATTCAATTATAAATAATTCCAAAGGGCAAATCACCAACGATATATAAGCAGTTTACCGACGAAACTTAATATAATAATCATCTTTCTAAAAACTGATATAAGTATTCTTCCATCTTAGGCGTCCACCATTCCAGATATCCTGCCTGCGTCGGATGAACCGGATCTGCCATATAAACTTCATATTCTTTTTCAGAAACGTCATTCATCTCCTCGTCATTCCAAAGGTCGATCACGCCTATTCCATATTTATCCTGAAGCTCAAACAATACATCTACCATCTGCTGATACTGTTTACTGTCATATTTTGTTCCGGTATAAAAGATCACGGGACAATTCCATGTCTGCTTTGCATATACAATGATATATTCCATTGCTCCTGTTATCGTCTGTGTATCAAAATCCTCCAGATTTTCTGAACTGCTGATTTCTCCCATCGGCATTTCCTTCGACGCGTCATTCGTGGAAAGCTGACAGACAAATGCATCGAATTTCTCATCTGTACCGATATTATTTTTCATCCTTTGGATATAAGACGTCTTTCCGTTATCCACTAAAGTAGTACCGCTTACAGCTTCTTTTACATACTCACAGCCATTTCTGTAAGAGATATAATCTGCGAAAGAAACATCCATTGAGTACAGACCTAAGGTTACAGATGATCCAAGGTAGCAGATACGCTTCCCTTCAAGAGGGCTGTTTTCTAACGGTTCTATATTTTCCAGACTGTATTTTTCTGCGTTTCCCGGCATTTTTTTCAGTTTGTTCTTCCAGACAAAATCAAACGGTCCTCCACCGCCTGCTGCTCCTACTAAATATGTCAGGCCGATTCCCACAGCCAGAATCAGAATTAAAACGATACTTAAGATAATCTTCAATATTTTCTTTTTCATAATCCCTAACTCCTTATTATTTTCAACTTTCATATTAAGAGAACTAACCGTCTGTATTTACCGGTCAGTTCTCGCAAATACTGTCATTTTGTTTTCTTTGATTCTTTATTCAAACTGATACATTCCGCTTCCTACCTTGTATAATCTGCCATCCGGCATCTTTACAACGGCAGTCGTGTTGCAGGGGATTTTTACTTTCAGCTTAAATTTCCCTTCGTCCATACTCCACCTGACTGCGATTTCCCCGTACTCACTTATATAAGTACGTTTTACACTGGTAAACGCATTGTCCGGCTCCGGTGCGATTACAATCTCCTTAAATCCGGGAGCAGCCATATCAATGCCGCTTATCTTCCGGAACATCCAGTCGTCCACGCATCCAAAGGCATAGTGGTTCAGGCTTGTCATAACCGGAGACCCGTCCTCCTTGTAAGAAATATAATTTTCCCAGATTGTTGTCGCTCCCTGATTCACCTCATAAAGCCATGACGGGCACTTTGTCTGGAGCAGGACTTTATATGCCTTGTCCATCCTGCCGATCTTACAGAGCGCATCCAGCAGATACGGCGTCGTCAGGAACCCTGTATCCAGACAATCCCCGTTTTCTTCTATCTTGCGGATCAAATGTCCGGCGATACTTTCTTTCTTCCTTTCAGGAGCAAGATCAAATGCGATTGCCAGCACATAACTGCCCATAAAATCAAGAGGCATCTTCCCGTCATCATCGATCAGTCCTTTTTGAATGGCAGATTTCATTCTAGACGCAATGTCATCATAGTATAATTCGTCTGATGTATGCCCGAGGAGCGCTGCTGTATCTGCCATGATCCGGCAGGAATTCCATCCAAAGATTGGCGCGCAGTATGCAGAAGTATTGACAGGTTTTGCAGCGCTTTGGTCTGCTCCGTCTACTGTCTGGCTCGGTATGAGCCACTCCCCGTACTGATGTCCTGTATTCCACAGATACTGGTCAATTTCTTTTGGATGTTTCATCTTGCCTCTACGCTTCTTTGCGGTGTTGATGATATAGTCGCACCACTTTTTCATTGTGTCATACTGTTCTCTCAGTATCCTTATATTTCCTGTAAGTTGATACATGCTCCACGGTACGATACAGGCGGCATCTCCCCATCCCGCTTCTCCCACCGGTTCAAAATTGCGGTATACGATCCGATTCAGTTTCTCCAGTAATTCATAGATTCCGGTAAGGGGGATCACATTAGGGATTGCCCCGTTTTTCTGCTGACTGCAGGTCATATTGCGCAGCCATCTTGTCAGAAACGGGGTTACATTTTCGTTGAGCATGGCTGTTCTTGCATAAATCTGGATATCTCCGGTCCATCCGCCTTTTTCTCTCTGCGGACAGTCCGTGGGGATTGAGAACAGATTCGACCGCTGAGACCATCTTGTATTTTCGTAAAGCCGGTTTATATCTTCGTTGGATGTCTCAAAAGTTCCCAGATCCTCATTGTCAGAAGACAGGACAATCGCTGTGAAATCCTCCGGGCTCACCGGCTGATCGCATGTCACTCTCACATAGCGGAATCCATGATATGTAAAATGCGGTATGTATTCTGTGAATTTCCCGTTTGAGATATAAATATCACTTTGCTTGTGCCCTGTTTTCTCTGACATGAAAATATTGTTGAAATAGTTTCCATATTGATCAAGAGTTTCAAAATGATCTAATACCATTTTTGTTCCGGCCGGCAGTTTGCTTTTTACCCGCAGAACACCTGCCAAGTTCTGTCCAAAGTCAATGATCGTCTCGCCTTTCGGGCTAACTGTCATTCCTACTGCCGGCACTTCTTTTACCGGGCGCACCGGTTCCCCGTACTGAGCCACCAGGTTCACGTAAATTTTTCCGCATGGAATACCGGTTTTCCAGCTGCTGTCATCGAATCCGCAGCAGTTCCAGTTTTCCTGTTCCATCCGTGCGTCATAGAGTTCACCTGCAAACAGATCTGATGAACGAATCGGACTTTCTGAAACTTTCACCGTATCATCTGACAGCACCATTTCACTCGTTCCGTCTTCATAATCAATCTTTATCTGAAATAACACAGAATGTTCGGCTTTAAACTTCCTGCTTCTCGGTTTAAAGTTCGCGCTGTCATACCAGCCGTCCCCCACCAGCATTCCTATGACATTTCCTCCCTCTCTCAAAAACGGGGTCACATCATAAGTCTGGTAGCACAGATATTTAGAATAGACGGTAAATTCCGGCGCAAACTCTCTGTCATCCGGACGCATTCCGTTCATGCTGAGCTGATATGCTCCGTGACAGGTGGCATAAACGCGCGCTCGTTTTATGCCGTCTCGTGCATCAAATTCTTTGCGAAAATATTCTGCCGGGTTCTGCCCGCCGGTTCCGGGTTTTACCTTTTTCATAGGAAACGGAGATTTCACCCACTCGGCCGTCCATTCTTTCTTCATAAATCCTGTCTCAAAGGATGAGGATGCCGCCGCCTTTTCTCCGTTATTAACTGTCACTTCCACTGTCCAGTTGTAGTCACTGAGACTTTGTAATGGTTTCCCGGAGTACTCCACAAAAATACTTTTATCACTTTCTACCATTCCAGAATCCCACATTACTTCGTCCATATTTTTCACTGTGATATGATAGGATGTCTGCATCACATTCTTTTCATCACTAGTGATTACCCATGAAAAATAAGGTGCTTCGTCCACGCATGGTCTATATTGACTGTTTACTTTAAGCCTTATAAGCTCCATAGCAACCCTCCTGATTAGAATTTTGCCAGTGCCGCATCCAGCATCTGCGCCTCATCTTTTTTTATCTCTCCTGCGAATGTTTTCGCGACATCTCTAAGCGAAAGCCCATATGCAATATCGGGGATCATATCCACTTCCATCATTTGAGAAAGAAACGCGCGGATATCCGGATGGTTCAGCAGTTCTTCCATTGTCGAGTCTATGCTGTATTTCTTCTTTAAAGGCTGTGACGCCTCATAAGCGACTTCATATTCTCCGGCTCTCACACGGCAGATTCCATTTTCCACCTCTTCAAATAATGGATTTTCTTTATCTTCATATACAGATTCCGACGCATATGGAAGAACCACTTCTGCACTTCCGCCGAACGGAACCGTAACAGTGACCGTGATTTTATTATCCTCTGATATCTCCCAGCCGCACTGATAGCATCCGCTTGCCGAATCATAAACAGCTTTTACATATTTCAGTCCATTATTCACTTTCGGGCTGATCCGCATCACCCTGCCTCCCGGGTTCTGTTCCGTCACATCAATCCCGGCCGCATGACGGAAGATCCACTCCAATACAGCGCCGTAAGAATAATGATTTAGACTGTTCATCCCCGTGCTGGAGACATGTCCGCTCTCATCCAGTGAATTCCAACGCTCCCACACCGTTGTTGCTCCCAGCTTCACTTCATGGAGCCAGCCCGGGTATTCCTTATTCAGAAGCAGCCGGTATGCCGCGTCTGTCATTCCATGATCAGTCAGGACATTGCACAGAAGCGGGGTTCCTACAAACCCGGTATTTAATTTATTTTTATTATCCCTGAGAAGCTTTTGCAGCATCTGCTTTGTCAGTTCTTCATTTTCAGACAGATGATATTTCAGTGCAAGAATAAGCCCTGTCTGCGTCTTCACCGCACATCTGCCTGTAGCAGTAAAATATTCTTCTTTCACGACCTGCCACTGACGGTCTGCGATTTTCTGATACTCCTGTCTCGTTTCTTCCAGTCCAAGCACCTCTGCTGCTTTTGCAACAATCTGTGCACTTGCCGCGTAGTAGATGTCTGCAATGTATGCTTCATCAGTCGCTCCATACACGCTGTTCGCAGCGGCACCTGTACGGTCAAGAGCAAGCCAGTCACCATAATGGAAAACCTGTCTCCATCCATGATAGTCTCCATCAATTCTCCGGATATAATCGACCCACGCTTTCATGCTCTCAATTTGGTTTTCGAGTATTGTTTTGTCCCCGCTGAACAAATATACGTTCCAGGGGATGATACATGCGGCGTCTCCCCATGCGCAGGAACATTTTGTCGGTCCGAATGTGGGGACAATCTCCGGAACCATTCCGCCCGCCAGAAGCTGTTCCTGATACAGGTCGTATAAATATTTTCGGTAAAACGCATAGGTATCAGCCAGATAGCTTGCAGTCGCGGAAAATACCTGTGTATCTCCTGTCCAGCCCATCCTCTCATCTCTTTGGGGACAGTCTGTAGGCACATCCAGAAAGTTCCCTTTCATTCCCCATTCGATATTGGAGATTAATTTGTTCACAAGATCATTCCCTGTCTCGATTGCCCCGATGCTCTCATAATCACTGTAAAGAACAAGCGCCGTAAAATCCTCACACGAAAGGTCCCTAACCCCGGTCACTTTCACATATCGATAACCATAGTATGTAAAATGAGGCGTAATCACCTTTTCTGTACCATCAGAAACATAAATGTACTCCGAAAGTGCAGTTCTTAAATTCTCGTTGTAGAAACATCCGTCCTGAAGCACCTCGCCCGTCTGAATCCTGATAGTTGTCCCCGCCGGCTCATGCACCCGCAGCCGGAAGATCCCCGTGATCTCCTGCCCCAGATCAAATACCTCTTCTCCGGCAGGAGTATGGATCAGCTCTGCCGGCTTCATCTCCTCCTGTACCTTAACTGGAAGAGATAACCGTTCCATAAGCCGGCCTTTCGGAACCTTTGCGATCCGCGCAGGAGACTCCTCTACCGGCGGCAGCGTATCATCTCTTCTCTCACCGTCATAGATATTGGAAAACCACAAATTGCTTCTTGTAACTGACCAGGTTTCATCAGAACTGATCACATCTTTCGTTCCGTCTTTGTACTCTATGTGAATCTCCGCAATCAGCTTCCACTCGTCACCGTAATATGCTTCCCGCTCCGGATCATTGAAACCGAACCTGCCTTTATACCAACCGTTTCCGAGAAGAACAGACAGCACACCTCCTCGTTCTGCCTGTTCTGTGATGTCATACGTCTGATACTGGATCCACCGGTCATAATTATTGCAGTACGGAGTCAGATACTCTTCACCGATTTTCTTAGGATTTTCTTTATTTTCCCCAAGAAAATATGCCTCATACAATCCCAGGCCGCAAATGTACAGTCTTGCGCTTTTCACTTCTTTTGCCGGACGAATCCTCTTTGAGAAAATCGGATGCCGTTCCTGACTGCTGTCACAGGTAATCCACCTGCCCGTCCACGGTTCATCCATTTTGGCGGTCTCAAAGAACTGCGTGTCTGATTCGATCACTTCCTCTGCATCTGTTGTCACAATAACTTTCCAGTAATATCTTGTATACGGCTGCGGTTCAAATTCCACTCTTGCAGAGAGACTGTCCAGCTCTGCCTCCCCCGTGTCGTGACAGATATCTGTAAAGGTTTTGTTCTTGCTGATCACAATCCTTGCATGTTTCTGTTCCTGTCCTCTGCCGCCTTTCACTTTCCATGAAAATACCAACGGTTTCAGATAAAACCCTAAAGGGTTTGTGATATGATTTGTTTTTGCCGCATAAATCTTGCCCATAATTCTTCCTCATTTTCATGCTGATACTTTTTCATCCAATAATAAGCCAACCGTTCCTCCCACTACTGACACAGAGCATTTAACTCCACGATCATCTGCTCGATCGCTTCGCCCGGAATAACGCTTAAAAATGATTTCAGCGGCATCTGCGCAATAATTTCCGGAGTCACAAGCTGTACCTCCCCATCTTCTTTCTTAGGTTCTTCTCCCTGTGATATCCCCTCAAGATACTCCATCATTTTCCCTGCTGTCTTCGGGTGGTTCATCAATTCCCCCATTGTAGTGGTCATATCCACAGTGAACGGCAGCAGCACATCAGTAGTAAATGTAAGTTCTGCAGCCTCTCTGATCTCATCGCTGGCATGCCCGATCTGGATCTCATATGTACCTGACGGAGTGTACCAGTCGTGAATCTTTGTCTCGTAGTAAGCAAAATCTCTCGCGCAAAGTTCCATTGTAACCGTCTTCTTCTCACCCGGATTCAGAAATACTTTCGCAAACCCTTTTAGTTCTTTCACTGCTCTTGGCACCGTGCTGTCCTTGTCACTGACATAGAGTTGAACCACTTCACTTCCTGCCCTCTTCCCTGTATTCTCCACATCAATGCTCACCTTCAGAATATCTCCATCTTTCATTTCCGCAGAAGAGAGTTTCATATTGCTGTAGCTGAATTCCGTATATGACAGTCCATGGCCGAATGCCCAGCGCACCGGTACTTTCTTCGCATCATAGTAACGGTATCCGACAAAGATATCTTCTCCATAGAGAACAGTCCTGCCGTCTCCAGGGAAATTCAGGTAACTCGGGTTGTCTTCCAGACGATATGGGAACGTCTCCGCCAGACGTCCTCCTGGATTTGCCTCCCCAAATAACAGCCGGTCGCTGGCCTCCCCAATGCCTTCTCCTCCCAGATACATCTCCAGAATGGCATTTACAGACTCCGCCCATGGAGTTTCTACGGGACTTCCGTTATGAAGAACCACTACCACATTTTTCTGTATCTCAGCCACAGCCTCTATAAGGCGATTCTGACACTTTGGCAGTTCCATGGATGTTCTGTCATATCCTTCCGACTCAAAGCTGTCCGGCAGTCCGGCAAAGATTACAACTACATCTGCGCCCGCTGCCGCTTCACACGCCTGTTTCAGATCCTCTTCTGTCATCTCGTCACGCTCTGACGAGAAGCCTTTCACGTACTCCACTGCCCTGCCTTTTCTCACCGCAGTTTCCAGAGCCGACACTACGCTGTCCGTATTGATGTGACTCGATCCCCCGCCCTGGTATCGCGGTTTCTTTGCAAATTCCCCGATATAGACTACTTTCTGTTCTTTTTTCAGCGGCAGCACTCCCCTGTTTTCCAGAAGTACGGCGCACTCTGTTTCGATATCTGCCGCTGCTTTGTGATCCTTTTCCCTGTCAAATACAGTCTCCGCTTTCCTGTTATCTGTGTAGGAGAAGACTACTTTCAGTATGCGTTCCACCGTTCTGTCAAGAATTTCTTCCTCCAGTTCTCCATTCTCCACTGCCTGAATAATCTTTCTTGTATTATATCCTCCTGATCCCGGCATCTCCAAGTCAAGACCGGCTTTCAGTCCTTTCACCCGGTCATTTACAGCTCCCCAGTCACTGACCACATATCCTTCAAATCCCCACTCATCCCGCAGGATATCTGTCAGAAGCTTCTTATTCTCTGAAGAAAATACTCCGTTGATCTTATTGTAGCTGCACATCACAGTCTTTGGCTGCGCTTTCTTCACCGCCTCCTCAAAAGCCGGCAGATAAATTTCCCGGAAAGCCCGTTCCGATACTTCCGACGATATCTGCATACGGTCTGTTTCCTGATTATTCGCGGCGAAGTGTTTCATACTGGTTCCGATGCCTTTCGACTGTACGCCCCGGATATATGCTGACGCCATCTTTCCTGTCAGATATGGATCTTCGGACATATATTCAAAATTCCTTCCGCAGAGAGGACTGCGTTTGATATTAACTGCAGGGCCGAGGAGCATGCCCACGTTCTCAGCCTGACACTCGTCCCCAAGGATCTGTCCCATACATTCCATCAGTTCCACGTCAAAGCTGGATGCCGTGGCGCAGGCTGCCGGAAAGCAGACTGCATTCACACTTTTATTCAGGCCGAGATGATCTGCCGCGCCTTCCTGTTTGCGCAAGCCGTGCGGGCCGTCTGTCATCATAACGGAAGGAATCCCTAACCTTTCGATTCCCATCGTGTTCCAGAAATCCGCTCCCGAACATAGTCCTGCTTTTTCCTCCAGTGTCATCTGTCTGATCAATTCTTTCAGGTTTCTGCTCATTATGAAATCCTCCTTAAATAAATTCTTATCTGTTCCTATCTGTGGGCTTCCCAGAAGATGACTGCTTCCTGAAGCCAGTTTTTCACTTTTGTTTCATTTCCTATTCCAAATCCATGTCCCAGTCCGTCAACGATTCTGACCGACACATTTTCTTTGCCCAGTACCTTCTCTAATTCCGGCAGTTTATCTTCCACATTTGCAAAACCGAACTCATCATCCCGCCCTACGATAGAAAATACCGCCAGTCCCTTGTCCTCCTGCAAAGCTTTGATATTCCAGTCCAGACCATACATAGGGAAGATCACCTTCGGTCTTGGCAGATGATTCTTGTGGCAGCAGTCCTCATAATTGGCAAATGAATACGCCGTGGTCATAAGTCCTCCTGCTGAAAAACCAAAGATGGCATAATCATCCATGTTTACAGAAAACTGTTTTTGATGCTCCGTCAGATATCGAATCACTTGTGTCAGTTCCCTCGCGGCAGCCTGTCCCTGCTTTACCTGTTCTGTCTCACCCAGCTGTCTGCCGACCGGATAACTTACGACGAAAACAGAATATCCCATTTTATGCAGCTTCATCGCCACAGGATACCCCTCGCAATCAGTTACATTACTGATAAATCCGCCTCCCGGAACTACAATGGCAAGTGGTTTTCCCTGTTGTCCCTGATAAAACATTCCCGTCAGATGTGACCTGTACGGATGACCCTTCACTGCTTCCGCAGGATACAGATCCGACACCAGCCTTGCCTGACCTTTCTCAACAAGTCCGGTTAGATAATTGAAAGATTCCAAGGCTGCATCCAATTGTTCCTCACGGCCCGGCGCCTTTAAAAAATCCTTATACTTTACAGGCGCAATAGCTTTCAGCACGTTGTCCTCCACATTGAAAAACATATGTTTAAAACCGCCGAATACCGGATGCTGCATGAAAAATCCAACTTTGTCCTCCCCCGTTCCCGGACGGAAATGTCCGTTTTCATCGTAATAGCTGCTTTCCTTTATTTTTGGAAATCCGCAGATGCCAAGAAGTGCCGGCAAAAACATGGCACTTTTTTTATAGACATATAATGTCGCACCGATTACAAATAATAAAACAATCACCACTACTGCAAAAAATATCTTCATCCTAACCTATGCCTCCTTTTCTTACTGACATCTTACTTTATACAGACTAAAATTACATCAACGAAACATAAGTGATTTACCGACCAAACTTAATAAATATCCGAGATTACTCTGTACACCTTTGCCCCCAATATGGTATATTTTAGACAGGTTAAATAAACTGCTGATGACTATAATCACAGTTCATTCATATCTCGAAAAGGAGAGATTATATATGATGACATTATCTGCATTGAATCAATTTCTGAAGCAGCACACTACCGAAGAAACCCAGCGTCTGAATGGTGTAAAGAAAGATTATTCACAATTTCCTGTTGCCAGAGGTAAGTTTGATACACCCTGTTACCGTTTTGATACGAACCTTGAAGATCTGCGTTCTTTATTTCTTTCAAAGAAAGTGCTTCCGAGTTATTACAACTTCGCTGTTGTAAAACAGGATCGTTTTGAAAACGTACCTCTGCATATCCATGAGTGGCTGGAGTTGAGTTATATTTATTCTGGTTCCTGCACAATGACGATAAATAAGACTACATTCAGGCTAAAAGCCGGGCAGATGGTTCTGATCAGCCAGAATGCACCTCATTCTGTCAAAAGATGTTCAGAAAATGATATTATCATCAATTTTCTGCTGACGCGCGAATATCTGAACGGTACTTTTTTTGAACGCCTGTCTCAGGATAATTACCTTACACACTTTTTCATTGAGGCTCTGAACACCACGATGCAGGAAAGCATGTATATTGTCTTTTCCCCGGAACAAAAACAAAACCGGCTGGCAGATCTTGCCAACCAGTTTCTCTGTGAATTTTATTCTCCGTCCGTAACATCCGGACCTTTTTTAGACAGTCTTTTTACGCTGATTACCTGCGAGATGATCAATCTGTTCCAGCACGGTATGGTTCTAGATCACGCCTCTGTGGATCAGATTTATACCATACTCCGATATATCGAAACAAACTTTGCGGACTGTACCCTTTCTTCTACAGCTGAGTTTTTTAATATGCACCCAAACTATCTCTCTGCCTACATACGCCAGCATACCGGAACCACTTACAAAGAGCTGGTCCAGACACACCGGCTCTCTCAGGCGGCAAAATTGTTAAGGAGCACCGCACTTTCCACAAATGATATCAGCCTTGCCGTCGGATATCAGAATACCAGCTTTTTCTTTCAGCTGTTCCGCAAGAAATACGGATGTACGCCTATGGAATATCGAAACATGCTTCATGCTTCTGATACGCCAAATATGTGATATGTACATTATTTGCCATATAGAAACTTTTCCGGTAAAGTTACTTTAAAATCTTTCGCCAAATCTCTGAAATTCTGAGGTGAGATTGTCTGTCTTTTATCCGGTCTCATGGACAGCATCTTTACAAGGATTTCCGCGGATTTCTCTACGGTGTGCATTAATCCGAATGTAAGATCAAAGTCTTCCCCTGAGCAGAACATGCCGTGATGCGCCCAGATTGCCACATCATATTCTTTCATCAGGGCACTTGTCGCCACTGCGATCTCACGGCCGCCCGGCACCATCCATCCTACTACACCGATTCCGGAAGGAAATACAACCGGGCACTCGGTCGCCATCTCCCAGAGTTCTCTAGTAAATACTTTATCCTCCAACGGCAGTACAAATGTCAGTGCGATCACATTCGTGGTATGTGCATGATAAACATTGGTAACGCCTTTTTTCACTTCATGGTTCATCAGGTGACTCGGCAGCTCACTGGTCGGTCTGCCTCCGTTTACCAGACCCCAAAGGATGCGGTAATTCTCTCCTTTTTCATCCAATTCGATGATATTTTGCATAGACTACCACTTCGAAGATGCAAAATTGTCACTATGTAGTTACACAGATGCTATCAGATTCACTAATAGCATCGCCTTACTTTATCGCCCTCTATTCCTGCTAATCGGAATTACGTCCCCAAAATACTTACTATCCTTCACCGCTACAAGTTCCACCTCAACACACTTCTGCTGCCATTCCTTACAAGCCTCTTCATACCTTTGCCTCTCCTCACGAACCATGAATAGCTCGGTATAAAACTCCGAAGCATTTGCATAGTCTGCATCCTGAAGCACATTTGAAAGCTCTGATTTCATCCTCCCTGCTTTTCTATCCAATACAGCAATCTGCTCCTGCAACTCTTTCTTTCACTTCTAATGCCAATGTGAGTGGACATATAGGTGTCCGTTTACGAACCCACCGCCGTATCCGGCGTGATAGCCCCCTGCAAGGGCGAAATACACAGAGTACAAAACGAAGTTTTGTGCGATGGGTGTATTTCGCTCTGCGAGGCTTAGCCCTCGCATAAATGCACGAGGGCTGGTTAAAAAATCTATCCTCAGCGCAAAAAGGAAAAAGCCACATACCTTCGCAAAGATACATGGCTTCAATTACGCTGATAACTGTATTTAATTGGCTACAATTCGTGCCGTATCCGGCACCACTTTTTTCTTCTAAAATTGAGGCTACAATTCCTTCCATAAATGATGCCATAACACTTCCATTTATAAATGTTTTGTAGCCTTCTGCTGTCATTCCCCGCAAAAACTGAAATCCAGCAACTCATTGATATCAGGATCCATCTGATACTTCTTCACATCCTCCTCTGTGTAATCCATATTCCCAGAAGCACCCTTATCGTCAGGCACAGGTTGTTCCTGTCCAACCGCCTGAATAGGCATTTCTGTATGCCCTGATGATTGCATAAGCGCTGAGTTCTTTGCGGTGGTGATATCATATCCAAGAAATCTTGCTTTATCTTGACTATGTGTTATCTTGGTCTTTTTTTCGGACATCTCAAGATGCAGAGTATCCTCGAGAAATACTCTGAATTTTTCCTTGATTTCAGATGCATCCTCAAATGAACCTATGGCTAGCTTGCATTGATTATCACGCAGATTGCAGACAGCAAAATACTAATCTGCCAATACATCACCGTAACATCTTCCCTTCGGTGCGGAGATGGTTAGCTCTAGCCTCTGACTTTCCTTCAAGCAGTTTAGCTTTCATCCTCATATAGTACCTTTCACCTCGACACTCAGTCGCAACTTGGAAGCTTTGTTGACTTGTGCCTTTACAAACGTGCTGTTGTCCCCTTTATGTTTCCATTCAAGGTTAGTTGTTGGCGATAAGACTGTGTTCTTCACACTTGATAATTTTTCTTATTGTTTTCTCAAAACAAAATCATAATGACCCACGTCGCTTGGGTGTCCACCCCAAACGCCTTACGGGCGCACAGAATCTACCATCGCCACTATCGCCTGATCATCATCCAATTCTCTTATAACTGCCGGAACCTCCGCAAGACCAGCCCAGCCGGCATCTGCCTTTCGTCTGTGTCCTGCAATCACTTCATAACCTTCTCCGTCAGGATTCGGTCTTACAAGCAAAGGTACAATCACACCCTCATCTTCAATACTTTTCATAAGGGCACACAGCTCTATGTCCTGCTGCACATGAAAAGGATGGTTCTTAAAGTCCTTTAACTCGCTTATTCTGATACTCTTTATCTCTTCCATTACAACCTCCGTTCTTCCGGTAGAATAACTTCTACTCAGTTACGTCAATGTTATCTGCAAACAGAAAAAGACCGCTCATCTCCAATTACTTGAAAATGAACGGTCTTTCACGCTTCGTATTCTATTGAATAACTTCAAAATATTAATTGTACTTTTATGTGTTTCCACACCCCACATCCAATACGACTGAGACATTCACACCGTCTGAAATTGCTTTTTTGTAGGTTTTTCTATCACTCTGTGAGAACATCATATGTCGCTCAAAGTGCCGGAAGTCGAGAAGTTTTACAAACTTCCCGACTCGCGGGCAGTCGTCGAATTCCGCATAAACACTGGCTTTACAGCCAGTTATTTCTTCGGAACTCTCCTCGTTGCCTTCGCGCAAATCAAGGATTCTTACATATCGACCCGATGTAGTGCAACCACGCACTCCACATGTATTGTCACTAACATAGGAACACACATCTTTTACCTCGTCTGCGATATGGGAACACATTTCTTTCGCTTTTTCTACTGCTTTTGATTTCTTCCCAAATCGTTCTTTTGCGTTTCCAATTTCATTTTTGAATCCTGTTTTATATATGAAAATGATTTTATAGGGATCTTTCTCTCCATTTTCATCGTAACCACCGACAATAACTTTTTCGATGATACTTTCAAATATTCCTCTGTCAAATCCTTCTAAAATCTGGTTTTTTGACAATGCTTTTCTAAAATCTACCAGCCTTCTTTGCAAGCTGCCTTCATTGTCATATTGTTGTTCGAGCATACCCAGCTGAGCATTTACTTCAGATAATTTCTTTTCATATCCCATATCTGTTTCTTCGTAAATGTCCTTAGCCACAACGCCCTCTAAATAACTCTCCAATAATTTCTTTCTTTTATATTGGATGTTATAAGCATTTTTATTGAGTTTTTCAATTTTATCTTCTATTGAATCTTCAGATAAAGTTTTTTCAACTCTCTTAATAAATTCCTCTAGTACATCCTTATGATCTGTACATAGCATTCGATAGGATTCAATAAAAGCATCCTCAATAACCTGTTCTGGAATTCCTTTACTATCCGGGCAAAACCGTTTTCCATGTTTCGTAGATTTGACACACTGCCAAATAGTTTTTTTATACTTTGAACTACTATGCCATCTTCGTCTTGACAAGCTCGCACCGCAAAATCCACATTCAAGCATACAACTAAAAGCATATTGTCTACTGAATTTTTCTCGTTTTCCAGGTGCTACTCCCTTTTTGCGTCCTCCATTACGGCGTTCCCGTATCTCCTGAGCTCTTGCAAATTTTTCTTCTGATATAATCGGTTCATGATGATTTTTGATATAAAACCGATCTTCTTCTCCAAGATTTTCCAGTCTTCTTTTTGATATCGGATCTACTGTAAAGGTTTTTCCTAATAAAATATCACCTTTGTATTTTTCATTATTAATAATTCCCATTACACTGGAAGAAGTCCACAGATTCCCTTTAATAGTTGAAATCCCCTGTTCATTCAGTTCCCTTGCAATCATCGTACTTCCAGCACCTGCAACATATCTGTCAAATATGTATCTGACCGTTTCCGCACCCTCTTCGTTAATAGACAGCGACTTTGTTACTACATCGTAATCATATCCAAGGCAGCCCTGAAAACCAACAAGTTCTCCACGTTTCATCTTCATTTTCAAACCTTTTTTTACATATGCAGATGTATTTTCCACTTCCTGCTGTGCAACAGAACTTAAAATAGTCAGTAAAAATTCTCCATCTTTTAACGTATTAATTTTTTCGACTTCAAAATATACCGCTATATTCCTCTCTCTTAACATTCTTACATATTTTAATGTATCTAATGTATTTCGTGCGAATCTAGGAATGCTTTTTGCAATCACTAGATCAATATTGCCTGAAAGACATTCCTGAATCAGTAATTGGAATTCTTCTCTTTTATCTGTTTTCGTGCCTGTAATTGCTTTATCAGCAAAAACTCCTGCAAAAACCCATTGCTTATTACTCTTTATCAAATCTGTGTAATATCTGACCATTGAATTATAACTTTTAATCTGATCTTCATCATCAGTACTAACACGACAATATGCGGCAACTCTTAATCTATCAATCTTTCTTCCCGTAGAAGTATCCTCACCAGCACCCTTCGCCTTAATGATTTCAACTTCCATTTGACCGCTCCTTTCTTTTTGTGTTCCTACCGTAGTGTTGATATAATTTTACAACGCAACACTATAATAGTCAAGCGGTAATATTAGAAATAACACCATAATCTTTTTTTAACTTTTTCTCTACCAGCTGATACTCTGCTTCACTTATAAGTTTTAACGAGCGTAATTGTTTCAACATTGACAGCTGCATACTGTATCTCAACAATTTTGCACTATTCATTTTCCCTCTCTACTCTTTCTCATCTACTTTTATCCAAAAATCCTGCAGTAACTGTCGGGTAACAGCCTCATTGGTATTTCACCATCTTTTCAGACCGGGCAGCTTTCCCGGAAGTATCATTATCAAAAACAGTATCTTCGCCACAAAAATCCCACTTTCTGATCACAGTCAAATATTTATCGCTCATGCCTTTACTTCCATATCATTTTGATACCATTTCCACTTTGCGTCACAATGTCGCAAAGCAATAATGCAGACAGTCCTGGCGTATCTACTGTATAGCTCCTCTGTTTCATTCGTCCTGCAGGATAAATATGAAATTTTCAAGGTACAAGCAACGCTAAATATTCTTATCAGCAGAAATGGATGCTCTTATACATTATTTAGCGAACCATTTTAAATCCCAGAATTGTTTTTATCAGTTTTGTTTCCAAGCGTCTGCGAAGCGTTTCATCCACACAATAATGAACACTTCCATATTCGTCATACATTTTTCTAATTGATAATTTTGCAATGTATCCCTCATAATGTTTCAATACTTTATTTATCGCCTGGATATCACCTTCCAATGCTCTTTCAATCACGCAAAGCGATATCAATTTTTTATTACTTGCACTTTTTTCTTCCGTTTTCATTTACATTTTCCTCCAGCATAGCCTTTAGTATTTCAAGTGATCGTGTCCGATGCTCATGTACCGTACTTCTGACAAGATTCAATTTTCTTGCTATATCAGCATCATTCATTTCCATAAAATACGACAAAAGAATAACATCCCTTTTTCTTTCCGTCAGTGCTTTCAATGCTTCTGCCAAAAGAGCATCTTTTACCACCACATCATAACCACCTGCACGAAAATAGCTTTTTTCCAATTCATACTCATTGATTATAGAAAAATTCTCTATTTCCCGTTCCGATAATTCTGAAAACAGAACTTCATGTTTTCTAAGATATGCCAAATGTCTTTCATAATCCACCACTTCACCTTTCAATGCTAATTTACATTTTCGATCAAATTGATGCCTGACTGTTTTCTCATCATAGGAAGAAGATTGCTCCATAGAGTTCACCTCCTTCCCGACCACAAGATATGAGCAAAGGTCTTTTCCCCTTTCACCCTTATCCCGATTGAGAACTTCCCATTGTTCGGGTTTAAAAGAAAAACTCTATAAAAAGTTTTCGTAATATATAAAAAACGTCCTTACGGATTGAAATCCATTGGACGTTTTTATATAAATAATCTAATATTCAAAAAGTAATCTTCTCCCTTCTTTCTATGTAATAAAAAAGCGGAAATAATAATTTTATCATCGCCGCTTATTCTTACTATTTTCAATTTTATATTTCAAAATACCAACATACTGAGAAATTAAAATTATAAAGGTAGTCAATGAAATCAAAGAAAGCATATCCTGTATTAAACCAACTGTACAACAAATTGCAAATGCAATAACTCCCATTAAAATTTTCATAGTTACCTTTTGACAATGTTCTTTTTCAGTATTGTCAAGTTCTCGATTAATACTCTCTACTGTTCACTCCGTTCACAGTAACGTAGCCAAAATTCATTCCAGATTGCCTGCGGCAATGGAATTTTGGCTTGTATGTC
The DNA here is from genome assembly GCF_003460955.1 of Blautia sp. AF26-2. NCBI lineage: Bacteria > Bacillati > Bacillota > Clostridia > Lachnospirales > Lachnospiraceae > Blautia > Blautia sp. AF26-2. The sequence continues at coordinate 33,726 of NZ_QTWD01000016.1, read as the reverse complement.
TCGGGATTTTGGCATATTCATGCCAAAACACCTCGCGGGACAGTGGTGTGTGAACAGTAACAATCATATTACATTCTCATAATCCAACCCGAAATGTACAATGATATAGGGTGATATGAGAATGAACCAAGATGAAAGAAGGTTTGACTTTCATGGGCTCGGGCTCGCTTTGAAACAGGCCAGAGAGGAAAAGGGCTGGACGCAAGCCTATGTGGCGAAGCTGGTCGGCAAGACTGACCGCACCATTATGAACATCGAGAACAAAGGCCAGCACCCCAGCTTCAACCTGTTTTTCAAACTCGTCACTCTGTTCGACATTTCCGTAGATCAGTTTTTCTATACAGAAGGTCAGCGTGGAGAGAACAGTTGCAGAAAGCACATTGATGTGCTTTTAAGCTCGATGAATGAGAAAGAGCTTGTTGTCATGGAGGCCACAGCCGAAGGGCTCAAGAAAGCCAGAGAAACGGAGGTTCAAGAGGTATGGCTGTTTTGCGTCAGCAGTATGTACTGGTGGAAGCAATCCAAGCATGGATTGCTTCATTAAAAAAGAATCAACAATAAATCATTATTCGGAAAGACCAGCAACTTTGAGTGGCGCTGGTCTTTTATATATGAATTATAAACTTCAACTAACCTGCATATAGTAACATTCCACGGGCAAAGTATGAATTATACAATGTAACCGGGTGATGTTATATGGCGAAAGTTGAAGATTGTCCCGGTTTTGAAACCTTCGGTGCAGATGTCAAATCCGCACGAGAGGCAAATCGTCTGACACGAAAAACATTGGCAGAATTGGTTGGGATTGAATGGCGGTATCTTGCCAACATCGAAAAAGACAGCACGATTCCCAGCCTGCCTGTGATAATCTAGTTGATTAAAGTCTGCTGACTTTTCATCCCTTTCAACCCCTTACAAAAATCGGCATAATCAAGCCTATTGACCGGTATAATAGCAGGTCTCCGCTGGCGCGGTTGTCATAACTCCGCAGCGTCGTTTTACTCGTGCGCCGCAGGGTTCCCCCCAAGTCTTTAGGAGGCCGTGAGGAAGTATCTTTAAGCCCCCGTGCAGTCCTCGCGCCGGATTTGCCACCATCCGCTTTGTGAAATCGTAGATCGCTCCGAAGCAGCTTTGTTCATCACCTCCCTGGCTGCTCCATCTTCGCGGCGTTCCACACTCGCTCGTACACGGGTTATGTACCTGTTATGCTGTCTATGAAATTGTCAAAGTGCTGTTGAAGGGGGAAAACTTGTCCTTCTTATTAACTCTGACAAAAAGAGCAAAAAACAGGCGCTTCAAACGAAATTTTATCAAAATATTTTTGTTATAAGATGCAAAATAAGAACTCATCCAGTTTTATCTCCACTCTGATTAGTAGTACAATCTAAGAAAGAACGAAAATGTTTTACCCAAATTTATTCATAATTTATTTACAATTAAATTCCTAGCCGTACAGCAGAAAAATGATGACGAAAGATGATGCAAATGCTATAATGTTTGCATATAGATATGACAATTTGACCATATCGGAATCTTTATTCAAACAGATGATTGGAGATATTGCTATTATGAGAAATCCATGGCCAATTTTCAGCATTGCGGCTCTCTCCGGAGCTGCGTGCTTGATTTATGATCACTTTTTTTCTTACGAGACTATGTGGATTGCTGTTGTAGTGTTCCTTGTGCTGCTGGCTCTATGCTTTTTCGCATATTGCAAATATGAACACTGGCTGGCAAAGAAACTTAACCCCTATGTGGTGGCATATCAAAGCGATCACAACCTTGAGAATTTGAAACATGGATTGGATCGCTGGCGTCCTTGGGCACTCAGCAAGCATTCCAAAAACATCATTACAGCGAACTGGTTCTCCGCTCTGCTGGAACAACAGCGCTGGACAGAAGCGGAAGAAACTTTGGAGCAGTTTTTGCATCGAGCAAAAAATACGCAGGATAAACTGGGGTATCACCTACTTCGTGAAGATTACGCAAGGGCGATCGGAGACACTGAATTAGAGAAGCAGGAACGACTTCTAAGCGAACAGCTAAAAACCCAGCTTGGAAATAAAAAGGGAGAATCAAGAATACCCGCAAGCGCCAAAGAGAGTAAATATGCTTTCTTTTGCTGGCTCTCTTTCAGCGTTGGTCTGGCACTGTTCGGAATCATCAGCAATATCGCCACCGGGGACTCAATCCTTGGATCGTTTGGAGCCGGAGTTTTTATTTTGGGCTTGTTCTCGTTCCCAGTCTGCTTGATCTGGCTGATTCTCTGGTTGATCCGGCGCAGAAAGGAGGCTGCTAAATGACTTATATCCTCCCAGTACTCTATGTAATTGTGTCTTATACATTCTTTCTTTTGGCAGTTCATTTTGGCAATGCAATCACATTGCAGATAGTATCGATCCTTCTGCCCTTTATTATGGGGATCGTCAATTTGATTGTTGTGCTGACCGTAGGAAGAAAGTGGTCGAGAAAAACATTGCTGAACTGCACTTTGATTATCAAGTATGGACTAATCCCGTTCTACCTGATCGGAGGGAGCATCACTGTATATGTAACGCTGATGGCATTCTTCCCATTGCCGCTGATGGCGTTGTTCGGACTGGTAACCATTGTTTTTTTGATTTTGGGATACGGGATTCTATTAGGGGCAGCTCCCTATGCTATCGCTTATCTGATAAAGTCATGCAAAGACGGCATACATCCGAAATGGTTGGCGGTTTTAGCTGGAATCTGCCAGTTCTTCTTTTCCTTTGATGTACTTGCAATGATGGTTCTGACATTAAAGGAGCGGCACAGGGTCAAAACGACGATTGCCGTTTTCTGTGCAATGTGTCTTGCGCTCCTGCTTATCGTACTCTATGTGGTCATGACGCTGATAGGGGCATAATCGACCTTTATATAGGATATGAGTTGTTCATACATAAAACAAATTTGATAGAATCGCAGAAAGGATTTACGCTTATGAAAAAACAATGGATTGCTTTACTGACAGGATGTGTGCTGGTATGCAGTATGCTGGCCGGATGCGGCTCAAAACCTCAGACATCAGCTCCGGCAGCTGCGGGCAGCGATAAAGGCTGTACGGATGAGGCCATTCTGTCTCAGCTGAAAAATGACGGGACACCTGAGTTCGTACTGGATGGTACTTACTATACGCTTCCTTTGGAAACTTCCCAGCTGATACAAGCCGGCTGGAGTTTGGAAACGGAAGAATATGATGCAGCAGAGGTTTCTCTGCAACCCGGCGAGCGTATTTATGGGGAACTTTCCAAAGACGATCAGGAAATAGATGTTGCAATCGTAAATGCCGGGACAGAGCCATGCAAGCCTGCTGAGGGCGGAACGGTGGTAGAACTGGAATACTCTGCCGATAAGGATCAACCAAATCCTGATTTCTTTGTAACGCTCAATGGGATCAACTGTGCGATGTCCAACGCAGCTTTACAAAAGGCGCTGGAAGGTGTAGACGGATATAAACTGAATTCCGCAGGAAATATCGACATCAATCGTACTGTTGATGATGATGAAATTGCTGTTTATAAAGTCATTCTGGATGATGACTACACAGCAATCACGCTTGCTTCGGACAATGTTTTTGAATACAAGGATTATCAGCCGCAAGAGGTAAAAGAACAGGCATCTAATGAAAAGATTGCCGCTTACAAGGATACTACAAAAGCCGAGATGGAGCCGTATGCTCAGGATTTCAATGCGATCATCGAGGGATATGAAGAAAATATGGTCGTTGGATTTTACAGTGAAGGTACTATTTGGGGCGAAGAAGTCGGTGAATATAAATCTATTGCCGGAACGCCGCTCGCTTCGGATGTGTCTCTCTACATCGCAGAGGATACAACCGGCCAGCTCTACTGTATTGCTAACCAGATTTTGAATGAAGATGGTACTGTAAGCACTGCCATTGAGCTTGAGGAAGGCGATCAGGTCAAGGTTTGGGGTTATGCTTCACAGTATCTGGAATTGCAGGAAGGTCTGAAAATCGTCGTGGTTCAGCCTGGTATCATTGAACGCAACGGCGAACTGGTGATCCTGGACAAAAATTTGAAAGCAGACTAATGCTTTTGAACGCCGGGTGCATCTATCAAAGGATTGCATCCGGCGTTCTCAACTTAAAACAATAATTAGGAGGAACAATTATGCTTACAATGAATGAAAAAGATAAAAATGAAATGCTGGAAGCCATTTTGAAGGAAAACGAAGCCTATCAGTGCAAGTTATGGGCGGTCATCATGGCCGGAGCTGATACCTATGCACTGATTGGAGGACTTTCTACACTGACGGGGGGTGCTGCCGCTGCATTAGGCGCACTGAGCAATGCTTACTGCTATCTGGGAGTTACCGAGAAACACCTGAATATGATCATTGTAAATTCCGTCAATGTCTCAAAAATTGAAAACCGGCTTTCTCTGCCCTTAAGCAGCATAACAAAGGCAGAAGTCAAGGGTGGGCTGCTGCCCGGAAGAAAAGTCGTAATGCTGCATTTTGGAAAAGAAAAAATGAAAATTTCTTTGATGAACAATGCGATTGGCTCTGATATTCAGGGGCAGAAAGAAAATGTTGAGATGTTCTGCCAGATTGTTTCCAAACTCGGATAACCAGTATTATAAAGTGAGAGGAATCAGAGTATGAAAAAAATCTTAATTGTGTTATTAACTATGGTGTTGCTCCTTGCTGGATGCGGCAAAAATGGGGCTTCATCGCCACAATCTCCCTCTGATGAATCTGTGGCGGATCGGCAGAAACCCTCTTCTTCCGAAACCGAAATATCATCTGAAGATCATGCGATTCCCGGAAGTTATACCGTCCCGGAGGGATGGGAGAAATCTGAGAAGCATTCTACTGATTCGCAGATTTTCTATATAGAGGAAGGCCACGAAAATGATGAAAAGCCGGACAACATCTCCATCCATGTAGGAAAGAACAAATATAGTCTGGATGAGCATGAGCAGTTCCGGGATGCGATCGTCCAACAGATTTTGATGCAGCTGGATGGTATTGAAGCTCAACTGAACGGGGATGGAACCTATACCGAGCAGGGAGATCTGCTTTATATCTTTACCATCGACGAGGGCGATATTGTCACCACGCAATACTATATTGTAAGGGATTACGGGTTCTGCCTGATCCAGCTTACAAATTTCAGCGGATCAGAAACCACGGAACAGGCCGCCAGGGACATGGTAGATAGCTTTGTTTGGGATACAGAAGGATAAATTGACACAGGAACCGTGATTTTATAGGAAAACGACGAAGATGGAGAAACGAAAACTTTCAGGAAAAACAATTTTGAAGCTGGCAGGGGCACTTTTGACTTTGGCTTATTTGGGATTTTGCCTCTATGCAGGTATTACCGGGAAATTTCCGAATATGCACAGAGTCGAGCATGTGATGCGTTTTGGCGACCTTAAAAACTGGGTGTCCGGCGGAATATCGGCTGTGATGATTTTTGCCCTGTGCATTACTTCTGCTTTCAATGACCTAAATCTCCAGAAGGGACGCAAAAAATCATTTTTACCACTTTTTCTCACCATGATTCTGCCCATTATCCTTTTACTGCTTTTGGAGTCTTATCTGGATATTGGTTGGATCGGGATTGCCCTTTATGCCGGTATTGCAGTTTTTCTATTTGGCGTTGCATGGACTCCACAACTGTTGAATCAGTGGATCGCCCGCCGACTTTTACGAAATGAACCGATGAGCGGCAAGCAACAAGTGCGGATCATTGAGTGGATTCATTTTCATCCACTGAAAAAGTTGCTGGTTTTCGGGTTGTGGGGCTTTGGTGTCGTGCTTGTTTTGCGTGGCATCTGGGTAACGGCAACCGGGAAAATCGAAATGGACGGAGAACTTTTCCTGTTTTTACTTGGCACAGCAGTTCTGGTTGTGGCGCTGTTTCAGAAAATGAGACGCTATGTATGTGCGCCTTACCGGAATATACCGGTACTGAATCAGATTCTCAGCAAAAAACAGTTGGAGCAGCTGTTGGATGGAGAACACTTTGAGCCAATAGAGTTTGAAGATGAGGCCATGAAAAAGTATCTGGAAATTTACCGAAGCCAAAACTGGATGCTGATTGGCGGGAAGCTGCTCTCAAAAAAGCTGGCTTTATGGGGCACAATGAATCGGTCAGGAAACGATGCGTTCTTGAAGGTACTTTACCTTAACGGTATGACGGCCAAAGCGAAAGTCGATCTGGATATTCGAGGGGACCGGTACAAGGAGTTTACTGCTGTGCTGAAAGAATTGATTGGATACGAAGGCACACTTAAACTGGATGAAAAAGAAGAACAGCTGGCCCAGAAATTTGCGTCCTTTTTCCCAGATCAAACTTCCGAACAGGAGCGTGTCGCTGCTTTTCTTTCTCAGGATGTGACAGCGATCCGGCAGGACTATATTCAGACCTTCTCCCCTCCGCCAGACCCCCGGAAGAAAAAGCGGAGTAGACGGGAACGGGAATAAAAGATTTTCTTCATTTTTCAATGGAGAACGGGTTACAAAGATAAATAGAATGTAACTTGGAGGTTACCTATGAACTATGATATGAATATGATTAAATACCGCAAAAATGGCTTTTTCAGAATTGCATCAGCTATTCTGATTATCTGTTTTACACTATTTGGCCTTACTGCTTGCACCGGTACTACTGACAGCAAAGATAATAACGATGATAATGCACTGATGCAAGGAACATGGGAAATAGATACCGGCTCTGGTGCTGGTTATAAATTCGTTGAAGATAAATTTATGTGGTTAAAATCCATCGAGGATATTAACGATAACTACTGGTACGGAGATGTTGAGTACTATAATGGTGCTGAAGCAATGGAAATGGCAGGACTAACCGATGACGAACTTCAAAGCAGCCTGTCAGGACTTAAACCCGAAAACATTTTTGTAACAAAATTAGATCCCGAAAAAATCATTACCGATGGTGAGGATAAAACTGCTACCAATATGAATGACCAAACATTATGGACTCGCTTATGGCTTATTGAAGAAAATGAGGACAATGTTGTTGCGGTAGTGTTTGATTTGGAAACTTTTAGTATGGAGAGCTACACTAAAGTTGAGTAAAAACCAGAAATTAGAATTTGGAGTAAACTTATGGACTATATAATACGAGAAATGAGAAGCGAAGAATACTGTTTATTAAGTGATTTTTTATACGAAGCGATTTATATTCCGGAAGGTATTGAACCTCCACCTAAATCAGTAATAGAATGTCCGGAATTACAAGAATATATCGTCGAGTTTGGAAATCGAAAACATGATAAAGCCTTAATTGCAGAGATTCAGGGAAATGTAGTAGGAGCTATTTGGGTAAGAATTATGAATGACTATGGACACATTGATAATGATACTCCATCTCTTGCCATGTCTGTCTGCCCCCAATATAGAGGGTTAGGCATTGGAACTTCATTATTGAAACAATTATTACAAGTGGAAAGATTAGCTGGATATTCAAAAATATCCTTATCTGTTCAGAAAAGTAATTATGCAGTGAAGATGTACGAGAAAGTGGGATTTACTGTTGTTAATGAAAATAGCGAGGAATTTATTATGATTGTAAATCTATAACAGAAATTCCAGTTTGCATAACTGGCAACCCAACCACAATTAAATATTCACAGCTCTACTAAGCAGGAGATCCGAAAAGGTCTCCTGCTTTTTTGCACCCACAGCCAACTCTGTAAAATACTTATCTAAAGATGGTGCAATAGAAAGGGGCGCAAGGCTCTGTGCCGGAAGCACTTTGAGACCTTGCGCCCTTTGTTATTCTATCCTAAAAATACTTTGCCAGCTTCTAATAATACATCCTCCATTCCGATCCCTTTTCTCAAATATCACATTTATTGGGTGGAATATTAAAACTTTTCCAAAAGGTTTTCTTTCAGACATTCCTGTTCATGCAAAATACCTTGGTTTATTACCAGCACAACATCTGCTTCTTCAGCAAGCTGTTTGCTATGCGTTACTACAATAACACACTTTCCCAACTCATGAGCAGTTTTCTTTATCAGTTCAATAATTTCTCTGGCCGTATCTTCATCCAAATTGCCAGTCGGTTCATCCGCCAAAAGCACCTTGGCTTCACTTGCTAAGGCACGGGCAATCGCTACACGCTGCTGCTGTCCTCCGGAAAGCTGTAATACATTCCTCTTCCAATCCTCACGGGGAATGCTTACTTTCTGTAATAAATCTTCAGCATTCTTTGTTCCACCCAGTTTTACATTTTCTTCTGTGGTAAGGTAATCGATCAGATTGTAATTCTGAAATACCAGAGATACATTGTGTCTACGATGGTAATTCAAACCCTTTTTGCGGATGTCCTCACCGCTATAGAGAATACTTCCTGATACCGGATTGTCCAATCCTGCTAAAAGTGATAAAAATGTGGTTTTTCCTGAACCACTGGAACCAACAATCGCATAAAATGTGGATTCTTCAAAAGTTGCAGACACATTATTTAGAACATTTTTATCGCGTTTTGATTTATAGGAATACAAGATATTTTTTGCTTCTAAAATCATTTCCATCCCTCCTAGCTCATTTCACTTAAAATATCTTTTGGCTTTTTACGGAAAATCAAAACACTGGCAGCGCAGGTAGAGAAAAGAATCAATAGACCTACACTGAGGCTATCTATGAGCAACATATTGGTCGTGATTTCCGTTTCCACATTCATAACAGTAAGTTCCGGCGGCCGATAATCGGTAGATACTTTTCCTGCATTCATTTCATCCTGTAATTCGGCCTGTTCTACCTGCTGACCTACCAGATAATCAGCAGCTGCATCGGAAACTGCCGGAGCGATCAAGAAGGAAAGTGAAAGAGCCAAAACACCAATCAAAATCGCTTCTGTTAAAATCTGCATGAATATCTTTCCCTTGGCAATTCCAAGTGATAGCAGAATACCAATCTCATTCGTTCTGTTCTTGATCCAAAAAATAAAAATCAGGAATAAGATAACAAAACTAGCTCCTGTAACTATCAGAAGCAATGTATTGCTGATATTTTCCAAATCATTAAAATTTGCAGCCATTGTATCAAGATTGCCATTGTTATCAATCAAATCATACCATTGCCAGTTAATATTCGTTTTCTTGATGGCTTCTTTTACGGCATCATAATCATCAACATTCCCAACCTTAAAATAAGCCTTTTCATACAACGGGTCATCCTGCTCCACTTTTTCAGGGAAATGTAGATCTGTAAAGATAACATTTTCAGAGCGGAATGTATCCCCAGACATATAAGGTTTCATTCGTTCCTTTACCTGGTAGATACCAACAATAGTTGCTTCCTGCACAGGCTCTTCATTTTTCACTGAATGGAATTGTAGATGATCTCCTACTTTTAACTGATTTCTGTTTGCCAGTTCTTCAGAAATAACACAGGCATTTAAATCATCTTTTGTTGTCATTCGGCCTTGTGTGACGGAAACATTACCAGAAAGGACATTGGCATCCAACATCATGTCTCGGTTACCAATTAAAGTTACCCCCTGAAAATCATTAGTTTGATCTGTATCGGCATCTTCAATTCTTTCAAAGTTTTTATGCTTTACTGCCGTTGGAACTGTTGTGATATTATAGTCAGCAATTCCCTCTACGCCTGCGATTTTTTCAATATCATCCTGTTTCAATGATTCAAAAGAATTATCTGTCAATACTCCCCAGTTTTCTGCTCCCATAGCTGTATATTTTATTTGATGAACCCCACCATAGCTTCCTTGTCCATCTGGATAGAGTTCTGATATTTTTTGGCAGGCTTCATCTACTCGTTGACTTCTACTCTCCGGATTATATTCCAGAAGAAATCCTGCGCCGATTGCCTGACGCGTACTGTCTTTTGTTGCGATGTTTGCAGATCTGCTTGCCATTCCTGAAAGAAAAAGCAGACTGATAATACAGACTACAAGTAAAAGCAACAGACTTTTGACCGGTTTTCTGAAACAGGATCTGGTTGCTCGTTGAAACAAATTCATCGTATTATCCCTCCATTCGTGATAAAATGTCTTTTGGATTTGCACGGATTACAGGCAACAGCGACAGTAAAACAGCAATCACCACAACTCCACTGCCAATGCCTAATAACAATGCTACATCCGTAAGTTGTAAAGAAACTTCCAAAGAAGCGCCGGTTTCCACAGAGGAGAACAACAGGTTCTGTAACCAACTTGCTGTCAGAGTTCCAAATCCACAAGCAAAAACCAGAGCAATAAGAAATACGATAGCTGCTTCCAAAAGAGCCTGTAAAAGAATAATGTGCTTCTGTTCACCCATACTGATCAGCACAGCCATTTCCTTTTGTCTGCTTCGCATCCACATACAAAGCAGTAAAGACACAATCATTGTACCGGTAAAAAAGGTCAGTAGGCGCATCAGTGCTACAACTCTTGCTATTTGTGTTAAAGGAGCTTTCATCTGCTGATACAGCGCATCCGATGTGGTAATATCTGCTTTCTCCTGTAAAATCTCCTGTATGCTTCCTGCCAATGTGTCTAAAAGTTTCGGTTGTCCAGTATAAGCCAATACTTTATAAAATCCACAGTTATCAAATAAGTTCACATAAGTTGTATTATCAATATAAATCTGATTTTCCATCCGGTAGACAGCAGCGGTTGTTTTTTCCTGTTGGCTTTCGTTCCCAGTAAGGTATTCCCCAATGACTGTAACCGCAACTTTTTTTCCGCTTTCTATTTCCAAAGAAAATGTGTCTCCAATTTTCAGACCATTGGCCTGAGCAAATTGGGCATTGATTACTGCGCTTCCTTGTGTTTCCGGTTTAATCCATTCGCCGTCCGTTAAATGGTAGGATTTATCTGCAAAAGGACTGTCTCTATCCATATCATCAAAAGATAACAGATTGACTTTCAGATTATTCGACTCCGTGGAAGTACTTGCACTAACTGGTACAAGATCTGTTAAATATGCGGCTTGCTGCCCCATTCGATTGATTGAAGTGACAGCTTCCAAGTTTTTAATCGTTTCAGCTTCTGTATCTGTAATAGGATGAGTCGTGTTCATAATTTCACATACCACCTTTGCTCCCGCTTTTTCCTGCATGGCAGCTTCTGTCCTTTCGGTGGCGTGTAAAATCATGTTGGTACTAAGAATCATGCTGTTGACAAACAGAAAAATCAGTAGCAACAATACCGACTTTGCCCGTTTCCTTGCCAGATACAGAAAACCCCTTTTATAAAAAGGCATCTTTTAATCCCCCCTTACTTATATCGGGGAAGCAGTACTTTGGTAGCATGGATGGTTCCATCATCCTGTGTTTCTCCATAGATATAAACGGATGTAGATTTTTTCACATCAGAAGCTGTGGCTGCTTCAAATTCTACAGCTCCAGTAGCACTGTTAATGTTTGCAATATGAAAAGTACAATCTTCTCCATAAGAAACAGTTGTACTCTCCAGAGTACTTTCCATGCCATTTGCTGCCAACTTTGTCGTCTGGGAATCTACTTCCATTGGAATAACCTGAAAACTTCCATCCTGAAATTCAGCTACGCTTCCACCCAAAATGGCTTCCGCCTCTATATCGTCTAAATTTCCAGGTAATTCTTCTTTTCCTTTTTCAGCATCTGCGTCCTTATTTCCACCTGGCATCTCGCCTTGACTGTAGGCAGGTGACTCACTTTGGGTTTCCTGCCCGGTTTGTGTACTGCCACAAGCTGCCATTGAGAGCGTGCAGAACAATGCTAATGTTACACCTACTAATTTGATTTTTTTCATTTGATGTATCTCCTTTCTGTTTGTGCGGATTTATCATACAACAGAATTACTCTAAAAATCCTCTAAGAAGAAATAAGATTTTTCCTCATTTTTGGAGGACTTTTAGAGGATTTCTCTGCTATACTAAACACAAAAACTATATTCAAGGAAAAGGAAAACAAAGAATGATAAAAATACTACTCATGGAAGATGATCTTGACTTGTGCCAATCCATTCAACAAGCACTGAAAAAAGAAGGATATTCCGTTGACTGCTGCAATGATGGAGAAAGTTCTATGATATATGCATTAAATACTGACTATGGCTATGATCTTGCCATCGTAGATCGTATGCTTCCTATCATTGATGGACTGACCATCATAAAAGCTATGCGCAGAAAACAAATTCAAATTCCTGTAATTATCATTACGGGAATGTCTGCTTTAGATGACCGAGTGGACGGGCTGGACAGTGGGGCAGACGATTATCTTATAAAGCCCTTTCACATTCGTGAACTGATGGCAAGAGTGCGAGCCTTGACACGGCGGCCACAGCAAATTCAGGAAATGGGAATGCTTTCTTATGCAGATCTTCATTTTGACTATCCAAATCGAAAAGTCACTTGTAACGGACAGGAGCTTATATTGACAGCCAAAGAAACAGAGCTTTTAAGTGTGCTAATGAAACAGCCAGAAACATCATTTTCAAGGGAGCAGCTTGTCTTAAAAGTATGGGGCAGCAATGCCGACATAGAGCCAGGGAATGTAGATAACTATATTTCATTCCTTAGAAAACGATTAAGAGAGCTTCATAGCAAATGTGCAATTACAACGATTTATGGTTCGGGATATAGATTGGAGTCTGCTCATGCTTAAGCGCTTACAAAACAATCTGCGTATTTTTCTGATTATGATTTTTATGGTTGTTATCTCTCTCATCCTCTGTTTTTTCTTTTGGACTACATGGCAGGATCAGCAGATTGCGGATATTGCTTATATTCAGCGAATGGCCTCCTTGCTTATTTATCAATTAGAAGCTGATCCAGAAAGTCCGGACGAGCTGCTTTCTAATTACGAGCAAGAAATGAATGTTTACAGCATTTTGAAAGACAAAGAGGGACATATCCTGTTTCAAAGTAAACCGGACACACGCACAGATCTGGATACACTAATAAGAATTGCAGAAAAAAGCATTGAAATACAATATCCCGAAGAGCAAACAACTATTTCTTCAATCACAGCACAGGGAGGATACGGAAAAATCACTGGAAATGATCACGATAGCTATTATGTGATTCCGTCCAACATTCACACAAAAGCAGGAAATATCTATTCATTAGTTTTGTTTTACGAACCATCCTCCATAAGCTCTCTGCTGCTTCAACAGTTACCAGCATACGCAACTATCTGGCTTTTGGCTTTTATATTGATTCTTTTAGCAAGCCGTTTTTTATTGCATCGAGCATTTGAACCAACAGAACAGGTATTACAAAGTCATAAAGACTTTATTGCGGCTGCTTCGCACGAATTGAAATCACCCCTTGCAGTAATTATGGCAAACATAGAAAGCATTCAGAATAGCGAAATAAAAGAACCGCAGACGCAAAACAGTCTAAAAGTGATTGATGCAGAATGTATCAGAATGTCACGACTGGTACGAGATATGCTTCTTCTGGCATCTTCAGATGCAGATAAGTGGACCATTCATACACAGGAGGTTAATATCGACACTCTGCTTATCATGTTATACGAAGCGTATGAGCCGATATGCAGAAAAAAATCAATTCACTTAGATTTGAATTTAGATGTAGAAAGCTACCCACAAATCTACACAGACCAAGAACGCGTTTTTCAAGTATTAAGTATATTTTTAGATAATGCAGTCTCTTATTCCAAAGAAAACAGCAATATTGAAATACTAACCAGTCAAACATCAAAAGAGTTTACTTTCCTGGTTGTAGATCATGGGTGTGGAATTGCTGAAAAAGATAAACCTTTTATCTTTGATCGTTTCTACTGTGCTGATAAATCTCGCACGAATAAAGCTCATTTTGGGTTGGGACTTAGTATCGCAAAAGAATTGGCAAAAATGCTCTCTGGAAAAATTGGATTTTCAGATACTTCTGGTGGTGGGACAACATTCTTTTTGACTCTACCTATAAAATAAAGTGTTTGATCTGTGCGGAAAATAATGTTAATACATTCAACAAACATAAAGGAAAGTATCTTTATTCTTCAAAGTAAGGGGCAGGAGATCTGAAAAGGTCTCCTGCTTTTTTGCATCCAAAGACAACTCTGTGAAACACTTCTCTAAAGCTACTACAATAGATAGGGCGCAAGGCCCTGTGCCAGAAGCACTGTGAGACCTTACGCCCTGTTGCAGTTCTATCCTAAAAATACTTTGCCAGCTGCTTCAGACCGCGCCGGATGCTGTCACGGACACGGCTTGGGTCTACCCCCTCCGCTACTGCTATCTCACTCACGCGCATACCCAGGTAATACCGGGCGTAGATCCGCTTGGCCTGCTTCTCCGGCAGAGCCATCACAGCGGCATAGAGCTGCTCCCGCAGCTGCTTTTCCTCCAAAAGTAGTTCCGGTGTTTGGGGCTTCATCAGGATCGCATTTTCAATGCCATTGTCGCAGTCCAGGGAGTAATGCGCCTTATAGCGATACATCCTCCGGTCATAAGCAGCCTCCGCACGCTCGGCAGCTCGGATCGTCTCCAGCACATCTTCTGTTACTTCTACAAAGTGATCATTTTTGTAAACATCGGGATATAAGTCCCTAAGATTGACTTTCTTCATTATGTACCTCCATTTCGATTCACGGGCGATTGACGAGTGAACCGAAAGGAGGCGGAGATCGGCATCGACATACTTCGGGAGCTTTCCCGAAAAATCGATAATAAAAAGCGCCAGCTCCCTGCAATGGGAAACTGGCGCAACAAAAATGACTATGATTCTTCTGTTTTAGTTGGAATGATAATGCCGATAGATAGTCATACCTCCCCGGAGGAGGGGCAAGGCTTTTTTTAATTGGTGCAGCTCATGGGTGCTATGAATAACGAAAATTGACATGGCGGTATCCTCCCATATACCGCCCTCCTGATTGCATAAGCATCGGTCCGAAAAGCAAAAAGAAACGGCGGCTCTGATTTTCTCAAAGCCGCCGCTACATAGGCGCGTGGAAATGTATCTGCTGTACGACGGCTTTTTTTCTTTTGCCGTCGTCCGGCAGATAGCATCTGTATTTAGTTGTTGACTAAGGCTTTTATTTTTTCGACTAAATCAAAATCCGTTTTGCAGCAGAAGTCACCATAGTATAGTTTGGCTTTTTGCTCTAATGCCCTGCTGTTATCGCCAGACATCAGCAGAAAGGGTGTTTTCAAACCTTGTTGACGGATTTTTTCAAGTAAATCCAACCCCGTGCCATCTTTCATATTGAAGTCGGAGCAAATTGCATCTACTGTGATTGTTTGAAGTGTATCCAATACGTCCTCAACGCCCGTAGCCTTAATCGTTTCAAATTCACCCGATAGCACGGATGACAGGATTTGCAGATATTCCGTGTTATCATCCACTATCAATATTCGTTTCATATCATTCTGCCGCTTACTCCACGGTAATCTGGATTGTGCCTGAAAAGTCTGTACCGATAATTCCGATGTAGTTCGCTCCTGCTTGAAGCTGAACGGCAACACTTCCGCTGGCAGATTCAGAAAGCACTTGCTCCTCTAAGTCCGGGGAAATGTAAATGAGCTGACAGTTTCCGTCAAGGGAATCAAGCTGGTATCGGATCACAATTTCACGGCACTCATTTTCCTTGAGGTCGGTGTCTGCAACTAAAATATCCTGTCCGTTAAATCCAGTTACAGAAGCGTCATAGGTGGCCCGAAAAACATCATTATCCGAAGTTCGGCTACCTTCAAAGGACTGATAAGGAGTTATGAGAGCGTTGCTTTTCCCGATCACCACATCGTTGCTTAATTGCTCTGCTCCATCCTTGAGATTTTCACCTAACCTATCGAGGCCGGAGCAGGCAGTACAGGCCAGCAAAGAAACTGCAATCAGGCAGCACCCAATAATTTTTCCAATTTTACGCATAGCCGTTTCCTCACTAAACGAAAGTAAGGAACAAGGCAAGTGCAATGATTCCCACCATCAGCAGTGCCCAAAAAACGCTGATCGCTGTGGATGCGATATTGATAATGCTACGGCTTTCCTTGCTCCGCACACATACCACTGAAAGGGTCAGACCCAGCAGGACAAAAACGGTATTGGCTCCGGCCCAAGCGGTTCTGATTCCGGCCGACAGCGAAAAGTGCAGGAGTGACGGGGCAAGAGCAGCCAGTGGCAATATGCTCACAATGAGCGCAGCGACACTGACTGATTGAAGTTTTTTCTTTTCCATAGTTTTACCTCATTTCTTTTTTCCCAAATTGGGTGACAGCCAGCGCGAAAAACAGACCAAACACTACAATCGCACACGGCAAGAATGGAAACATCGAAAATGCGGCATCGGAAGTTTCTGCTGTAAAATCATGGAGCGAGCAGGATACGAGATAACCGCTGTAACAGTACGGGTAAACAATCCACAGCGGCGTATTCGCAACCAATACACCGGGAATCACAAATAACAAATTCAATCCCACGGAAAGAAGCGGCTTTTCAAACAGTACGGTGATTGCCCACATAGCCGCAATACATGGCAGCATTGTCAGAAACAATCCCAAGCACCATTTCAACAGATACAGGATCGGTAAGGTTTCTGTTATTCCCATTGTCTGTGTTGCAACCACCCCAGCGATTACGAACACAACAAGAAACACCACCATTTCCATGAATAGATAAAAGGTAAGCACACAAAATTTTGCAATGGATAATGTATAGCGGCTGACCGGCAATGCCAACATTTTCAGAATCCCGTTATTTCCTGTTTCTCTCCCTGCGATCATCACGCAGACTACAATCATGCTGAATGGGAGCAGGTAGTAGGCGTAGACAAGCGCACTTTGAATGAACATGGCAGGCCACGCATTAGTGTATTCCGGCGTAAAATAGTTGCTCAAACTTGCAACCCCGGAAATCACTACCAATAAAGGTGCAATGAAAATCAAGGGTATAATTTTGGAGCGTCTTACTTTCATAAACTCGATTTTGAGTAAATCCAAAAAATTCATTTCTATCATCCCTCCTTACTCGTAGCGTCTGTATTTCGCTAACCACAAGCCTACGGCAAGGAACAACAGTGTTTCTGCCAAAGCAACAAGGGTAACTATCAGATCTGGCTGGGCGCTCATAGCTACCGCCGGTTTCAAAATAATCACAAAAGGATGTACCAGCAAAAGTGCCACCTCCGAATTTGCAAGAGCCATACCACTTAGAAAACCAGCGACACCAATTCCAAGCGGCACCCACATATTTTCAAAACGCGAAGAAATCAACAGCATAAACGACAGTACCGGCATGGATGTAATAAAAGAGTATCCGGCAAAGCGCACCAGCGTACCCATTTCAAATGCTCCGTTCGGTAAGTCTGTCATGCCAATCTGTGCAAGTGCCAAATTTTGCAGCATGATTGCAACCAGAAACATGACCGTCAGAATCAGGAATTTGCACAGGTACATCGCGGGAACGCTTACGGGAAGCATATACATCTTCTTGACAGCGCTTCCCTTAAACTCTATGTTGTAGATCATGCAGGCCGCAACTACGATGCCGAACAGGTTCAGCACCATAATCATGCCGTAAAGCTGGGTCAGCAGGACATCCATCGGAGCCAACGGCAGATTCAAAAGCGTGTCCTTCCGCACAATGAAATTGACAAATGCGTAGGCAGCTCCCAAGATGCCAACAGCCAGCAACACGGGGATTACGCCGGTTCGCTTTTCTTTCCGAAGTTCGATTGCCAGCGTTTTCATAATTTTGCCCTCTGCTTTCTATCCATGTTGTCTTTCTCAACCATAGAAAGGAACACATCTTCCAGATTGTCCGCAGCGAAGCCAGATTGCAGGGCGTATTGACGAAGATCATTCATGCTACCCTCAAACAGCAACCGCCCGTGGTTGAGAATTCCAATGTCATCCGCAATCAATTCAATTTCAGACAGCATATGGGACGAGATCAGCACCGTGCAGTCGTAAAGGCTGGGCAAAGATTTTACCAGATTGCGGATTTCGTGGATGCCGGACGGGTCAAGGCCGTTGGTGGGTTCATCCAGGATCAGAATCGGCGGACGCCCTAACAGTGCCCCGGCAAGGCCCAAGCGTTGCTTCATCCCCAGCGAATACTTCTTTGCCAGCCGGTCGCCAAACTCGGTCAGCCCCACCAACTCCAGAGCATCTTCCACATCGGCTTTTGGCAACCCCAAAATGCGGCGGATAATATCGAGATTTTCCCGCCCGGTCAGGTTTGCGTAGAAAGACGGAGCTTCAATGAAAGAGCCGATCTCTTTGAGAATGGCAATCCGATCACCCAGAAACTGCTTCCCGTCAATGGTAAAGCTGCCCTTTGTCGGTGCAGTCAGGCCCAGCAGCATTTTCATAGTCGTGGATTTTCCCGCACCGTTGGGGCCGAGGAAACCGTAAATGCTGCCCTTGCGAATATGAAGCGAAACATTGTTGACCGAGATGAAATTTTTGTACTTCTTTGTCAACTGTTCCGTTGTAATGATATAGTCCATAGAAACATCTCCTTTCGATGTTTTTATGATACAACTTCAACCTGACATCTACATTCTCCTGTCCTTACTTTTACCTTACTTTTTAAGAAGCGAGGCTGCAAAATGGACAGCTTATGATATAATAAAAACAAAGGAAATCAGATTGGAGAGGATGCTATGGATAATTCCTTTTTGCATAGTAAAAGGCTCTTGTTGGTAGATGACGAGCAGGAGTTATTGAAGATGGTATCAGATATATTGAAAGATGCGGGATTTGAAACTGTCCTTACCGCTATGTCGGTCAAGGAAGCTGTTCTGACCGCCAAAGAAGAAACCCCCGATTTAATTGTTTTGGATGTCATGTTGCCGGATGGGGACGGCTTTTCTCTGATGCAGCAGCTCCGCACTTTTAGCAGTGTACCGATTATTTTTCTGACAGCAAAAGACGAAGCATCAGACAAACTATCGGGCTTGGGGCTTGGGGCAGACGATTACATTTCAAAGCCCTTTATGCCGCAGGAATTATTACTGCGTATCTATGCTGTGCTGCGCCGAACCTATAAAGAGGATTCTCCGCTGCTTGTTTTAGATGGGTGTACGATTGATTTCAGTAGAGCCGAAGTCCATAAGGGTAGTGAGGTTATTTCCCTAACTGCCAAAGAACACACCTTGCTGGAAACCCTTGCCCGCAATGCAGGAAAAATTGTTACCGTAGATACTCTTTGTGAAGCATTATGGGGTGATAACCCTTTTGGCTATGAAAACAGCCTAAACGCTCATGTCCGGCGTGTCCGGGAAAAGATTGAAACCGATCCATCAAAACCTGTGTCCCTGATAACCATTAAAGGATTGGGCTATAAGCTGATATCAAGGAAGTGATGCCATGAGATCATTTGCAAGTTATATATCGAAACATCTTGCGTCTTTTGCTGCCTTTATCCTGATATTGCTGTTTCTTAACGCAGTAGTATTTAGTCTAACTTTTCAAAAGATTGTGACTGAGGATTATGGAAATTCTTCCCCGCAATCTATGTTGGAAATGACTGCTGCCGCCGCTACACCGGAGCGATTATTAGACAATGCGGTACAAAAGCTCCGGCAGAATCATATTTGGGCAATTTATCTCAACGCTGATGGACAGTGTTATTGGTCGGTTGATTTGCCCGATGAAGTGCCAGAAAGTTACACTATTCAAGATGTCGCATTGTTTTCAAAAGGATATATTGAAGATTATCCGGTTTTTGTCTGGAACACCGATGATGGACTGTTGGTATTGGGTTATCCAAAAGACAGCTATACAAAACTCACCAGCAATTACTATTCCATTTCAGCACTTCGACGGCTCCCCGTCTTTGTGCTTGGAATGTTGGGATTGGATGTACTGTGCCTCTTTTGTGCCTATTATTTCTCCAAACGCAAAATCATCCGTAATACCGAACCGATTGTGTCTGCTGTGGAAACTTTAGCAGACGGAAAGCCGGTTTCACTTCATATCAGCGGCGAACTATCGGAAATTGCCAATAGCGTGAACAAGGCTTCTTCTATTTTAAACAGACAAAATGAGGCGCGGGCGAACTGGATCAGCGGTGTTTCCCATGACATCCGCACACCGCTCTCCATGATTATGGGGTATGCGGGCCGCATTGCGGAAAATGAATCTGCCAGCAAGACCATCCAAGAACAGGCTGAAATAGTACGGAAGCAAAGCGTAAAAATCAAAGAACTGGTGCAGGATTTGAATTTAGTCTCACAGTTGGAATATGAAATGCAGCCACTTCACAAAGAGATGGTTCGCTTATCCAAATTGCTGCGATCCTATGTAGCAGACCTATTGAACATGGGAATTTCCGATAGCTATAATATTGGAATTGAAATTGCTACTGACGCTGAAAACACTATGTTAGAATGTGATGCCAGATTGATTTCACGAGCCGTGAATAATCTTGTTCAAAATAGTATGAAGCACAATCCGCTGGGATGTAGGATTCTGTTATCTTTAAGACGGACGGAAAATGCCATTCAGCTTATTGTGCAAGACGATGGTATAGGACTCTCCGAAGAAAAACTACAAGAACTAAAAGAAAAACCTCATTATTTAGAAAGCACAGATGAGCGCTTAGATCTTCGACATGGGCTGGGGCTTGTTTTGGTTCGACAAATTGTAGCGGCACATGAAGGGACTATGACCATTGACAGTAAGATTAACTGTGGATGTAAAATCATCTTGACTTTTGACTCTATAGATACAATCCCAAAAGCCCACTTGAGTTAAGTCAAAAGCATTTTGGATATTTATCACTAGCACAAAAGAAGCCGGAAATCTAAAAAGGTCTCCTGCTTCTTTTGCATCCAAAGACAACTCTGCGAAATACTCCTCTAAAGCTACTGCAATAGATGGGGCGCAAGGTCCTGTGCCAGAAGCACTAAGACCTCGCGCCCTTTGCTTATTCTATCCTAAAAATACTTTGCCAGTTGCTTCAGACCGCGCCGAATACTGTCGCGGACGCGGCTTGAGTCTACACCCTCCGCTGCGGCGATCTCACTCACGCGCATACCCAGGTAATACCGGGCATAGATCCGCTTGGCCTGTTTCTCCGGCAGAGCCATCACAGCCGCATAGAGCTGCTCCCGCAGCTGCTTTTCTTCCAGAAGTATTTCCGGTGTCTGGGGCTTCATCAGGATCGCATTTTCAATGCCGTTGTCGCAGTCCAGGGAGTAATGCGCCTTATAGCGATACATCCTCCGGTCATAGGCAGCTTCTGCACGCTCAGCAGCTCGGATCGTCTCCAGCACATCTTCGGTTACTTCTACAAAGTAATCAGTTTTGTAAACATCGGGATATAGGTCCCTAAGATTGACTTTCTTCATTATGTACCTCCATTTCGATTCACGGGCGATTGACGAGTGAATCGAATGGAGGCGGAGACCGACCCCGGCAAAAAACCGGGTCATCTCCGAAAAAATGGCAACAAAAAACGCCAGATTTCCGGGAGGGAAAACTGGCGCGCCAAGAACAGCCATTATTATACTGAATTACACGGAACGATAATGCCGATGCAATGTTATCCTTGCCCGGAGGAGGAGCAATGTTTTTTTTACTGATGTAGATCGTGTGAGCTTTGAAAAAGCAAACGAGACACGGCAAAATAACCTCCAATCGGCTACCGTGTCCCTGCAAGTCGTTATAGGTTTGTGTAAACGCAAAGAAACGGCGGCTCTGATTTCTCAAAACCGCCGCCAAAGTAAGTAGAGTAAGCGCACAAAATCAACCTGCCCAGCTACGGTTTTTTTCTTTCCCCATTGGGCGGGGCAGGCTCTCGTCGTATATTGAAATAAAAAAGGACCGATAACCACAAGTAAATTTACCTTGTGTATTATCGGCTCTGCGTCTGTGCGTCTGGCTCTTGAACGATGGATAAATTTAGTTTTCTTACCGTAATCAGGGTTTCATGTTTGCATTTAGGACAATATAACGGAAAGTTTTCCAGTACTGTATCATCGCGGATTTTCAATCGCGTTTTGCTGCCGCAAAAGGGGCATAAAATCCATTCTATCTTCATGTTATCTTCCTCTGTGCTTGGCTTTCTTCTTTTCCTGCCGTATGGCAAACTGACGGTCTTTCTCAGCCTCTTTCTGCTCACGGCTCTTGGTTTTCCGTTCCAGCTTACATTGCTCATGCTGGAGTTTCAACGCCTGCTGTGCCTTTGTGCCAATGCCTTTATCTTGCAGTTGACTTTGAATTTCGCGCTGCATTCGTTTGGGATTGATTTTTCGCTCTATGACTACTTCGATCTGGATCGGGGGACTGAATTTCAATTTATGCCAATTCTTCAGCAGAAAATCATAGACCTCATACTATACTTAATTCTATTTTCTATTTCTCGACACTAATAACTCTCTGTGCCCACTCACGATAAAATGCTTCTTCATGTGATACGAGCAATACAGTACCCGCAAAATCCATAAGAGCTGATTTCAATGCTTCCTTTGCCTGAACATCCAGATGATTTGTGGGTTCGTCCATAATTAGAAAATTGCAGGGAATCAGTGTTAGCAAACACATTTTTACTTTCGCCTGCTCACCTCCACTTAATGTTCCAATCGCTTGCATTGCGTGCTTACTGGAAATTCCACACCGGGCTAAATGTTTGCGAACATCTTTTATGACCATATCAGGATGGACATTGGAAACAATTTGAATTGGTGTCTGTTCAGGTTCGTCCCATATTAAGTCCTGCTCAAAATATCCAAGGGTAACTTGATCGGAAAATTTGAAATGACCTTGCATGGACGGGATTTGTCCAATTAATGTCTTGAGCAAAGTAGATTTCCCAATTCCATTAAAGCCAGTGATAACAACTTTTTGCCCGCCTTTTATGCTAAAATCAATATCTGATAGAACTGGATAGTGATAACCAACTGCCAGATGTTTGACCAGCAGATGCTCCGTATTTGTCAGCGGTAAAACAGGAAAATGAAAATGAGGAATAATCTCTTTCTGTTCCAAAGCCTCCATTTTGTCCATTCGATCAAGCTGTTTTTGTCGCCCTCTCGCCATTTTTGCTTTTCGTCCAGCAATATTTTTCCTAATAAACTCCTCTGTTTTTTTGATCTCCTTTTGTTGCGCTGAGTATTGACGAATGTAATCTTCCCGCAACAGTGTCTTTTTTCGCAGAAATTCAGAATAAGTGCCATAATACTTTGTTATTGTGTCATTATCTATATCGCAGATACGATTTGCGATTTTATCCAAAAAGTCAAAATCATGGGAAACAACTAAAAAAGCATTTTCCAAAGAGGATAGGTATTCCGCCAGCCATGCAACATGATCTTTATCAAGAAAATTTGTCGGCTCATCTAATAGCAATACATCTGGTTTTTCAAGCAGTAGCTTTGCCAAAATCACTTTTGCTCGCTGGCCGCCACTCATTTCAGCAATCGGACGGTCAAGGCCAATCGCAAGAAGTCCTAACCCATTGGCGACACGATCAATAGCGGTATCTATCGAATAAAAATCATGGGCTTCAAGCTGTTCCTGATAACGGGCGGCCAGTTCAAGGCTTTTCATATCACCGTCAGCAGCTTTTTCATAGAGCTGCAACGCCTGTGCCTCCATTTCAAATAACTTTGTGAAAGCGGATTTGAGAAATTCTTTCATCGTTAAGGTATGGTCGATTTCCGCATATTGGTCTAAATAGCCAATCGTAGTATTCGGTTGCCAGACAATGCGCCCGCTGTCTGGTATGATCTGCTCTGTACAGATTTTGATTAAAGTGCTTTTGCCGGTTCCGTTCTGCCCGACAATGCCAATATGTTCTCCTTTATTGAGTGTGAAGCCTGCATTTTTGTAAAGCAGGTTTTCACCAAAAGAATGTGTTAGTCCTTCAATTTCTAATAAGCTCATTTTAAAAAAACCTTTCTTAATATATTTGGAAAAAAGAAAAGGCAGAAAGCAGAGATACACAAGTGTATCCGCCTTCTGCCTTTGGCATAGCAACGCCAAAAACAAAAGGCTATGGACAAAACATTGTCCATAGCCTCGTACACATTATAACTGCATGGAAAGCCATTTTCTCAAAATGGGTATAAAATCCCCTTTATGGCTTCCCGATGAAATCGAAATGCGTCATTTATACGCTATACTCTGCACAATGTTTCATCGGTTTGGATTGTACAGAGTTGATTTTCTTTTTACGCTGATCGGTTAAATGAAAGTTCATATCTTGCTCCCCTTTGGAGATATATTTTTATATAGAATAGCACAAACATTCTTCTTTGTCAATCTTATGAAATAATATATCATGTAATATCAAATCATATTACATTGCCTACGCTAACAAAAAAATTGAAGAACTGGACACCCGACGCCAGACCATTTCAAAGGCAATCGCTGAATTGAGCGTTGAAATCATATCTCCCCAGCAGATAAAGAAGTTATCCTATTATCTCGACAACTGGGACAGCATAGATTTTGACGACAAAAGAAAAGCCGCCGATGGTTTGATCTCTACGATCAAGGCCACCAGCGACCGTGTTCAGATAGAGTGGAAAATCTGACATTTCTGCTCTATCGCCCCTCATTTCTATTTTATCTTGTTTGTACCCCTTGTACACCGATGTTTTCTTCACTCAAAGATAGCTTTACAAAATACACCTCTAAGGCTACTACAATAGGTAGGGCGCAAGGTCTTATGCAGAAGCACTTTGAGACCTTGCGCCCTCTGTTATTCTACCCTAAAAATACTTTGCCAGCTGCTTCAGACCACGCCGGATGCTGTCACGGATACGGCGTGGATCTACACCTTCTACTTCGGCAATTTCATTTACCGTCATTCCCAGATAGTATCGGGCATAGATCCGCTTGGCCTGCTTCTCCGGCAGAGCCATCACTGCGGCATAAAGCTTCTCCCGCAGCTGCTTTTCCTCCAGAAGCATTTCCGGTGTCTGGGGCTTCGTCAGAATCGCATTTTCAATGCCATTGTCACAGTCCAAGGAGTAATGCGCTTTATAGCGATACATCCTCCGGTCATAGGCAGCTTCTGCACGCTCGGCAGCTCGGATCGTCTCCAGCACATCTTCGGTTACTTCTACAAAGTGATCGTTTTTGTAAACATCGGGATATAAGTCCTTAAGATTGACTTTCTTCATTATGTACCTCCATTTCGATTCACGGGCGATTGACGAGTGAATCGAAAGGAGGAGGGGATCGACAACGACATACTTCGGGAGCTTTCCCGAAAAATCGACAATAAAAAGCGCCAGCTCCCCGCAATGGGAAACTGGCGCAACAAAAATGACTATGATTCTTCTGCTTTAGTAGGAATGATAATGCCGATAAGTAGTCATATCTCCCCGGAGGCGGAGCAAGACTTTTTTTAATTGGTGCAGCTCATGAGTGCTATGAATGACGAAAATTGGCATGGCGGTATCCTCCTATATACCGCCCTCCTGATCGCATGAGCATCGTCGAAAAAGAAACGGCGGCTCTGAAATATGTTATTTCAAAACCGCCGTAAGGCCACTGTATTTTGTTTTGGCGCATAAATACCCAGCCGCCGAAACAACGGTTTTTTTTATTCCCGTTGGGCGACTTTTTTCTTTTAGATTGTTTTGAGTTCCCGACTATAATAAGCTATACCTGCAATTACAATAAGGGCTATACCTGATCCAATCATAATCCACTGCAAGGGAAGAATATCAGCCAAAGGGCCAAACATAGCCATACCAATCGGTAAAAAGCCAGCATACATCGTGCCAAGTAATCCAAATACACGCCCCTGCATAGAGGTGTCCGTTTTTTCTTGTAACATAGTGGTAATTGCTGTTTGCACCATTGTTAATGCGACTCCATAACATACCATTAGGCCAAGGTAAAAAATAAAATTCTTTGAAAAGCCCATTCCGATTGCAAAAGAGCCAAACGCAAAAAGTCCAACTGACAAAGTTTTTCCTCGGTGCTTAAAACCTCCCCATGTACTCATAATAACTCCGCCTGCCATCATACCTGCGAACCCTACTACTTCCACTGCGGTAAGATACCAGTAAGTATCACCGAATACTCGCCGAACAAGAAGTCCTGCAAGATAGCCTGCTGGAACACAAAAGAAAGTGAATAGTCCGTAGATGATTAAAAGCTTTCCAATTAGTTTGTCTGCAAAAGCGTATTTGACGCCAATTTTCATGTCAGAAAAGACGCTGGCCTTCTCAATGGAAGTATTTTGTTTCGGAAGCGCCAAGCAGGACAATAGGCCCGTTCCCAAGATCGCCGTTACAATGTCTATCATAAGCGTCATTCTCAATGTGCTGATTGCAAAAACTGCACCTGCCGCCGCTGGAGCCGCAAAATTAACAATAGACTGCATTGTTGCATTGATGCCGTTGTACCGCATAAGCTGATCTTCCGGGACAAGCTGTGGGATAACGGCATTGACTGCTGGAGTTTGTATTCCTGCCCCCAAGGATCGTATGACCGACATAACAAGCAAACCGCCGAGCAAAGCAGGCTCCGATGAAATATGCGGAATTGCCAATACCATTACGAAAGTGACCAATGCAATCAGCAGATCTGCGCCTATAATCAATTTTTTCCTGTGGTATCGGTCTGCCCATACGCCGCCTATAAATGAAATGAGAAATTGCGGCAGATAGGAACAGACTGTAAATGCAGCCACCCACACGCCGCTGGATGTTTGCATGGTTGCATACCAAACGAGCGCCATTTGAACAAGCGTAGAGCCAAAGAGTGTGATACATTGACTGGTTAAGAAAAGGAGTATTCTTTTCTGCCAGCCGGTGCGTTGCGTGTCATCCATGTTGTATATCCTCCTGTTTTTTAGGAGGGAGCACAAAGCGCTGCGTGGGATAGCCAAACTCTGTCAGCAATTCTTTTTCGGCAAAACCAAGTTGCAATAG
This sequence comes from Blautia sp. AF26-2, assembly GCF_003460955.1. NCBI lineage: Bacteria > Bacillati > Bacillota > Clostridia > Lachnospirales > Lachnospiraceae > Blautia > Blautia sp. AF26-2. Next base: position 6,915 of record NZ_QTWD01000016.1, on the reverse strand, counting down.
CATATCTCGATGCCCTGTATCGGCCTTGTCCTGTTCTCGAAAGGTTGTTGTGCTGATTTCCTGCCCTGGAAGATATGTTTCCAATAAGGCATCCAAGAATAACTTTTGAAGTCCGCGATTTCGATATTGCGGATGTACGCCAAGAAATTCTATACTGCCTGGAGAATAGGTAAATGCCATCGCTCCAATGAGAATATCTCCCTCCCTTAGCACAAGCGCACGCTTTTCGTCAATACTTTCTTCCAGTTTAGCTAAATAGTCATCTTCATCCATTACAGGATACCCATCAATAACAAGCCACATTAAGTTCATCCAATCGACAATATCTTTCTTTTCTGCTAGCCGAATATCCTGTATTGTAAATTCCATAGCCGTCGTTCTTCGATGTAAAATGAACCGCAACTGCAAAGGATAAAAGCTCCGTTCTTCACGATACTCCGCAGGTGGCGATTTATACATGGCCTTAAAAGCTAATGAAAACGATTGCTGGCTCTCGTATCCGCAGATAAAAGCAATTTCTATAATAGGTTTATCCGAAAAGACCAGAAGCTTTGCCGCCTCTGTAAGCTGGCGGCGTTGCACATAATCATGAATCGTCATTCCTACGGTTTCGGTAAATAGTCGGTGTAAGTGATATTTTGAATAGTGAACAGCCTCCGCAACCGTTTCTAATTCCAGCTTTCCGTCAAGATGACTTTCGATATAGTCAATGACTGCCTCTATGCTGATAACTGATTGATTGCCCATTTATGTTCCCTCCTTTCCATCAAGCATAATAACAAAATCAAAAAAGATTGTTTTAATAATTATTGCGAATTTTGAAAATCCTCTCTAAATTCAGATGGGTCATTTATTATACTGTAATTATACTTGAAAAACAAATATTAAAAATAGTCTTTGGTTCTCGTTCTACCAAAAATCAGTATAATCATTCCTATCGACCGGCATAATAAGGTTATTCCTTTGTGCAAATCGGCACGATAGAATATATTTGAGGTGAGTGATTATGCCGATTGATGATTTGACCGCTTTGGGGCAAAAAATGCGGGAAGCCCGAAAGAAAAAAGACCTGACGCAACAGGAGCTTGCGGATCTGAGCCATGTATCTGTCAAGCAGATTGCCAGCATTGAAAAGGGACAAATAAATCCGTCCTATTTGATTTTGAAGGCATTGGCAAAAGTGCTTCCGCTCTCTCTGGACACTCTGATCAATCCAAATGTTTCTCCAGAAGATGAGGGAGCCAATCAGATGAAGATGCTTTATTGTAGCTGTCCGTCAGAAATGCGTGAAACCCTCTTGCACCATACACAGGAGACTGCGAAAGAACTAACAGAATTATCCGAGAAATTTGAAACGAATTGAGCCGGTGAGTGAAATTTGACTGTTTCCTCACTGGCTCCTTTCATTTCTGCAAAGAAAGGGGCAAGCAATGCCGGTGTTAATACACACCGACCCGCAGAGAGGAAAATCCATCCGTGATTTTCCTCTCCGCTTGCTTGTTGAGGGCAGCGCCCCCAAGCCCCTTTGAACACAGAATTTCATTCTGTGGCTGCGCGTTCTGCGAACACTTTTGATCTAAATACTGATCAATTATTTTGAACTTTGTGTTATACACTCAAAACAACCCGTTATGTTTTAGTCTTTTGAGTTACAGCAGGGCGTAATATCTAATCCTTCAAGAAAACTTGTTCCCCAATTACACATAGAATCTAATACGGGAATGATACTCTTTCCGAAAGCAGTAAGCGAATAAAGCGTTTTCGGCGGTTTTTCTGGAATAACTTCTCTATGAATCATGCCACATTCTTCTAAATCACGAAGTTGTTGTGAAAGCATTTTAGGAGTTGCTTTTGGAATCAAGCGTTGTAATTCCATATAGTGTAGAGGTTTTTCTATCAAATGCCAAAGAATTAGAGGTTTATATTTTCCTCCAATTAAAAAAAGAGTAGCTTCCACCGGACAGCTAAATTGATGTTTTTGATAATTCATTTTATAAATCCACTCCTTTTGAGGTACTTTCTTTGAGGGAAGTATCTACCTTAAAAGTGCAATCTTGTTATTCTTTTGCACCATGTTAAAATTAGTATGACGATTGAATCATCCATTAAATTATACAGCACAAAGAAAGGGTTGACTATGATGAATTTCATTGAGATTGCAAAAAAACGGTGTTCTGTACGCAGTTATAGCGACAAAAAAGTGGAAAAAGAAAAACTTGATAAAATTTTACAAGCTGCCCATGTTGCACCCACAGCAGCAAATTTACAGCCGGTGCATTTAATCACAGTAGAAAGTAAAGAAGGGTTAGAAAAAATTAGTAAAGGGGCAAATATTTATAATGCGCCTCTTGCCATTATTGTATGTGCAGACCATAACAAGGCATGGGTTCGTCCATTTGATAAAAAACAAACTGGGGATATTGATGCGTCCATTTTGACAGACCACATGATGCTGGAAGCAACAGAGCTGGGGCTTGGCACAGTATGGGTGTGCTACTTTAATCCTGATATTATCCGAAAAGAATTTGATTTGCCCGATAATTTAGAGCCGATCAACATTTTAGTAATCGGATATTCCACTGAAAAGGCAGTAAGTACTGAAAGACATGAGCAACTGAGGATTTCTCTCGATGAATTGGTTTCTTTTGAGAGACTATAAGAAGCATTCTCAAGAGCGTTAACAAAAAACATATTACATTACTCGAAAAAAACGGACGCAACGGCTATGCAACCATAACCGTCACGCCCGTCTTTTCTTAATACTGAACAATAAGAATTTACTTTTCCTTTTCCATATTTTTTAATAATATATATGTCTTTTTGACTATCTTCTTAAATGTCCGCAAAGCCTTATTTTATAGGCTCTACGGGCATTTTGCTTTTGTGGTAAACCTCACATATCTAGGTCTATCTTCTTATATTTTTCCTGTCAATCGTGGTTAAAATCGTGGTAAATACTTCTATGCGATTAGACGCTGAACCTCTGATTTTGCGGTATCTATGGACGCATGAGCGTACCAGTTCATTGTGATACTGATGTTTGAATGCCCCATGATATACTGTAAATCTTTTGGGTTCATGTTCTTGCTTGCCAGCCTTGTGCAGAACGTATGGCGCAGCGTATGCGGTGTGATATGTGGCAAGGGATTGTCCTTGTGGTGCTTGTTGTATTTCTTTACCATACGGACAAATAAGGCACCTCTTGTATGAAAGATACAGCAAACAAAAAGCCCAGTAAAGAGTGCAAAGCACCACCAATGGTGGCAAAGCTCTTGACAGGGCTTTTTCTTTTCAGTGGTGGGTAATCAAGAGGAAGAAAGGGATACAATCTGCTTTGTGGCAAATCAGATAATACCAACACTGGTATCACAATAATTCCGCACAAAAAGTAAGGAATATGTTATAATAAGATGAATTTAAAATAAGGCGGTGGCTAAATGGCAAAGCAAAAGTATTCTTTTGACAGCAAGATACATATTTATAGAGCTACAAAACGAATGAGCCAACAGGAACTCGCTGACCTTGTTGGAGTATCTCGGCAAACAATTATACAGCTTGAAAGAAACCGATATAATCCGTCCATGTTGTTGGCATATAGCATTGCGAAAGTATTTGATGTAGCGATTGAAGATTTATTTGACTTTGAGGAGGCACAAAAATGATAGAATTGTTTGAGTCGATTATCAATAATAAAACAATACTTATAATAGGAACATATTACTGCGTTCCTATTACTATTGCTGTAATTGTACTATTCTTTTTGAAAACATCACGAGATGAAAGAGGACGGGCAATTATCGGCAAAGCAAGTATTATCTCTACGATTGTATTTATTATCCTTGTCAATGTTTTTGCGAAACTTTCTATGCGAACACCTATGGATTTTTATAGTATGGCTAACGGTGTACAATGGATATATAATATTGTATTAACGATACAAGTTGTTGCAATCTTGATATATAAGAAGATTGAATGATGGATATTTTTCGTGCTTGTTTTCCTTGTAAAAAAACAGGCACGATTTTTTAATACAAATAGTAAGAAATACTTTACAATTAGATTGAAAAAAATTATAATAAAAGAGGGAGATAACTTCCAACAATCTTGAAAGGAGTTGCTATTATGGCAGACAAACATTTAACAGAAAATTTAAAAGGAAATTATTTTTCAAGTGAAAGAAAAGACATGAAGTTTTTAAAAGGCTTTACTTTAGTTGCTTTACTTCCTCTTTGGGCTGGATATGCTTTTGCCCTTTATAATGGGGATAGTAACAATTTATCAAACTACTCTTTATTGATTTTAGCATTTTCTCTGATAAATTTTAATGCTATATGCGGAGTAGAAAAAATAGAAAATAAAGTCTTGAATTTGGTTGCTAAGTTGGACGGTGTTCTATTTTTTGTTTGGGCATTCGTAACTATTATTCAATTGCTCTTAAAATAAATAGAAAAGGTGTAATACGAGAAAGTGCTGTGAGGAGGGCTTGTACTATGGAAAGTCTTAAACATAATTCCATACGAGCAACAAAAACCTAACAATATTTTATCAACAACTAAATATTTACAATATTAAAAGTTCGTACAAACAAATTATTTTGTGCGGACTTTTTTCTTGACCTTCTTTTCGTATTTTCCAAAGGTATAGACGGTATTTCCGTTTATATATTTCAGCATATGCGGAAAGGGGGAGACTATGAACACACCTTCTTTCGAGCATATCGTTAGAATACAGTTTAATGCTTTGATGATAAAGGAATTATTAAAAACTAACCCATTATAATTGATTGATCTTTTTCAACACCCTGTTCTACCTCCATTTTCAGCACTCGATCTACATTGGCCTTTGCCGTCAAAAGCTCCCGCATTTCCTCACGGGAACGCCGGTACTCGGCATAAGTCTTTTTCTTTTCTTCCAGCAATTTCGCGTACTCTGTCTGCAACTCTTTGACCTTGGGCAGCTTCTTGACGCCCATCTCATCAAAGGCATTCTTAGCAGCCTGGTGGAGCAGAATTTCTTCCTCATGTTCCTCCCGGAATTTCTTAGAGTAGCCCGCCTTGCGGTATGCCACATAGACCTCACGGGTCTTGGCATAATTTACGATGTGAGTACGCAGAACAGCAATCTCTGCCATGCGCTTTTCAGCCACCTTGATCTGCGCCGAAAGCTCATTGTGATGTGCCGTGGCAGCCGCAGCCTTTTCTTCTAAAATCGCATACTCCAGCAGGTTATGCTCTGACAAGTAATTCATGGTCTGTGCCATTTGTTTCAGATTAAAAACCTTGGCCCAACGAGCATAGCCAGCACCTTTTCCTGCCTGCAATTTTGCCTGAATGTCAACCAGCAGATTGACCTTCGGCGGCCCTGCCTGTGCGACCACTTTCTTTCGTGGGGTATGTGCTTTCTTCCCGGAGAGAACCGCCTGCAAATCATCTAATCCATATCCTTCGCCCAGGCTGTCCATACGGGCGGCTTTTTCCCAACCGGGGAGCTTCAGACGATACGATTTTCCGCGCTTTGATACTTCACAGCCGGACTCTTTCAGCAGCTTCAGCAGTTCCTCAAAATTAGCAGGGCTTTGTGATAATGCGTTGTCAATCGTCACACGAAGCAGCTCTCGGTGAGAGGGCTTTGCCTGATCGCCCAGCCATTTGTTATAGCTCTTTCCATGAGGGTTCGGATTCTCTACAATGGACAGTCCATTCTCAATGCAGATGGTGTCACTTAGCCGACGAATCGCCTTGGTGCTGCCCCAAAAGTTTCGGAATTTCCGGTCATATTCTAAGCTGACCGATGACCAGATAATGTGATTATGAATGTGCGACTTGTCTATGTGAGTGCAGACTACAAAGGCATGATTGCCTTTAGTAAAACGCTTTGCAAATCCTACGCCCAGCCGGTTTGCTTCTTCCGGGGTAATCTCACCGGGGCGGAAGGACTGGCGCACATGATAGGCAATCACATCATCTGTACCACGCACTCGTCCGGTAGCGGTAATGTACTGCCGCTTTGCCAGAAGGAACTCCGCATCCGCAGTCTGGCTGTCACACGCATAGCCGGTAATGAGCCTGCCGTTATCTGTTTTCTTTGGATTGGCCACATAGTCGATGATGTCACTGATCGCCCGACTCTCTGTGCGGCCTTTGCCGACATGAAGCGGCATGATTCTTGTAGTTGCCATAAAAAGCCCTCCTCTCAAAATATTTTCTCTGAACTCTTTGTGCCTATCGTTGAAATAAACTCTCCTTATGGGTATAATATAAAGAAACTACCAATACCTCAAAGGAGGGATTTTATGATAGAACAGCTAATTGCTGAAGCAACCGAATGTGATTTCAAAGTTGCACTTGAAATAAAAAAACCCAAAAGCTGGTTAAAAAGTGTCAGTTCCTTTTCTAATGGAATCGGCGGAACTCTGTTTTTCGGAATCTCTGATGACCGGAAACCTATTGGCTTGTCCGATGTTCAAAAGGATGCTGAGGCAATCAGCCGCTTAATCAAAGAACGAATCACACCATTACCTCAGTTTATCTTAAAACCATTACAGGAAGATGGTAAAAATCTATTAGCTCTGGAGGTTTCTCCCGGCCGCAGCACCCCATATTATTACAAGGCAGACGGAGTGATGGAAGCATATATCCGTGTTGGAAATGAAAGCGTAATTGCCCCGGATTACATTGTAAATGAATTGATCTTAAAGGGAACCAATCAGTCCTTTGATACCCTAACAACAGACGCGGTAAAAAAGGATTACAGCTTTACACTTCTGGAAGCAACCTATCTGGAACGGACCGGTCTCCGCTTTGAGCCATCCGATTATGTTTCCTTTGGTTTGACTGATAAAAATGGACTCCTGACCAATGCCGGAAAACTCATGACCGATCAGCACACGGTTTATAACTCCCGTATGTTCTGTAC
>NZ_QTWD01000015.1:36093-87223 GCF_003460955.1 Blautia sp. AF26-2 | reverse complement strand
AAGTTTTGCAGAAAATGGTTGTGTTCGGAAAGAAAGTATGGTATGATATATAGATGTTAAGTGTATGCGGTTTTGAAGGTATATCTAGCGTAGGGGATTGGTCAAATGGTATGATAGGGGTCTCCAAAACCTTTGGTGGGAGTTCGATTCTCTCATCCCCTGTATTAGGAAAGAGTGAAGATACAAAATCTTCACTCTTTTTTCGTATTGTTTAAAAGAAAAGTCTAACAGAACAGGATTTACAGAATTTTAAGATATTTTTGTAAAGCAGGACTGTTTTTTATGGTGTAAATAAGGTACAATAGAGCCACAGAACATATTCAAAAATAATGAAAAATGAAACATGAGAAGGGAGTGGGTGTAACGTGAGCAGAGAAAAAAATGGAAGCCGCGGCACGGTAAAAGCTGTCATTTATCTTCTGATCGTAGTAATCCTTGCTGGAATGGTTGTTTATCTGACGCAGTCGCTGCGGCGGGACCGGGAGCCGGAGATTACGGGGACGTTTATTGACAGTAAGCTGGAGGCGGCGGGGGAGCTGACGTCGGCGAAGATGATTTATAACGGGCTGATTCATTACTCGGACGGGTCGATTCCGTTTCTGACGCAGAAGGCGTTTAATATGACATACCGTGCAGAGGTACGTGCGGGCGTGAATCTCGCGAAGGCGAATACGGAGGTGACGGATTCAGAAGTAACAGTTACACTTCCGGCAGTGGAGATTTTTGATATTTCCATCGACAATGATTCCATCCAGTATTACGATGAGAAGGCAGCGCTTCTGAACTGGGAGCGGAAGGAAGATGCGATGGATGCAATCGCGAGTGCGAAGGAGGATGTAGAGCAGCAGACGAAAGAAATGGATGACCTGGAAACGATGGCACAGGAACAGGCGAAAACACTGATTACCGGAATGCTGTCCGAGACGGTCGGGGACAAGACATTGGTTATAAAATTTGAAGAATAGTACATAGACGGGATGTCGGCACTTCTTTTTGGGGGATAAAAAAAGGAGGGCCGGTATTTCTTCTGGCAGAAACACCGGCATTATGAAAAAGAAAAATCTATATAAATTGGAAAGAATATTAGGTTGGGACAACGGTTGAAAGATAGAGGAAGATGATTTGTTGTCCCTTTGTTTTGATACGTTTAGTATAGTTGTCATATGTGAGGAAAGTGTGAATGGAGTTTGAAGAAACTTTGAAAAGATTTGTGAATGGCGCGGGTGAACATCGGAACATCCCAACGCCCGGATATCGCCAAATTTGCATAGAATTAACTTGAAAGTGAACACTGCTTCATGGTACAATCGTTTGGCATGTGTGAAATATGAGTTACATTTGAGAGGACAAAAACTATGGACTATAAACTGCTGCTGGACACCGCGGTCATGGCGGGAGAAATCCTGCTGGAGAGCGGGGCGGAGACGTGGCGGGTGGAGGATACCATGCTGCGGATGCTGCGCATGTCCGGCCTGAAAACAGCGGATGTACTGGCGCTGACGACCGGCTTTGTGGTAACACTCGACGACCCGTCGATGGATTCCATGACTGTTATGCGCAGCGTAGAGAGCCGTGCAACGGATCTGAACCGGATCCATGCGGTCAATCAGCTTTCCCGCGATTTCTGCGAAGGAAATATCGACCTGGATGCGCTGTTCCACCGGGTGCGGGATATCTATCGTGCCAAGTCGGAAATTAAAAAAAATCTGCTCGCAATGATGGCGACGACCGCAGGCTTTGCAATCATGTTCGGAGCTGGGTTCTACGAAGTGCTGGCATCTGCACTTGCAGGTTTTATATCAGGAATCGGTGTTTACGGAGGAAAAAAAGCCGGGATGCAGTCGTTTCTTGTGAACTGTATCGGGTCATTTTTGCTGGCGGTCACATCTATTCTCTGTGTTTATTACCTGCCGGGGACCATGGATCTGAACGTCATTATCATTGCATCCATCATGCCCCTCGTACCGGGTGTGGCGATCACGAATGCAGTGTATGATACCCTGCACGGCGACTACATTTCCGGTGCGGCACGGATGCTGGAGGCGTTTGTAACCGCTGCGGCCATCGCAATCGGCGTGGGACTTGGCATGCTGTTGCTCCGTCCGCTGGTGCGGTAGAGAAAACCGATACGGAAAAAAAGATGAGGTTAAAGCAAAAATATGAGAATAGCAGGTGAAATCATCCTGAAATCCCTTGGAGCCTGGGTTGCAATCTGGGGATTTTCAAGACTGTTGAACGCACCAAAAAAGCTGGAATGCTACACGGCCGGTGTCGGTATGATCGGCTGGGCGGTCTATCTGATCGTGGAAGTATTCAACGACGGCATTCTGATGAAAAACTTTCTTGCCGCCGTTGCCGTCGCTCTGGTTTCCCAGGCAATGGCGCGCCATTTCAAAGCGCCGGTGATCCTTTTCGTGATCCCGGGCATTCTCCCGATGGTGCCGGGAGCCGGTATGTACCGCATCGTCTACTCGATCGTTATGGGACCGGAAAACATGGTTGGAACGTATCTTTTAGAGACAGCGACCGCGGCAGGCGCAATTGCCCTTGGAATTTTCCTCGGAGAAGCGCTGCAGAAGATATTTTTTTACGAAGTCCACAGGTGATTTACGAAAAAAAGTGAGAAATTTGCCAAAACCAAATTTTTTGCTTTTTTTTGTCGAATTTTATGATATACTTAACAGTGTATGTGCCCTTGGACAAAAGAAGAAATCTATAGGGGCATTTTTAACATCAGTAGACAAGAAGTCCCCCGCTTCTAAAGTGGTGGGATGAATTGTTAAAAGAAACATAACGGTAGTGGCGGGCGGAGAGAAATCGGTATCCTCCACTGACATGAGGTAAGTCACAGTCGAACTATTTTCGACATGTCAGACTCCGTGAAAATACCGACTGTGAGTTGAAACAAGGAAAAAAGAAGAGAAGTAAGTAAAGTGCAGACACAGAACTATGAGGAGCAAAAAATATGAAGTTTGAAGATGATGATTTAAAGGACGGTAAACTTTGGGCTGCCCTGCAAAAAGAGATTGACCGTGACCTGGCGGAAAAGGAGAGCGGTGAAACATTCCAGGAAGAACTGGCAGACATCGAAGACTCCATTGAATTTGAAAGCAAAGAAACAAAAAGCGAAGATCACATCCCGGATGAGACTGCAAATTTAAGTAATCTGCGAAGTGTCCTTGAGGCAACTGAGCGTGCAAAAGACGAAGAAGCGAAGCAGAAAATGAAGCAGAAAATGAAGCAGACCAAAGTGGAGCCTGTGACGCAGGACATCGAGATTCCGGAATTTACAGAAGAGGAAGAAGAAATCGAAGAGACGCCGGCTGAGACACCGAAGAAAGTCTCACGTGTAAGCCAGACAACCGAAAAACTGGAAGGTCTCGTTGATTTTGATGACGATCCGGCGGAGACAAAAACAGAATCGGAACCGGAAGAAGTGATGGTGGATGATGATCTGATCATCAACGATCCATTCGCAGATGAGGATGATCTGCTGGGAGAAGAGAAGACAGAGACCAAGGGTTCGGAGAAAGAAGTGCTTGGTGATCAGGTGGAAGCCGCAATGGAGCGCCTCGTCAGCGACACGGTAGGCCATATCCCAATGCCGGAAATAGACGATGAGGATGATGACTACGACGGTTATGAGGATGATGACGAAGAGTACATTCCGCATGGCGCAAAACCGCAGAAGAAAAAGGGAAAAGGCGGTGCGGTTATCGCCGTTGCAGCCGTTGCTGTTATTGCTGTGGGAGGCTTTTTCTATGGAAGCAAAATGTTCCATTACCAGAATTATTTTTTCAACGGAACAACCATCAACGGAGTAGACTGCTCGGATATGACGGCCAAAGAGGCAGAAACGAAAATCAAAGAGCAGGCTGCAAGCTATACCTTAAATGTAAAATTCAAAGACAATGATACGAAGAGTGTCAGCGGAAAAGACATCGACTACACCTACGCCGGAGACGGCAGCGTGGAGAGCGTGTTAAAGAAACAGAACAGTTTCCTCTGGTTCCTGGGAAATGGCGGAAAAGAGAAAGATTCCCAGGTCACCATGCAGTACAGTCAGGAAAAACTGGATGCGGTGATTGATGGATTTGACGAATTCCAGTCCGCAGACGGTGAGAATGCACCGGCCAGCGCCTACATTACCTTCCAGAACAATGAGTTTGAGATTGTGGATGCTGTTATGGGTGAGGGAATGGATCTTACCCTTGCAAAACAGTGCATCGAAAACGCGCTGATCAATGCGGATACCGAAGTGGATCTTGAAAAAGCAGGCGTTTACGACGGAACCTTGGTAACAGCAGATGACGAAACACTGAATGCACAGAAGGATCAGTTAAATGAACTGGTACGCGCAAGCATCACATACAGTATGCCGGATGGAACAACACAGGTTCTTGACGGAAATACCATGAAAGACTGGCTGGCGGTCGATGCGGATGGAAATTATTCCAAAGATGAAAACCAGTGGAATGAAAGAGTAAAAGAATATGTGGCAAATCTTGCGGCAGCGATTGATACCGATGGCAAGGATCACACCTTCCCGGCAACCGGTATCGAAGGCGGCGTGACCATCAGCCAGGAAGGCTACGGATGGAAAGTGGATCAGGAGCAGGAGATAGCAAAGATCGCAGAAGAAGTAGATGCTCACGCAGCAGATGCAAGAGAGCCGCAGTATGCGCAGAGAGAGTTTGCTGCTTCCACAGAGAACAACGGATTCGGCAAGACGTATGTTGAGGTTGATGCCAGCCGTCAGCATATCTGGCTCTACAAAGATGGAAATCTGGTTGTCGACGGTGACTGTGTAACCGGTCTGATGGAGCAGAGCAGCTACACGAAGCCGGGTATCTACACAACCGCAGCAAAAGAAAGCCAGAAAAAACTGCACGGAGAGCTTCAGGCAGACGGCAGCTATTCCTGGGAAAGAGATGTGGATTCCTGGATTCCGTTCAACGGAGAGATCGGTTTCTACGATGCTTCCTGGAGAAGCAGTTTCGGCGGAAACCTGTATCTGACTGCAGGATCGACGACAGGATCTGTTGCACTTCCGACTGCAGTGGCACAGGCATTATATGACAATGTCGATGACGGAACACCGGTTATCGTTTATTATTCCGAAGCTTATGAGGTAAGTGAAGATACGCTTACTGTGACACAGGCACCGGAAGCAGATGACGAAAATGTCGATGATACGACGAATACCACGACAGTAACGCCGACGAGAACGCCATCCTACACGTACGATGATTACACGCCGTCAACTCCATCAACCCCATCAACTCCATCAACCCCATCAACTCCATCGACCCCGTCTACGCCGGAACCGACCGCAGCACCGACCGAGATCCCGTCTACGCCGGAGCCGACCGTAGCACCGACCGAGACCCCGTCCACACCGGAACCGACCCAGGAGCCGAGCGCACCGGATCAGGGAGACCATACGGGTGACGATGATTATCCAGGTAAGGGCGAGAGCTGAGAAAAGAAGAAATAGAACATAAAAAATACGCATTCCGTTATCAAAACAGGAATGCGTATTTTTTATGAGAAAGAAACTGTTAAAAATTAATTTTCCGGTACGAACAGTGTGACAAGATCCATCGGGGAAGTGATGGTGTAGTCCGGGTTTTCGGTCTGACCAAAACCGTATGCGGCATGGACAAACGGGATTCCGGCCTCGTGTGTCGCCTTGTAGTCGCCGTCGGTATCGCCGACATAGACCGCGTGCTGCAGATGGTTCTGTTCGATGATTGTACGGATGTTGTCTGCCTTTGCCTTTCCGGTATCGCCAGGACAGAGATGGCCTTTGAAATAGTGACCGAGGCCTGTGGCTTCCAGAAAAACTTCGATATAGCCCGCCTGGCAGTTGCTTACGATATAAAGCGGGTAATGTCTGGAAAGAATAGAAAGTGCATCGACAAGTCCCGGATAAACAGGAGCCGGTGTCGCAAGAAGTGCCTCATGCTCTTTGGCACAGCATGCCTCGATCAGTTCTAACTGGCGCTCCTTTGGATATTCGTGGAAAATGACGGCGGCGATATCCGGGAGCAGGCGGCCGAACAGGCCTTTTAACACGGCTCCGGTGAGGTTTGGTGTCATATCAGTTTCTTTTTCCATAATCTGATTCCATGCGTCGGCAACAACGTCTGTGGAGTCCCACAGGGTGCCGTCCACATCAAAAATAATACTGTCGATCAAGAGTTTTTCCTCCATATCTTAAGGGTTTTGGTTATTCTTTTAAAGTATTTATTAATTTTAATCAAAAACACGTGAGAGCGCAATGTTTATTTTGCATTTTGGAGGAAAATGTGGCAAAATAAGAATGATATATTAACAGGAGATTACTATGCAGGACACAATCACAAAGCCATTATTGAAATGGTATGGCGAAAATAAAAGAGTGCTGCCGTGGAGAGAAAAAAAGAACCCGTATGAAATCTGGGTTTCCGAGATTATGCTCCAGCAGACGAGGGTGGAGGCGGTCAAGCCGTTTTATGAGCGGTTTATGCGTGAACTGCCCAATGTCGCAGCACTTGCGGTCTGTCCCGAGGAAAAGCTTTTGAAGATATGGGAAGGCCTTGGTTACTATAACCGTGTGCGGAATATGCAGAAGGCCGCACAGAAAATTATGGAAGTGTATGACGGTGTATTTCCGGCAGATTACGAAGCCTTAAAAGGACTTCCGGGAATTGGAAATTACACAGCGGGAGCCGTTGCATCGATCGCGTTTTGCATTCCGGTGCCGGCGGTGGACGGAAATGTGCTTCGTGTGATGGCACGCCTCCGGGAGGACGGTGAGGACATTTTAAAGCAGTCCGTGAAAAACCGCGTGGAAGCGGAATTGACCGAAATCATGCCGGCAGAAGATCCGGGAGCCTTCAATCAGGCGATGATGGATCTCGGCGCAATGGTCTGTCTGCCGAACGGCGCACCAAAATGTGAAGTCTGTCCGCTTTTTGACCAGTGTCTGGCGGGACAGCATCAGACCTGGACGGAATATCCGTTTAAAAAGAGCGCAAGGCCGCGCAGAATCGAAGACAGAACTGTTCTGTTATTTCTGGACGGTGCGCACACAGCAGTGCGGAAACGGCCGAAAAAAGGACTTCTGGCGGGACTTTACGAGTTCCCGAACTTCGATGGCGTGCTCTCCGAACAGGAAGCACTTGAAGAGGCAGAAAAATTCGGCGTGACGCCGCTTCATATTCAGGCATTGCCGCCGTACAAGCACATTTTTTCCCATGTCGAGTGGCATATCACAGGATACGCCATTAAAATTGCAGGAAACGATGTGGAGCAGGAAGGGGAAGAAAAAGCCGGATTGATTTTTGCGGATGCGAAAACTGCGGCTGAAAGATATGCCATTCCGTCTGCGTTTGCGGAATACGCAAAATACACAGATCTGGAACGTGCCTGAAACGGCAGAAGAGCAAAAAAGAGCAGGGAGAAAAAAGATGAAGATTTTATCAATTGCAGTACCATGCTATAATTCAGAAGCATATATGGAGAAATGTATCGATTCGCTGCTGGTCGGCGGAGAAGAAGTAGAAATTCTGATCGTGGACGATGGTTCCAAGGACGGAACCACAGAGATTGCAGACCGCTATCAGGAAAAATATCCGACGATTGTAAAAGCGATTCATCAGGAAAACAAGGGCCACGGCGGAGCAGTCAACACGGGTGTGGAAAATGCGACGGGTCTGTACTTTAAGGTTGTGGACAGTGATGACTGGGTAAACCCAGAGGCATACCAGAAGATTTTAAATGTTCTGGCAGAAGTCGTACGCGGACCGAAAACACTCGACCTTCTGATCAGTAACTATGTGTATGAAAAAGAGGGCGCCAAGAGAAAACGTGTGATGCGCTATGCGAAATCGCTGCCGGAAGGCCGCTTTTTCGGATGGGATGAGGCGAAAGCTCTCGGCAAAACACATTATCTGCTGATGCATTCGCTGATTTACCGGACTTCTCTTTTAAGAGAGTGCGGCATGAAGCTGCCGGAGCACACCTTCTATGTGGATAATCTGGTTGCGTTTATTCCGCTTCCGTACGTCAAAACGATGTATTATCTCGATGTCAATTTCTACCGCTACTTTATCGGAAGAGCCGACCAGTCGGTTAACGAGAAAGTCATGATCGGCAGAATTGACCAGCAGATCCGTGTCAACAAGCTGATGATCGATTACCTTGGTGAACGGAAAGGGCTGTCGAAGCACCTGCGGAAATATATGATCAGCTATCTGACCATTATTATGACGGTTTCTTCCGTGATGATGATGCGCTCTGGAACGGAAGAAAATCTCGAGAAAAAGAACGATCTGTGGAGATACCTGAAACAGGAGGATGCAGCCGATTACTTCCGCATCCGCCACGGCATTTTCGGAACTGTTATGAGCAGCAAATCAAAACCGGGACAGAAAATTGCAGTCTATGCCTACAAGGTAGCGCAGAAACTGTATGGATTTAACTAGAAAGTAACGAAGCGGAGGAACGAACAATGCGAGTAGGAATGGGTTACGATGTGCATAAACTGGTGGAAAACCGGAAACTGATTCTGGGCGGTGTGGAAATCCCGTATGAATATGGCCTTCTGGGACATTCCGATGCGGATGTGCTGGTCCATGCCATTATGGATGCGCTTCTCGGCGCTGCAGCACTGCGGGACATCGGACGCCATTTTCCGGACAATGATCCGGCGTATGAGGGCGCAGACAGCATCGAACTGCTGAAAAAAGTGGGTGAGATGCTCGAGGAGCGGATGTATCTGATTGAAAATATCGATGCAACCGTTATTGCACAGAAGCCGAAGCTCCTGCCATACATCGACACGATGGTGAAAAATGTGGCGGAGGCGCTTCATCTCGAAGAGGATCAGGTCAATATCAAGGCAACGACCGAGGAAGGACTTGGCTTTACCGGAAAGAAAGAGGGAATTTCCGCACAGGCGATCTGCTGCATTTCCAAGGCACTCGACCTGATGCCGGACGACCGGATCGCAGGCGGATGCAGCGGCTGCCCGGGATGCGCAAAGAACGCAGAAGAATAAAAGAGAAATGCGATTGCACAAGGCCGGAAGATGTGGTAGACTGGAAGAAGAATAAGGGAGTAGTCGGCGGCATACGTGACGCTATAAGGCCAACAACCGAAGAAAAAGCATTTCTTCTGGCTTTGTATGAAATGACAAGACTTATCTGTATCAACAAATATGGTGCGGATAGGTCTTTTTCTATATAGAAAGAGACCGGTGTACCAGTGGGAACTTATCACAGGAACGCAAAAAGCGTTTTCAGAAGAAAGGACGGATGGAAATGAAAGAGTATCTGGAAAAAAGTTCGAAGATTCTTGATGAGTTACAGACAACGGAGCAGGGACTTTCCGAGGCGGAAGCTGCGCGGCGGCTTTCCGAACACGGACCGAACCGGCTGGCGGCGGGAAAAAAGAAGAGCAATCTGCAGCGGTTTTTCGAAGAACTGAAAGACCCGATGATCCTGATCCTGCTCGCCGCAGCGCTGATTTCCGGCATCACATCGGCGTATGAAGGCGAATCGTACGCTGATGTGGTCATTATTCTCGCCGTTGTCATCATTAATGCGGTGCTCGGTGTTCTGCAGGAGAGCAAGGCAGAGAAAGCGATTGAAGCTCTGCAGGAGATCGCGGCAGCCACGTCGAAGGTGATGCGCGGCGGGAAAATGGAAGTGAAAAAGAGCGAGGAGCTCGTACCCGGTGATATTGTAATTCTCGAAGCGGGCGATGCTGTTCCGGCGGATGGCCGTATTTTAGAGAGTGCCAGCATGAAAATCGAGGAAGCAGCGCTGACCGGAGAATCTGTCCCGGTCAATAAAACAGCGGATGTTCTGAACGCCGGCGCAGCCAGCGAGGTTCCGCTCGGGGACCGGAAAAACATGGTCTATATGGGAAGCACCGTTGTCTATGGCCGCGGCCGCGCTGTTATCACCGGAACGGGTATGAAAACCGAGATGGGAAAAATCGCCCATGTTCTGACGCAGTCGGCGGATGAGAGCACACCGCTGCAGAAGCGGCTGAACCAGCTCAGCAAAATCTTAAGCGTGATGGTGCTCGCCATCTGTGCCGTGATTTTCGTTGTCGGCATTTTAAAAGAGGGCGTGACGCCGCAGAACATCTTAAATACCTTTATGGTAGCCGTCAGCCTTGCCGTAGCGGCAATTCCGGAAGGACTTGCAGCAGTTGTCACAATCGTGCTTTCCATCGGTGTGACCAAAATGTCAAAGCGGAATGCGGTGATCCGGAAACTGACGGCCGTCGAGACGCTCGGCTGTACACAGGTGATCTGCTCGGATAAGACAGGAACGCTGACCCAGAATAAGATGACCGTGGTAAAACATGAGGGAAGCGATATAAAACGTCTCGTATCCGTCATGGCACTCTGCTCCGATGCGGAGCCGGACGAAAACGGCGAGGCAGTCGGAGAACCGACGGAATGTGCGTTGGTCAACGATGCGCAGAAAGAGGGATGCCCGAAGAAGAGCCTGTCCGTCCAGTATCCGCGTGTCGGGGAAGCGCCGTTTGATTCGATGCGGAAACGCATGACAACGATCCACCGCGCAAACGACGGAACGTATTTTTCCTGCACAAAAGGCGCACCGGATGAGATTCTGAAGCGGTGCACCTCCGTTTGGCGTGACGGCAGAAAACAGCCGATGACAGAAGCATTCCGGCAGGAAATCCTGTCGCAGAACAAGGCGATGGCAGACCAGGCACTCCGCGTGCTGGCGGCAGCAGGAAGAGCGTGGAACCAGATGCCGTCCTCCCAGGAGCCGGACTTTCTGGAGCAGGATCTCTGCTTTTTAGGACTTTGCGGTATGATTGATCCGGTGCGGCCGGAAGTAGTCGATGCGATCCGGGAATGCCGCGGGGCAGGCATCCGTCCGGTGATGATTACGGGTGACCACAAAGACACAGCGGTTGCTATTGCAAAAGAGCTGGGTATTCTGGAGGCGGGCTGGAAAGCGGTAACGGGAGCCGAGATTGACCAGTTAAGCGATGAGGAGCTTGACCGGAGAATCGAGGAATATGCTGTTTACGCACGCGTCCAGCCGGAGCATAAAGTGCGGATCGTCGATGCGTGGAAGCGGAAAGGCAGAATCACCGCGATGACAGGAGACGGAGTCAACGATGCGCCGTCGATCAAGCGTGCGGATATTGGCATCGGAATGGGCATCACGGGAACGGATGTGACGAAAAACGTGGCAGATATGGTGCTCGCGGACGACAACTTTGCGACGATCATCGCGGCGGTTGAGGAAGGAAGACGAATCTACGATAATATCCGTAAGGCAATTCAGTTCCTTCTGGCATCGAACCTTGCCGAGGTGCTGTCGATTTTCTGCGCGACGCTGATGGGCTTTACGATTTTAAATCCGGTGCATCTGCTCTGGATCAACCTGATTACGGACTGCTTCCCGGCGCTGGCGCTCGGTATGGAGGACGGTGAGGCAGACATCATGAAACGCCCGCCGAGAAATGCGGATGACGGTATTTTTGCGGACGGCCTCGGCTTTGATGTTGCGTTTCAGGGCATCGTGATTACGGTGCTGACGCTGGCGTCCTACTTCATCGGCCATTATCTGGAAGCCGGCCGCTGGGAAATCGTCAACAGCCCGGACGGCATGTCAATGGCGTTTCTGACACTCTCCATGGTGGAAATTTTCCATTCCTTCAATATGAGATCACGGAAAGGTTCTATTTTCCATATGAAGCATCAGAACAAGTATCTGTGGGGCGCGATGGCACTCTCATTTGTCCTCACATCCGCCGTCATTTACATCCCGGTACTGTCGAGTGCGTTCGGTTTTGAGCGGATCAGCGCGTTGGAATATGATGTGGCGATCGGCCTTGGACTGCTTGTCATTCCGGCGGTCGAAATCAGCAAGTGGATCCGGCGGAAATTTGCTTGACAAACGAGAAAAATTTGCATAAACTAGAACAAACGGAAACAGAAAAAGGCTTGGAACGGAAAAAGTAGAAAATCAGAATTGTTTCACAGAGAATGGCAGACAAATGGGGCTGGAAGCTGCCTGAAATGAGGATTTTTGAAGTGCGTCCGGAAGCAGGCCGGGTGAAGCGGAAAAAGTGGGTAGTCCGGCACGGGTCCTGCACGTTATGCAGAAGAAAAGAAGAGGGCATGCATGCCCTTAAAGTAAAGTGGAACCACGGAGCTATTTCGTCTTTATCGGAGATGAAACAGCTCCGTTTTTGAATATTACTGTTATGCAGAATGATGGTAAGAAATAAAAATCCGGAAAAGTCCCAGCAGGAGGCAAGGAGAGGAAAGATGAGTTTTTTCGCGTATTTTAAAGAGGAATTTCAGGTGATTCAGGAGCGGGATCCGGCGATACATTCTCCCATGGAAGTCTTGCTGTATCCTTCATTTCGTGTTATGCTGAAGTACAGACGGGCGCACAAGCTATATCTGAAAGGCCATTACTTTCTGGCCAGATGGATTTCACAGCGGGCAGCGAGAAAAACCGGTATCGAAATCCATCCGGGTGCGACGATCGGAAAGGGACTGTTTATCGACCATGGAGCAGGCGTTATCATCGGAGAGACGACCGTCATCGGAGACAACGTGACGCTGTATCAGGGCGTGACGCTTGGCGGTAATGGTAAGGAGACCGGGAAACGTCATCCGACGCTGAAGGACAATGTTATGGTCAGCGCCGGTGCGAAGATCATCGGATCGTTTACGATCGGGGAAAACTCCAAAATCGGAGCCGGATCGGTTGTGATCGAGGAGGTTCCGCCGAACTGTACCGTCGTCGGCGTGCCGGGGCACATTGTGAAGCAGAATGATGTGCGGATTCCGAGAAAAAGCATGGATCACA
This sequence comes from Blautia sp. AF26-2, assembly GCF_003460955.1. Lineage (NCBI taxonomy): Bacteria > Bacillati > Bacillota > Clostridia > Lachnospirales > Lachnospiraceae > Blautia > Blautia sp. AF26-2. The sequence goes on along the minus strand of NZ_QTWD01000015.1, from coordinate 74,360 downwards.
TTCATCTGCCGGACCCGATTTTCGAGGATATCAAAGTACTGCAGCAGGAGAATACGGAGCTTACGAACCGTGTGCTCGAGCTGGAGGGCGAGCTGCGTCAGATGAGGAAAAAAGAAAGGACAGAACAGAAGTGACGGAAGTGGGCAAAGAGACAGAAAACGAGGAGCTTTTTCCAGAGGCGGTTTTCGGGGAGAAGGATTATCTTTCGGAGGTATTCGGACTGGAACAGCATGACATCCGCATGTATTCGCCGCTTACGCTGGCCTACATCGGGGATGCTGCGTATGAGATCGTCATCCGCACGATTCTGGTGCGGAAAGCAAATATGCAGGTCAACAAGCTGCACCGCCATGCAGCAGGGCTTGTAAAGGCGGAGAAACAGTCGGCGATGATTGAAATTCTGGAGCCGCTGTTTACCGAAGAGGAAAAACAGATTTATAAAAGAGGCAGAAATGCGAAATCCTATACCAAGGCAAAAAATGCGTCCACGATCGACTACCGCCGGGCAACCGGGTTTGAGGCCGTGATGGGGTATCTGTACCTGAAAGGGGATTACAAGCGGATGATCGACCTGATCCGGGCAGGACTTGGCGAAGTGTGAGAGCAGATAAGATTCAGAAAATAAAAAAGAAGCGGCAGGGCAGTGGGGTTTTTGAAAAAGCAAAAGTTCCCACTGCTTTTGGGACCGCGGAACAGGAATGATATGAGAGAAAACAACAGAAACGACAAGAGAAACTTTGAGAGAAGAGACGGAAAAAAACGTGACTTTAAGGGGAAACGAGATTACCGTGACAGAGACAGAAAACAGGAAGTACAGCAGGCGGATGAGGAGTTTACAGGCGGCATGGTAGAGGGAAGAAACGCTGTCATCGAGGCGTTCCGCTCCGGCAAGACCGTGGACAAGCTGTTCGTCCTTGCAAGCAGCCAGGACGGCCCGATCCGCACGATCATCCGTGAGGCGAAAAAACACGATACCATCATCAATTATGTAGAAAAAGAACGTCTTGACGAGCTGTCCACCACCGGAAAGCATCAGGGTGTCATTGCACAGGTGGCTTCCTACAGTTATGCAACCGTTGAGGACATCCTCGCGCGCGCAGAGGAGAAAGGGGAGCCTCCATTTATCCTTCTGCTGGACGGCATTGAGGATCCGCATAACCTCGGTGCGATCATCCGTACCGCAAACCTGGCAGGCGCACATGGTGTCATCGTGCCGAAGCACCGCGCAGTCGGCCTGACAGCAACCGTTGCCAAAACGTCGGCAGGTGCATTAAATTACACACCGGTGGCAAAGGTGACGAATCTGGTGCAGACCATGGAAATGCTGAAGGAAAAGGGCATCTGGTTTGTATGCGCGGACATGAACGGACAGAGAATGTATGATCTCGACCTCAAAGGACCGATCGGCCTTGTAATCGGAAATGAGGGAGAGGGTGTCAGCCGTCTGGTGAGAGAAAACTGCGACTTCACAGCCACAATTCCGATGAAAGGCGATATCGACTCTCTGAACGCTTCCGTGGCAGCCGGCGTGCTCGCTTATGAGATTGTAAGACAGAGAAGCTGCTAGAAATTGCGGAAAATCACATTACGCTCCGGCGGAAGAAAGATGAAGGATACAAGAGATATGATGGTGAAAGATTACGATACCTGTACGGATGAGGAGCTGATTGCGCGTCTGCGGGCAGGAGAACGCGAGATTACCGATTATCTGATCGACAAATACAAATCGCTGGTGCGGACCAGGGCGAGGGCGCTGTACCTGGTGGGCGGAGATCACGAGGATCTGATCCAGGAGGGCATGCTCGGACTTTTTAAGGCAGTGCGTGACTACAAACCGGGGAAGGAGGCATCGTTTGCCACCTTCGCCGGCCTGTGCATCGACCGTCAGATGTATTCGGCAGTGGCATCGTCCCAGCGCCAGAAGCATCAGCCGCTGAACAGCTTCGTCTCGTTAAGTGAACCGGTTTCCGAGCAGGAGCTGCGCCTGGTGGACGAGGAGACACCGGAGGAGATCATGATCAGCCGGGAAAACGTAATCGGCATGCATGAGCGGATCAAAGAACGGCTCAGCAAATTTGAGTACCAGGTGCTGGAATTGTATCTGAAAGGGTACGATTATACGCAGATTGCAGAAAAACTTGGAAAGCAGCCGAAGGCAATCGACAATGCACTGCAGAGAATCCGCAGTAAAGTGCGGGAGGTCTGTTCGTGAGATGGAAAAACGACCGAAAAAATTACGGTGAATTGTCAAAAGCGCAGGAAAATCTGTGAACAAATAAAAATTTTCAAATTTGTAGAAAAAACTGTTGACAATTCACTATAGTTTTGATAGAATACCAAATGTAGCAAGGAGCTAACAAAAAAACAAAACAACTTGCGAATGCTGATGTGGCTCAGTCGGTAGAGCGTCGCCTTGGTAAGGCGGAGGTCACGGGTTCGATTCCCGTCATCAGCTTACTTAAGAAAGATCCCGGGAAACCGGGATTTTTTCATTATATAAAAACAACGGGAGACAGATCGGAAAAAACGAGGTGAAAAGAATGGAGTCAAAACGTAAGGTACTGCAGAAGCTGTTCCTTTCCACGCTGTATCTGAGCGCGTTTACGTTCGGAGGCGGGTATGTGATTGTGACGCTGATGAAGAAAAAGTTCGTGGATGAGTACCACTGGATTGAGGAAAATGAGATGCTGGACCTGGTAGCGATTGCACAGTCGTCGCCGGGGCCGATTGCGGTAAACGGAGCGATTGTCGTCGGGTATAAGCTGGCGGGGCTGATCGGTGTGCTGGTTTCCATTATTGGAACGATTATTCCGCCGTTTCTGGTTATCTCTGTGATTTCGGTCTGCTACCAGGCGTTTCGGGATAATTTTTTTGTGAGTCAGATGCTGGAAGGGATGCAGGCAGGTGTCGGAGCAGTGATTGCATCTGTGACGTATGAGATGGGGACTGGTGTTGTAAAAGAAAAGGATCCATTTTCCTTGGTGATTCTTGTCTGTGCATTTGCTGCAGCCTGCTTTTTCAAGGTCAACGTGATTTACATTGTACTGGTCTGCGGTGCCATCGGTGCGGTGCGGACGATTCTGGCGAAACGGAGGAATGGGAAATGATTTATTTTCAGCTGTTTTTAAGCTTTTTCCAGATCGGCCTGTTCAGCTTCGGCGGAGGCTATGCCGCAATGCCGCTGATCCAGGGACAGGTAGTGCAGGGGCATGGCTGGCTTTCGATGTCGGAGTTTACCGATCTCATCACTCTTTCCCAGATGACACCAGGCCCGATCGCAGTCAATTCGGCCACTTTTGTCGGAAGTAAAATCGCCGGCATTCCAGGTGCACTCGCAGCAACCTTCGGATGCATTCTGCCGTCGTGCATTCTCGTTACGCTGCTGGCAAAGCTCTATCTGAAATATCGCGAAATGGCAATGCTCCAGGGCATCCTTCATTCCCTCCGCCCGGCGGTTGTGGCCATGATTGGTTCGGCAGGAATCTCGATCCTGGTCACGGCGTTCTGGGGCAGCGAAGGCGGAACGGTCATCCGGCTGGCCCAGACGAACTGGAGTCTTGTCGCGATTTTTATCATCTGCCTTGTTCTATTACGGAAAGGCAAAAAGAATCCCATCTTTGTGATGGTACTGGCCGGTGTGCTGAAGGTGATCCTGTCATTACTTGAGAAATTGATTTGACAAAGTCCACAGGAACAGGATCTTATCGAGCTGCTGACGTCCGAAAAGACAAGGCGCGATGTGATCCGGGCGGATGAAATCAAGGTCAAGAAGGAGGACTGGAGAAGACACCGGATGTGCGTGATACGGTAGCACTGCTGTATGGCCCTTACGTACTGGCAGCGCTGACGGAAGAAAAAGATTTCCTGCACCTGCCATTAACGGAAGAAACACTGGATGCGCAGGTGGAAAAGAAAGACGGTCTGCACTTTTCGGTTGATGGCATTTCCTTTGTGCCGCTTTGCAGCATTGACAAGGAGAAATACCAGGTTTATGTGAAAGTTCCGGGAAAATTTGAGAAGATGATGGGAAAAACAAAATAAAATCCTGTTGAAGCAATTGGAACTGCGGCGATTTATGTCAAAAAAAGCCAGAAAAAAGATAAAAAGGATCTTTCTTTCTAAACATGAATCGTGTATAATAAGCATTACTGTTCGGGGCCTGCCTGGAGAAATCCAGAAGGGCTCCGATTTATGTCATTTATTTTATACAACAAGAAAAGGGGGAAACCATGCAGAAACACAGAAAATTTATTGGGGACAAACGGTTTTACCTGATGGTGCTTGGCGTTGCGATGCCGATTATGATTCAGAACGGTATCACCAACTTTGTCAGCCTTCTCGACAACATCATGGTAGGACAGGTCGGCACCGAGCAGATGTCCGGTGTTGCGATCGTCAATCAGCTTCTTTTTATCTATAACCTCTGTATCTTTGGAGGCGTGTCTGGCGCAGGAATCTTCACTGCGCAGTATTTCGGACAGGGCAACGACGAGGGTGTGCGAAACACCTTCCGCTTCAAGCTCTGGATCGGCGTGATCCTGACGGCAGCGGCAATCACTATTTTCCTTGGTGCGCACGAGCCTCTGATTCGTCTCTACCTGACAGGAGATCAGGGAAGCCAGGACATGAATGCGACATTAGCCTATGGCATTTCTTATATGAAGGTCATGCTGGTAGGACTTCCGCCGTTCCTGTTTGTGCAGCTTTATGCCAGCACGCTGCGCGAATGCGGCGAGACAATGCTTCCGATGAAGGCCGGTATTACCGCTGTCTTCGTTAATCTGGTTTTTAACTACATTTTAATCTACGGAAAATTCGGTGCACCGCAGCTCGGCGTTGTCGGCGCGGCAGTCGCAACGGTGCTGTCCCGTTACGTGGAGATGGCGATCGTGCTGATCCGCACGCACGGAAACAAAGAAAAATATCGTTTTACGAAGCATCTGTACCGCACGATCCGTGTTCCGGCGGCTTTGACGAAACAGATCCTCATCAAAGGAACACCGCTGATGCTGAACGAAACGTTCTGGGCAGGCGGCGTTGCGATCCTGATGCAGTGTTACTCCGTGCGTGGACTGAATGTCGTAGCCGCGATGAATATCTCCAACACGATCTCGAACCTGTTCAACGTCGTTTTCATCGCACTCGGCGATTCCGTTGCCATCATCGTCGGACAGCTCCTCGGAGCCGGAAGGATGGAAGAGGCAAAGGATACCGATACGAAGCTGATCACGTTTTCCGTATTACTCTGCATTGTGATCGGCGCGCTGATGGCGCTCGTGGCTCCGCTCTTCCCACGCCTCTACAACACGACGGACGAAGTACGCCACATGGCGGCAATCTTCATCGTGGAAGTGGCCATGTTCATGCCAGTCAATGCATTCCTGCATGCAAGCTACTTTACCCTGCGCTCCGGTGGAAAAACGATCATCACGTTCCTGTTCGACAGCGTCTTCATCTGGGTTGTCAGTGTGCCGGTGGCTTTCTGCCTGAGCCGTTTTACCGGATTTTCGATCTACGCAATCTACTTTATGGTTATGTCGGTTGACCTGATCAAGTGCGTGATTGGATTTGTCCTTGTCAAGAAAGGAGTCTGGCTGCAGAATATTGTGGCGGAGTAAAGAAAAAAATCTGTCTGTTTTCCAGTCTGAAAAGGATGGGAGGCGGGCAGATTTTTTGCTTTATAAAAAACTTTGTTGAATTTTACTGTAAAGCAAAAAAAGCCCTCCGGGCAGGATCGGACTGCGGCTGAGAGAAAGAAAAAGAGTATTTTTGATAAAATTTCGCAAATGAAGCAGCCGTTTTTGGCGGAAAAGTAGAAATTTTTTCATTAATCAAAACACCGGTTGAAATTTAGAGAACGCTTGTTATAATAGGGGTGCAGCGAACAGACATCCCGTGTGACGCGTGAATCTCTCTTCCTATTATTAATGAGACGCAGTCACACATGAAATGGAGGAAAAAAGCGATGGATTACGCAAAAGAATCATTAAAAATGCACTATGAATTACGCGGAAAGCTTGAGGTCACTTCCCGGGCGGCCGTAGATACAAAAGATGCCTTGAGTCTTGCCTATACACCGGGTGTGGCGGCGCCGTGCCTGGAAATTCAGAAAGATGTCAACAAGAGCTACGAGCTGACCAGAAGATGGAACACGGTAGCTGTTGTTACAGATGGAACCGCAGTTCTCGGACTTGGAGATATCGGCCCGGAGGCCGGCATGCCGGTCATGGAAGGAAAATGCGTGCTGTTTAAAGAATTCGGTGGTGTCGATGCAATCCCGCTCTGCGTGCGCAGCAAGGATGTGGATGATATTGTCAATACCGTGCGTCTTCTCGCAGGAAGCTTCGGCGGTGTCAACCTGGAGGACATCTCCGCACCGAGATGTTTTGAGATCGAGAAGAAATTAAAGGAATGCTGTGATATTCCGATTTTCCACGATGATCAGCATGGAACAGCCGTGATCACACTGGCCGGTGTCATCAATGCGCTGAAACTGGTTGGAAAGAAACTGGATGAAGTCAAAATTGTTACCTCAGGAGCCGGTGCAGCCGGAATCGCCATTATCCGCCTGCTGATTTCGATGGGTCTCAAAAACGTCATCATGACAGACCGCAAAGGTGCGATTTACGAGGGACGCGACGGCCTCAACCCGATCAAAGAGGAGATGGCGAAGATCACAAACTACAACCATGAGAAGGGCACGCTTGCAGAGGTAATCAAAGGAGCCGATATTTTTATTGGCGTTTCTGCGCCGGGTACGCTCACTCCCGATATGGTACGTACGATGGCAAAAGATCCGATCATCTTTGCCTGCGCAAATCCGACGCCGGAGATTTTCCCGGACGAGGCGAAAGCAGCAGGAGCAGCCGTTGTCAGCACAGGAAGAAGCGATTACCCGAACCAGGTCAACAACGTACTCTGCTTCCCGGGCATCTTCCGCGGAGCGCTCGATGTGAGAGCATCTGATATCAACGATGAAATGAAGGTCGCAGCAGCTTACGCAATCGCAGGCCTGGTAAGCGATGAAGAGCTGAACGCAGACTACATCCTCCCGGCAGCCTTTGATCCGCGTGTCAAAGATGCGGTGGCAGCAGCCGTTGCAGAGGCAGCAAGAAAGAGCGGCGTAGCGAGAATTTAAACAGAGTTTGATACAAAAGAAAACGACAGAAAAAGGCTTCCCGGACAGCAAGGAAATCCGGGAAGCCTTTTTGCGTATCGTTAAGAAATTATGAAAGAAAGCAGCAGTTACATTCAGCCAGCCAGATCGTCTTCTGCCGGCAGTTCCGGTCCGGTCAGAGCGTACGGATCGAGAATGTCGTCGAGCTGTTTCTGTGTCAGCAGTTCGTCTTTCAGAACCAGAGAAGTAACACTCTCGCCCGTCTTCAGCGATTTCTTTGCAATCGAGGCCGCTTTCTGGTATCCGATATACGGGCAGAGCGCCGTTGTGATGCCGACACTCTTCGAAACGAGATCCTCGCACCGTTTCTCATTTGCGGTAATGCCGAGAATACAGTTCTTCACAAGCGTATTCACAGCGCCTGTCATCGAGGTGATGGAAGAGAACAGGGAGTAGAAGACAACCGGCTCAAACGCGTTCAACTCCATCTGGCCAGCCTCAGCCGCCATCGTGATTGTGGTGTCGTTTCCGATGACATGGAAGGCAACCTGTGTCACAACCTCCGGGATCACCGGGTTGATCTTGCCCGGCATAATCGAGGATCCGTTCTGCATCGGCGGCAGGTTGATCTCGCCGAATCCGGTTCGCGGTCCGCTGGACAGCAGGCGCAGGTCGTTGCACATCTTGGAGAGGTTGACGGCGCAGGTCTTTAACGTGTTGGAGATCGTCACAAATCCGTCGAGGTTCTCCGTCGCGTCAAACAGATCGTCCGCCTGCATCAGCGGATAGCCTGTCACAGCAGCGAGGGTCGGCACGATGTGGTGGAGATAGTAATCGGAAGCATTGATCGTCGTACCGATGGCTGTTCCGCCGAGGTTCAGGGTGAACAGCTCTTTTCTGGCGCGTTCGATCCGGCGGATATCACGCTCGATCATCGTTGCGTAAGCGTGGAAGCTCTGGCCGAGACGCATCGGAACAGCGTCCTCAAGCTGGGTTCTTCCCATCTTTAAAATGTGGTCAAATTCCTGGGACTTATCGAGCAGTGCTGCGTGGAGTGACTCGAGCGCATGCAGAAGATCCGGGAGCAGATCGAGCACGGTCAGTTTTCCTGCACTTGGGATAACGTCGTTTGTGGACTGTGCCATGTTGACGTGGTCATTCGGGTGGACAATGGTATAATCACCCTTGGCGCCGCCCAGGATTTCGATGGCGCGGTTTGCGATGACTTCGTTTGCGTTCATATTAGCACTCGTTCCGGCGCCGCCCTGGATGCCGTCAACGATGAACTGGTCTTTTAATTTGCCGGCAATGATTTCATCACAGGCATAGATAATGGCAGCCGCTTTTTCCTCCGGCAGTCTCTGTGCTTCGCGGTTGGAGATGGCAGCTGCCTTTTTAATTTTCGCCAGATTCTGGATCATGACCGGGTGGATCGGCGTTCCCGTGATGGGGAAATTCCGTTTTGCCCGCAGGGACTGTACCCCGTAGTAGGCGTCGGAGGGGACTTCAAGGGAACCAATGGAATCTGCTTCAATTCTTGTTTTCATAATAATCTCCTTCTTTCTGCACGCATTGAGTTGTGTATATTGTCTGAAACAATTCTTGCTTTGCCTTTCGATACCGGAAGAATAACACCAGGGCAGAAATTTGTAAATACCGCCGCCGAAGAACTGTGGAATTTTATTTATTTTTGCATTTGATTTTAAATACCAAGGGAAAGAGGCACTTTTACTTATTTTTCGAAAGCAGTTTCCGCGAGGACACGTTTTCGTAGACAAAAAACGGCGAACGTGATATGCTGAACAGTATAAAAGTGAAAAAACAGGAGAGCAGCGTATGAAACATGAAAAAAGCAAGAACGATGCGATGCGCCATGAGCTCGATCACATCGATGCAAAAATCCTGAATCTTCTTCGGGAAAACGCCAGGATGCCGCTGAAAGAAATCGCGGAACACGTATTTTTATCCTCCCCGGCAGTTTCCGCCAGAATTGAGCGGCTGGAGAAGGAAGGCTACATTACAGGATATCAGGTCAAATTAAATCCGGCGCTTTTGGGATATCCGATCAAAGCGTTCATCAACCTCGAGGTTGAGCCGGTTCAGAAAAAAGAATTTTATCCCTATATTGAAAAGGTCCACAATGTCGTGGAATGTAATTGCGTTACCGGTGATTACTCCATGCTCATTGAGGGCCTTTTTGTTAGTACCATTGAGCTCGACCAGTTTATCGGCGAGCTGCAGCATTTTGGACGGACGCGGACGCAGATCGTGTTCTCGACCTCCGTGGAGCACCGCCAGGTGACCGCACACGAGGCAGAAGAATAGGCACCGGTCCGCTCCGGCGGCTTTGTGTACCGAAAAAAATGCTTTGCAGGAGAATGCTTTTGTGTTATAGTGATAGAATACACAGAGCATTTTGCGCCCTTTTCGGGGCAGTGCTCCAAACGAAAAGATTCGAGGGAGGCCTGACCTTATTATGGAAGAAAAAGAAGTTGTTTCCAAAAATTTTATCGAGCTTGCGATTGACAAAGATCTGGCAGAGGGCGTTTACGACCATGTCTGCACACGATTCCCGCCGGAGCCAAACGGCTATCTTCATATCGGACATGCAAAATCCATCCTGTTAAACTACGGTTTATCACAGGAGTACAACGGAGAGTTCCACATGCGTTTCGATGATACAAACCCGACGAAAGAGAAAACCGAGTTTGTTGATTCCATCAAAGCCGATATCCAGTGGCTTGGTGCAGACTGGAAAGATCATCTGTACTACGCATCCGATTATTTCCCACAGATGTATGAGGCAGCCGTAAAACTGATCAAAAAAGGAAAAGCATTCGTCTGCGATCTGTCCGCAGAGGAGATCCGTGAGTACCGCGGAACCTTAACCGAGCCTGGAAAAGAGAGCCCGTACCGCAATCGTTCCGTAGAGGAAAACCTGGACCTGTTCGAGCGCATGAAAAACGGCGAATTCGAGGACGGAAGCAAAGTACTCCGTGCGAAAATCGATATGGCATCACCGAACATCAACATGAGAGACCCGGTTATCTACCGTGTAGCCCATATGCATCACCACAGAACCGGCGATACCTGGTGCATCTACCCGATGTACGACTTCGCGCATCCGATCGAGGACGCCATCGAAGGCATTACCCATTCTATCTGTACGCTGGAGTTTGAGGACCACCGTCCGCTGTACGACTGGGTTGTACGCGAGCTGGAATATCCGATGCCGCCGCGCCAGATTGAGTTTGCAAAGCTGTATCTGACTAACGTGGTTACCGGAAAACGTTACATCAAAAAGCTGGTAGAGGACGGCGTGGTAGACGGCTGGGATGACCCGCGTCTCGTATCCATCGCAGCACTCCGCCGCAGAGGCTTTACACCGGAGTCCATCAAGAAATTCGTAGATCTGTGCGGTGTATCAAAAGCAAACAGCTCCGTTGACTATGCGATGCTGGAGTACTGCATCCGCGAGGATCTGAAGCTGAAAAAAGCCCGTACCATGGCAGTCTTAAATCCGGTGAAACTTGTCATCGACAACTATCCGGAAGACCAGATTGAGATGCTGGAAGTACAGAATAACCTCGAGAATCCGGAGCTTGGCAGCCGTCAGGTACCGTTCGGAAGAGAACTGTACATCGAGCGCGAAGACTTCATGGAGGAGCCGGTCCGCAAATACTTCCGTATGTTCCCGGGCAATGAAGTCCGCCTGATGAACGCATACTTCGTCACCTGCACCGGATGCGAGAAAGACGAGAACGGAAATATTACCGTAATCCATGGAACGTACGATCCGGAGTCCAAGGGAGGAAATTCCCCGGACGGAAGAAAAGTAAAAGGAACAATCCACTGGGTAGCAGCAAAGACCGCCGTCAAAGCAGAGTGCCGTCTGTACGAAAACCTGATCGACGAGGAGAAGGGCGTTTACAACGAGGATGGTTCCATGAACCTGAATCCGAATTCCCTGACCGTATTAAAAGAGTGCTATCTGGAGCCGTCTTTAAAAGATGCGAAAGCATATGACAGCTTCCAGTTTGTCAGAAACGGATTCTTCTGTGTAGACGCAAAAGATTCCAAAGAGGATGCGCTGGTGTTCAACCGTATCGTATCCCTGAAGAGCTCTTTCAAGCTACCGGCAGCGAAATAAATAAGAATTTTGAAATGGAACAGAGCAGCCGCCTGGATGAAACCGACATCCCAAGCGGCTGTTCTTTTTGTCAGGGGAGATGGGAAGATGAATGAATTGACGATTTCGCTGGATCCGCATCGGAAGACACCGCTCTATGAGCAGATCTACGGTTTTATCCGCGAGGAAATCCGCGGCGGACGGATCCGTGCAGGGGAGCGGCTGCCGTCGGCGCGGGCGCTTTCGGGCTATCTGTCGGTGAGCCGGAGTACCGTGGATCTGGCGTATGAGCAGCTGGTATCCGAAGGGTATCTGGAGAGTGTGCCGTGCAAAGGCTACTTTGTCTGTGAGATTGAGGGGCTGTACCGCCTCGATGAAAAGAAAGAGGAGACAAAAGAGGATGATACCGCGGAACAGATGCCGTTCCGCTACGATTTTGCCGTGACCGGTACGGCGCCGGGCGGATTTCCGCAGAACAGCTGGAAGAAGATCTCGAAAGAAGTCCTGCTGGACGCAGATGACAGCCTGTTCCAGCTCGGGGATGCGAAGGGCGAGCACGGTCTTCGGGAGGCAATCCGCGACTATCTGCACCACGCACGCGGCGTGAACTGCCGCACGGAGCAGATCATCGTCGGAGCGGGAAATGATTATCTGCTGATGCTGCTTTCGGTGATCTTAGGGCGTGGCCATAAAGTGGCGATGGAAAATCCGACCTACATCAGTGCCTACCGCTGTTTTGCGAAGCTCGGCTATGCGATGTGTACGATTTCGATGGACGAAGCGGGCATGCGGCCGGCGGAGCTGGAAAAAAGCGGGGCGGATCTGGCGTACATCATGCCGTCGCACCAGTTCCCGATGGGCATGGTCATGCCGATGAAGCGGCGGATGCAGCTCCTTGTGTGGGCATCGAGGGAAAATGGGCGGTATCTGATTGAGGATGATTACGACAGTGAATTCCGCTACAAGGGCCGCCCGATCCCGGCACTGCAGGGCAATGACACAGAGGGAAAAGTGATCTATCTTGGAACGTTTTCGCGGGCGATTGCGCCGTCCATCCGCATCAGCTACATGGTGCTGCCGGAGACGCTGCTGCCTGCCTACGAGGAGAACGGAAGATGCTTTTCCGCGACAGTTTCGAAGACGGACCAGAAGATTCTGGAAGGGTTTATGCGGAGCGGCGCGTTCGAGCGCCATCTGAACCGGATGCGTGCACAGTATAAAGGGAAACACGACCTGCTGATCCGGCTTCTGAAGGAGTTTGGGCGGGAGTACACGGTGTCCGGCGAGAATGCGGGCGTCCATGTGCTGGTCCACCTGCCGAGAGGACTCTCCGAAGCGGAGGCGGTGCAGCGGGCAAAAGAGGATGGCGTGCGCGTGTACGGGCTGGAACGGTACTGCATCGGCGCTGCCGCAGATCCCGCACAGGGCGGCACAGTGCTGCTTGGGTACGCCGGGCTTTCTGAGGAGGAGATTGCAGAGGCAGCTGCGATTCTGAAAAAGTGCTGGAATGCGTGAAAAAAGATATGAAAAAAACGGATTGCTTCGTCAGTAACAAAAACTGACGGAACAATCCGTTTTTACTGTTTGATAGAGAGTTACAATGCGGACAGGATCAGCAGCCCAGCTCTTCGGTCAGCTCGCAGATCTCATCGATGATCGATCCAATCGTCTCGATCGTATCGAGAAGCGGTGCATCCGTCGAGATATCAACGCCGGCCATTTTTGCCAGCTCTTCCGGTGTCTTCGTGCTTCCGGCGGTCAGTACCTTTTTCCAGTCATCGACAGCGGTCTGGCCTTCGGTTTCGATGCGCCTGCAGACCTGTGTGGCAACGGTCAGTCCGGCGCTGTAGGTGTAGGAGTAAAGTCCCATATAGTAATGCGGCTGGCGCATCCAGGTGAGCGCTGCGTCATCGGAAATTTCCACATCATCGCCCCAGAACTTCTGCAGGGTCTCTTTCATAATGCTGCTTAACGTCTCAGCCTGTACGCTGTCGCCGGCATCGATGAGCTTGTAAACCTCGCGCTGGTAAGCAGCCTCCATCAGATGGGTGACGAAGTTATGATAATATGTGTTGCTGATCATACAGCTTAAAACCCAGCGGCGGAACCGTTTGTCCGGGGTCGTTTTCAGCAGATAATGAGCCATAAGAAGCTCGTTCATGGTAGACGGCGCCTCGACAAAATAAGAGGAAACCTCGGTATCGAGAATCGCCTGTGCGCCGTTGCAGAGACGGAAATGGCCGGCGTGGCCGAGTTCATGCGCCAGCGTGAAAACATCTGCCATGCGGTTATTCCAGCTTAAGAGAATAAAGGAACCTTTTCCGTACGGGCTGGCACAGAAGCCGCCGGTGGATTTTCCCTGGTTCTGTGCAAAGTCAACCCAGCGTTTTTTGTATGCCTCCTGAATCATGGAAACGTAATCATCACCGAGAATGGCAAGGCCTTTTTCGATGTACTGTTTTGATTCCTCGATCGTGACAGACGGATCGTACTCCGGGTCGACGGCGATTTTCAGATCGGCGAAGGTCATGCGGTCAAGGTTGTGAACCTTTTTCAGCAGGCGGGCATATTTGCGCATATGCGGAGCCAGGCGGGTGGTGATGAGATCGATCTGGCGGTTGTACAGCTCACGGCTGACCTGCTGCGGGAACAGCAGAGAATCGATGACGGAATTGAAGCCGCGCAGCGTGGCCATGGTCTTTTCTGTCTGCAGCTGGGCATTGTAAGCAGCTGCCGTTACATTTTCGTACTGTCTGATTTTTGCAGAAAAGGCGGAGAATGCACTGCGGCGGATATCGGTGTCTTTTTCGTATTCGTAATTATCTTCAAACAGGGAGTAGCCGAGCGGATATTCTTTTCCGTTTACGGTGAAAGAATCAAATTTCATATCGGCAAGCTTTGCCATGTTGTAGATCTGGTACGGAGCAGAGAAGGTCTGGGACAGAGCGGAAATGGCACGCTCGGTTTCCGGGCTCAGGCGGTGTGCCTTGTTGCGGAGAATCTCGGCGAGATAGCAGCGGTTCGTATCTGACTGCTGCATGGCCTCGTTCAAAACATCCTCGGACTGTTCGGAAAGCTCGCTCTCGATAAAGGTGAGACGGCTGAAAATCTCAGAGATCAGGCTGTTGATGCGGTCGTTGCGCGTCTGGTTTGCACTGTTGTAATAGTCGACAGAGACGGCGAGATCGCAGTAGTTGGCGGTCAGTGTGATCAGACGGTAGACCTCCTGGTAATCGTCGAGGCAGTGGTTGATCGTGGCTGCATCGGTGAGGTTTCCTTTGTAGGATGCTTCCATAGAAAGACTTAATTCTTTCATTTTCTGCGCATCAGCCAGCATGGCCTCCTCGGTTGGATAAATTAAAGACAGGTCCCAGGTAAGTTCTACAGGAACGTCATCGCGTTTTGCAAGTTCCATAACAATCTCCTTTCCATAAAAAAGGGGAGGTTTCCCTCCCCAGGAATTACTTCCTTATGTTTCTATATTCTGTTTTTGGGTTTTATTCTGTGGTTACTTCGCTTTCTTCCTGTGGAGAAACTTCACGATCCGCACAGCTTTCTTTTTCAGCGTCTTCTTCTTCGGACTCTGCGGTTTCGCTTTCAGCTTCTGTATCAGCTGTTTCGGAACCTTTATTGCAAGCTGCAGATTCCGGATCCGGTGCAGCATCCTCCGCACCTTTCGTTTTCGGAAGGGTCGTATAAGTACGTTCAGCAGGAGCAGGCTCTTCCTCTTCAAATTCGTCTTTAAAATCGTCAAAATCTGTTTCAAGATCTGCTTTTCCTTTCCGGATAAAATAGACTGCCGCACCGCAGGCTGCGCCGACAGCGGCAGAAGCCAGAGTAAGCAGAATACGTTTTGATTTTCGTGACATCTCGATTCAAGTCTCCTTTCAAATGCCGTCCTTTGAAACTATTGTAATACAGTTTCAACAAAAAAGAAAGTAAAATCTTACAGAATTCGGAAAAAGTGCCAAAGAAAACAAGAAAAAGAAGGTTTCCTGACACAGAAACAGAATCAGGCAAGGATAAACTTACGAAGAATCTCCGCCACGCCGCTGTGATTGCAGTCGTTTTCCGTGATATAATCGGCACTCGCCTTTACGGCATCGGTCGCATTTTTCATGGCGGCACCGACGGCAGCTGCCTCGATCATCGAAATATCATTTTCCTGATCTCCGGCAGCCACGGTGTTGGCAAGCGGAATCTGAAGAAGCTCGCAGAGTTTTTTCACGGCATGGCCCTTGGAAACGTGTTCCGGGACATGCTCGAGGTAATGCGGGCTGGAGTAGAACATCGAAATTTTTCCTTTTGCCCACGGCTCCATGGCAGCGCGGTAAGCGTCCATTTTTGTACGGTTGTGGAGATCAATCACGATCATCTTGCATGGTTCCTCGGCGAGGTGTTCCGGCAGAAGCGGATCTTCCACGACGGGAATGTGGATTGCCTGTGTGTAAACGCGCGTTTCCTCGCCTGCATGGCGGCAGAGAAGGGAGGTGTCGGAGTAGGTGTGGCAGTAGAGGCCTGCCTCCTGCGTTTTTTCAAAGATCACGCGTGCATATTCGAGCGGAATCGTGCGGCGGTACAGCGTTTTCTTTGCAGCACAGTCGTAAATCAGTCCGCCGTTGAAAGCGATGGCATAGCAGCCTTCGCGGTCAAGTCCGAGCTCTTTTAAGATCGGCAGAAAGCCGGAGAGCGGGCGGCCGGTGTTGAACACAATTTTGTGGCCGGCAGCAAGTGCCTCTGAAATGGCATCCATGTTTTCTTTTGTCACCTGCTTTTCGGAATTCAGCAGGGTATCATCCATATCGGTAAAAAATATTTTCACAGTCTGATTCATATTCTCTTTTTTTCCTTTCCAAGAATCTGAAAAACAGTTTCATTTTAGCATAAAGTGCCGGAAAAGAAAATATGGTTGCGCAGGGAAAAAATACAGGATATAATGATTGCGGACAAGAAGAGAGAGAAGAAAGAAAATCGAAGAACAAAAGAGACAAAGAAGGGAAGTCAGAATATGATAAAAGCTTGTATCTTTGACCTGGACGGTACCATCGCAGACACTGTAGAGTCGATTGCGCACGCAGTCAACCGCGTTCTGGAACATTTTGGACTTGTGCCGCGCCCGGTAGAAGCCTTCAACTTTTACGCCGGAGACGGTTTCGATCTGGCAGTGGAGCGCGCTTTAAAAGACGCCGGAGATGCAGAGCTCAACTATCTGCAGGAGGGCATCCGCCTTGGCCGCGCGTGGTTCAACGAGGACCCGCTGTATCACGTAAAACCGTATCCTAATATGCGGGAAACCCTGACCGCGCTGCGGGAAGAAGTTCCGATTGCCGTATGTTCCAACAAGCCGCACGAGGCGGCCATCCACGTCGTGGAGAGCGTGTACGGACCGGGCTTTTTCAACCGGATTCAGGGGCAGACCGCAGAAATCCCGAGAAAGCCGTCTCCGATCGGTGCGCTCGCGATTGCAGACGCACTCGGCGCCAGACCGGAAGAGTGCCTGTACTTTGGCGATACCAATACGGATATGCAGACCGGAAACGCCGCAGGCATGTTTACCGTTGGTGTGACGTGGGGATTCCGCCCGCGCCAGGAGCTGATCGACAACCATGCGATGGAGCTGCTCGACCGGCCGGAGGAAATCTTAACGCTTTTTCACAGAAAGAATCAGGAAAAATAAAACGAACAGAGGAGAAAACCAGAATGGGAGAATATACTGAAGAATGCATCAACACATTTTTAATGAATCAGGGCCAGTTATTCGACGAGCCGGTGGCTGAAAATTACGATGAGGCAGAGGCCTTTCTGGAGGACTGCCTTGCAGTCGTTGCCGACAATCTGGACGACGTGCGCGCCTACATGGAAGAAGAGGGCATGGACGTGGAAGAAATGTCGGATGCAGAATTAGAAGAGCAGAGCGAAGTCTTTGCCCTGCCGGACGGACAGTATCTGATCGTGATGGGATAAAAAACGAGAGGAAATTAAAAAAGAATGAAATATGATGTCATTATTATCGGCGCAGGCCCGTCAGGTATTTTCTGTGCCTATGAACTGCTGAAAGAAAAACCGGATCTGAAGGTGCTGATGATCGAAAAAGGACGTTCGATCGAGAGCCGTCAGTGTCCAAAGAGAAAAACGAAAAAATGCGTGAACTGCAAACCGTGCTCGATCACAACGGGATTTGCCGGAGCAGGCGCATTCTCCGACGGAAAGCTTTCTCTTTCCCCGGATGTCGGTGGAAATCTGCCGGAGATTTTAGGATATGAAAAGACGGTTGAGCTGATCCATGAGTCCGACCAGATCTATCTGGATTTCGGCGCAGACAAGAATGTTTACGGTGTCGATAAAGAAAAAGAGATCCGTGAGATCCGCCGCAGAGCGATCAACGCCAACCTGAAGCTGATCGAATGTCCAATCCGCCATCTCGGAACCGAGGAGGGATACAAGATTTACAGCCGCCTCGAGGATCACTTAAAAGAGATCGGCGTGGAGATGAAATTCAACACGATGGTCAATGATATTACGATCGAGGACGGCCGTGCGACAGCTGTAACACTTGAGGACGGAACGGTTTACGAGGCAGATGAGATTGTCTCCGCAGTAGGCCGCGAGGGAGCCGACTGGTTCTCACATATCTGCAACGGCCACGGCATCGAGACCGAGGTCGGAACCGTCGATATCGGTGTCCGCGTGGAAGTCCGCGACGAGGTCATGGAGTTCCTGAACAAGAACCTGTACGAGGCAAAACTCGTTTACTATACCCCGACTTTTGACGACAAAGTGCGTACCTTCTGTACGAACCCGTCCGGTGAGGTGGCAACTGAGTATTATGAAAACGGTCTGGCAGTTGTAAACGGTCACGCCTACAAATCCCAGGAGTTCAAGACAAACAACACGAACTTTGCCCTCCTGGTATCCAAGAACTTTACGAAACCATTTAAAACCCCGATCGAGTACGGCAAACAGATCGCACAGCTTTCCAACATGCTCTGCGACGGCAAGATCCTCGTTCAGACGTACGGCGATTTCAAACGCGGAAGAAGAACGACAGAAGAGCGTCTCTGCCGCAATAACCTGATCCCGACCTTAAAAGATGCCGTTCCGGGCGACCTTTCCCTGGTATTCCCGCACCGTATCATGGTCGACATTGCCGAGATGATCGAAGCCCTCGACAAAGTAACACCGGGTATCGCCAGCGATGAGACACTGCTGTACGGCGTAGAAGTCAAATTCTATTCCAACAAAGTTGTTGTAGACAAAGACTTCTGCACCAGCGTCAAAGGCCTCCGCGCCATCGGCGACGGCGCATCCGTAACCCGCGGCCTCCAGCAGGCAAGCGCAAACGGACTGTCGGTTGCGAGAAGCATTCTGAAAAGCATGAAATAAGAGAGAACGAAAAAAGATCCTTCGTCTGTGAAATGAGACGGAGGATCTTTTTTTGCGCCGGAAAGAGGGGGGTTTCAGATTATATGCCGTACAGCTTCCGGAACTGCTTCGGCGTTGTCCCGGTCTGCTGGCGGAAAACCGAGATAAAGTAGCTGACATCGCGGTAGCCGCAGAGGGCGGCGATGCCGTCGAGCGTAGTGTAGGGACGGCTGATGAGAAGCTCCTTGGCGCGGCTGATGCGCAGAACGCTGATGTACGAGCGGACAGAGCTGCCGACAAAACGCTGGAACAGGCGTGTCAGATACTGCGGCGTGATATGGAGCTGTTCCGCGAGATCATCCACATTGAGCGGGTCGGAAAGATGACTTTCGATTTCCTGCATTGCCGGGCGGACATACTGGAGATACAGCGGATGCTCCGTCCGGGAAAGGCCGGTGCGGAGCTGGGAAAGGCGTGTCAGGAACTCAAAGCATCCGACGGAGAGCGCAGCATCGTCGATGTCATTTTTCAGAAAATGTGAGTCGATTATGCGGTCAATCCATTCCTGAAACCACGCGCCCTCTGAGGCCGGAACGAAAAGATACGGCGAGACGGCACAGATTTTATAGAGATCATCGGAGAGCTTTCCGTCAAAGGTCAGAAAGGATGTAAACCACATCCCGCTGCCGTCGTTTTCGCGGTATTCATGCGGCACATGCGGAGCAATCAGAACACCGTCACCTGGTTTCAGCAAAAGTTTCTGGCCTTCGAGGGTCAGCAGCCCTTCGCCGCGTTCCGTCTGGATCCAGTGATATAAGGGGAATCCGTTCGGGCGCACAACGGGCTCCTGCAGCCAGCGGTTGCCGATGCTGTCAGCGGAGAGGGAAAAATCGGAGGCGGATGGTTTAAAGAAAATAGGCATAACAGTCAGTTCCTTTCTGAAAGAAAAGTCTAAAATAAGATTCCGGAATGAGTTTCGAAAATTCATACTTTTTAGACAAGCATATCATACTTTTCTCACAAAGACCAGTATATAATAGAGCCATCAAAACGAGATATCCAAACACAGGAGGAATCAAAAAAATGCAGCCAAAATTCAAAAAAATGTTATACGGAGGAGACTACAACCCAAACCAGTGGCCAAAAGAGATCTGGGATGAGGATATGAAACTTTTCCATCAGGCCGGCATCAACAGCACCACGATCAACGTATTTTCCTGGGCAAAAATCCAGCCGTCCGAGAATGAGTACGACTTTACAGAGCTCGATGAGATCGTAGACACCCTGACAAAAGAGGACGTCCAGATCGTCATGGCAACATCCACCGGCGCACTCCCGGCATGGATGGTACACCGTTATCCGGAAGTGGCAAGAACCGATTTCGAAGGACGCCATCACAAATTCGGTCATCGCCACAATGCCTGCCCGAACAGCCCGGTTTTCCAGAAATATGCAAAGCGCCTGGCAGAAAAACTGGCAGAGCGTTACGGCGACAACAAAAACATCGTCTGCTGGCACATCAGCAATGAGTACGGCGGCGAGTGCTACTGCGAGAACTGTGCAAAAGCGTTCCGCGTATGGCTGAAAGACAAATACAAAACACTCGATGAAGTCAACAAGGCATGGAACATGGAGTTCTGGGGCCACACCATCTACGACTGGGACGAGATTGTACCGCCGAACGATCTGGGAGACGGAATGCCATGGGGAAGCGGCACTGCATTTGCAGGAATGTCCCTCGACTACATGCGTTTCAACTCCGACGGCATGCTGAACAACTACAAAATGGAGCGTGACGCGATCCGCAAATACGACAAAGAAACACCGATCACCACAAACCTGATGGGAACGTACAAAGGTCTCGACTACTTCAAGTGGGCAAAAGAAATGGATATCGTATCCTGGGACAACTACCCGAGCTACAATACACCATGGAGCCACGTAGCTATGACCCACGACCTGATGCGCGGCCTCAAAGACGCACCGTTCATGCTGATGGAGCAGACTCCGAGCCAGCAGAACTGGCAGCCGTACAACTCCTTAAAGAAACCGGGCCAGATGCGCGCACAGAGCTATCAGACCGTTGCACACGGCGCAGACACGATTCAGTTCTTCCAGCTGAGAAGAAGCGTCGGCGGATGCGAGAAATTCCATGGTGCTGTTATCGCACACGCAGGAACCGCAGATACCCGTGTCTTCCGTGAGGTAACCCAGCTCGGAAAAGAACTGGAGAAAATCGGAAGCCGTGTGATGGGCTCCGAGAACCACGCAAAAGTCGGCATCATCTTCGACTGGGAAAACTACTGGGCACTGGAGTACACCAGCGGACCGAACCGCGATTTACGTTACGTAGACCAGATCGAGCAGATGTACAATTACTTCTATAACAAGAACATCGCTGTCGATATGATCCCGATCGACGCGGACTTCTCCAAATATGACCTCGTTGCAGCACCGGTTCTCTACATGGTAAAAGACGGTGTGGCAGAGAGCCTGGAGGCTTATGTACAGGCGGGCGGAACCCTCATCACCACCTACATGAGCGGTATCGTCGGACAGTCGGACAACGTTCATCTCGGCGGATACCCGGGACCGCTCAGAAAAATGGCAGGCGTATGGGTAGAAGAGATCGACGCTCTTGCACCGGAGCAGAGAAACAAGATCCGTTTCGCAGACGGAACCGAGGAAGAGTGCCGTCTCGTATGCGACCTGATGCACCTCGAAGGAGCTGAAGAAATCGCACAGTATGAGAGCGATTTCTATGCAGGCATGACTGCTGTTGCAAAAAATCAGTTCGGAAAAGGAACCGTATATTATGTCGGAACCGAACTTTCTGAGAGCGGCCTTGCAAAAGTTCTTGCTATGGCAGCAGACGGCGCAGCCATCCAGCCGGTGATTGGAGAAGCAACAGCACTCGAGATCACAAAACGCCAGGCAGACGGCGAGGATCTGTACTTTATCATCAACTTCAAAGATGAGGAGATTCCGCTTCCGGCAGTCTTCGACGGAAAAGAAGATATCCTGACCGGCGAGAAAGTACAGGGCGGCGAGATGCTGAAGAAATACGATCTGCAGATTGTCAGCGTTCCGAGAGCATAATATAAAACATATTATATAGCAGAAAGATAACAAAAAAGACACAGCAGAAGGCAGAAAGATACTTCCAGCTGTGTCTTTTTGATGCTGTGAATTTATGCGGGTGCTTAGTGGGAAAACGAAGCCCGTGCGACGATGTTCTCCATCTCGCCCCATTTCTCCTCCATATCCGCTACAAGCGCGATCTGTGTCCGCGCCCGTACGAGGTTGTGCTCCGGGTAAGCGGTTTTGAAGTAGGTATCGCCCATCAGGTAATCGGCGAGAAAACGGATGCCGCATTCGAGGGTCATTAATTTTGCACCCATCGGCAGCATTTCGACTTCCGCGCGGGTCAAAGAGCCTGCGCAGCCTGCGAGAAAGCCCTTTGTATAGCTCTCAAAGAGAGGAAGGGAAAGAGACACCTTCGAGACATCCTGTTCGTCCTCAGCAGCCGTATTCGCGCCGAAGCGGATGGAATCGCCGAAGTCAAAGATCGACAGTCCCGGCATAATGGTGTCCAGGTCGATGACGCAGATGCCCTCGCCGGTTTTGTCATCAATCATAATGTTGTTCAGCTTCGTATCGTTGTGCGTTACGCGGAGCGGCAGCTCGCCCGAGGCCTTCATGCGCTCGGCTACGCCGTAATCGTCTGCGTGGTCGAGGAAAAACGCCATCTCATCCGAAACGTTTTTCAGCCGTCCTTTCGGATCCGCCTGCGCCGCCTGTAAAAGCGCCTGGTAGCGGAGCGGTGTGTTGTGGAAATCCGGGATCGTCTCGAAAAGAGAGGCGGACGGAAAATCGGAGAGCATCTGCTGGAAGCGGCCGAAAGCATTACCGGTCTCGTAAAACAGCTTTGGATCTGTCACGGCATCATAGCAGGACGCATCGGAAATAAAGAGAAATGCGCGCCAGAATTCGCCGCGCTCATCGACGAAAAACCAGGCATCGTCTGTCGTTGGAATCAGGTTCAGCGTCTCGCGGAATGGATCTCCTCCTGCGGCTGTGATTTTTTTCCGCAGAAATGATGTTACCTGTGCAATATTCTGCATCAGCTCCGTTGGATTGTGGAAAACGGTGCGGTTCATGCGCTGCAGAATCGATTTGCGGAGGACGCCGTTTTCGGTGGAGCGCACCAGAAACGTATCGTTGATATGGCCGTTCCCGTGCGGCGTCCAGTCTGTAATCGTTCCCGGGAAAGCAAATGCGTGGACAATGGAAGAGAGTTCTTCCTGTGTGTATGTAATCATCATGGGTATAAACTCCTTATTTTAATTAGAAAAACCTGATTAAGTAAAGCACACGCAGGGCGA
This sequence comes from Blautia sp. AF26-2, assembly GCF_003460955.1. Lineage (NCBI taxonomy): Bacteria > Bacillati > Bacillota > Clostridia > Lachnospirales > Lachnospiraceae > Blautia > Blautia sp. AF26-2. Next base: position 51,367 of record NZ_QTWD01000015.1, on the reverse strand, counting down.
AAAGTCAAGAAAAGGGCGCGAAACGATTGACAACGAGCGGCATTTCTGACTATAATAGACAGTAATTTAAGAAAAAACAAAACCTAAAATGCAGTGACAGGGAGGAGTACCTGGCGGCGCAAAGCAAAGAGAGGAGATGGCTGGTGAGAATCTCCGTGAGCGTGCCTGCGGAAGTAGCCCTCGAGCAGTGGACTGAACAGAAAAAGCGGACAGCAATGTTTTCCAAGTAGGCTCCAACGTAGTTCCCACGTTACCGGGATGCCGTATCGGATGAAAAAAGTTAAATCCTGTACGGAATGAGCAGAAGTGTATTCTTCTGGAATTCAGGTGGTACCGTGGATGGAAACATTCTCCCTGAACGTAAGGCACAGCAAAGGTGTTTTATGTTCGGGGATTTTTTATGCAGCAAATTTAGAACAGGAGGTTTTCATATGAAACAGATTACAGGAAACAAACTTCTGGTAAAGGCTCTGAAGGAGGAGGGTGTCGAGTATCTCTTCGGTTATCCGGGAGCCTGCACCATCGATATCAGTGATGAACTTTACAAACAGGATGAAATCAAAATCGTTCTGCCGCGCCACGAGCAGGCGCTGGTGCATGAGGCGGATGCCTATGCGAGAACGACAGGAAAAGTCGGCGTATGCCTCGTTACCAGCGGCCCTGGTGCAACCAACCTGGTCACCGGTCTTGCAACGGCAAACTACGACAGCGTTCCGCTTGTCTGCTTCACCGGACAGGTAGCCCGCCACCTCATCGGAAACGATGCATTCCAGGAGGTTGATATCGTCGGCATCACCCGCAGCATCACGAAATACGGCGTGACGGTAAGAAACCGTGAAGATCTCGGACGCATCATCAAAGAAGCCTTTTACATCGCCCGCACCGGAAAACCGGGCCCGGTGCTCATTGATCTTCCAAAAGATGTCATGGCAGAGCTCGGCAGCGCAGAGTATCCGAAGAACGTCAACATCCGCGGCTACAAACCGAACACCAGCGTACACATCGGCCAGTTAAAACGTGCGCTGAAAATGCTCGCAAAAGCAAAACGCCCGCTGTTTCTTGCCGGAGGCGGCGTCAACATCGCACATGCGCAGGAAGTGTTCCGCGAAGTGGTCGAGAAAACACAGGTGCCGGTTGTCACAACCGTTATGGGACGCGGCGCGATCTCCACGAAACACCCGCTGTTCATCGGAAACCTTGGCATGCACGGCGCGTATGCGGCGAATATGGCAGTCAGCGAGTGCGATCTGCTGTTCTCGATCGGAACACGTTTCAATGACCGTATCACCGGAAAGCTGCATGAATTTGCCCCGCACGCGCAGATTGTCCACATCGACATCGACACAGCTTCGATCTCCCGAAACATCCACGTCGATATTCCGATCGTAGCCGATGCAAAAGAGGCGATCACGAAGATAGCAGAGTACGTAGAGCCATGCTCCACATCGAAATGGCTTGCCCAGATTGATGCCTGGAAGAACGAGCATCCGTTGACGATGCGCCCGAACGGCGTGATGGGACCGCTCGATATTTTCAACGCGATCAACGAGCAGTTTGACGATGCGATTATCGTCACCGACGTCGGACAGCACCAGATGCTGACAAGTCAGTACGTCGACATTACCGAAAACCGCCAGATCATCATGTCCGGCGGCCTTGGAACGATGGGATACGGCCTTCCGGGCGCGATCGGAGCAAAAATCGGCAACCCGGACAAACCGGTCATCGCGATTTCCGGTGACGGCGGTATGCAGATGAATATTCAGGAGCTGGCGACTGCCGTTCTCGAGGAGCTGCCGGTCATCCTGTGTATCTTCAATAATGAATACCTCGGCATGGTACGCCAGTGGCAGAAGCTGTTTTACGGCAAACGGTACAGCATGACAAACCTGCGCGCCGGTGCACTTTCCCGCAGAACAGACGGAGAAGAGTACCCGGAATACACGCCGAATTTTATCAAATTGGCTGAGAGTTACGGCGCAAAAGGCATCCGCGTCATGAAGAAAGAGGATATCGCCGCAGCGTTTGAAGAGGCGAAGAAAAACACCAAGACTCCGACGATCATCGAATTTATCATCGATCCGGAGGAGATGGTTTACCCGATGATCAAGCCGGGCGGAACGCTCGAAGATATGATTATGGACTGTTAGGAGGAGAGCGCGATGAATAAGGGAATGAAAAAAAGATGGATTTCACTGTACGTAGAAAACCAGGTTGGTGTCCTTTCCAAGATTTCCGGGCTTTTTTCCGCAAAAAGCTATAACCTGGACAGCCTGACCGTCGGAACGACCGAGGACCCGACCGTATCGCGTATGACGATCGCCACGGTCAGTGACGATGAGACGTTTGAGCAGATCAAAAAACAGCTGAACCGCATGGTCGAGGTCATCAAAGTCATCGACTTCACCGACGTGTTTGTGCGCATGAAAGAGATTCTGTATATCAAGGTATTCAACTGCAGCGCAGCTGACAAAGTCGAGCTGTTCCAGATCGCTGAGACGTTCAAGGCGAAGGTCATCGACTACGGAAAAGACAGCCTGCTGCTCGAGTTTGTCCAGACGGCGACGAAAAACGATGCAGTTGTGAAGCTGATGAAAGAGGAATTCAGCAAGATCGAAGTCGTGCGCGGCGGAAGCGTCGGTATCGAGTCGATCAATGTGATGGAGCGGTAAAAGAGAGGACGTTTTTGCGTGAACGAAAAGAGTATTACCACAATTACGTTAAAAAAGATTAATAAGAAAAGTGTGTATCAGTACATCTATGAGCACCGCCAGACGGCGAAGCAGCAGATTGTGCAGGATCTGACGATGGGGCTTTCGATGCACAGCGGAACGCTCGAGCATATCTGCATCGACCCGGAAGGGCCGGAGTGCTACTGCGCTTCTTTTTATTGAAGAGTTTCTGCAGTCGGAATTTTAATTTTTAGTTATAGAATTTCAGGGATAGAAAATCCGGGAACGGAAAGTTTTACATTGCTTTCCATTCCCGGATTTTTTCTGCTTTTTATCAGTGTTCGTTTTTAGATAAACATCGCATAAATCGACGCTCCGACCACAGTCAGAATACCTGCAACTGCAATCGAAAGGCTGCTCATCGCGCCCTCGACATCGCCCATCTCCATGGCCTTCGCCGTACCGATCGCATGGGAGGCCGATCCGATACTGATGCCCTTTGCAATCGGCTCCTCAATGTGAAACAGCTTGCAGAGCGTCTCCGCCAGCATATTTCCCAGCACACCCGTGATGATGATAACGGCAACCGTGATCGTCACCGCACCGCCGAGCTCTTCCGAAACACCCATGCCGATGGCCGTTGTGATGGATTTCGGCAGCAGTGTTACATACATTTTATGATTCAGATTGAAGATCAGCGCCAGCGCGAGAACCACGGTAAGGCTCGTCAGCACGCCGGAGAGAATACCGGCGAGGATGGCTTTGATATTCTTTTTCAATGCCTCCATCTGCTCATACAGCGGAATCGCAAGGCAGACCGTTGCAGGAGTCAGCAGATAGCTCAAGTATTTTGCACCGTCATTATAATTCTGATAATCGATATCGAAAACAGCAAGGAATACAATGACGACTGCAATGGAAATCAGCAGCGGATTGAAAATCGGAAGCCCAAATTTTTTCTTTAACAGCATGCCGAGCTCATACGCCAGAAGGCTGATGACAACGCCGAAAAATGCAGATTCACAGAACATATTTGTCATTTTGCGTCCCCTCCTTTGTGTTTCTTTTCCAGCCGGATGACCGCCTGTGTCACGCGTCCGGACACAACCATAACGACGATGGTGCTGACGAGCGTAATCACGAGAACCGGAACGAGAACGGCTTTTAATTCACCCCAGGATTCCATCAGGCCGACGCCCGCCGGAATGAACATGACCGGCATGATCTCAATCATAAACTTGCCTGCGTCCTCGACGGCATCAAGTTTTAATGCCCCCGTCATCAGAAGCGCCAGCATCAGCACAAGACCGTAGATACTTGCCGGAATCGGAAGCGGCAGCACGGCGTGCAGGATTTCTCCGACGAACGAAACCGCCATAATTACAAGGAACTGTCTTAATAATTTCACTTTTTCTGTTGTCCTTTCTCCCCATAACCCACATAACATCACTCCTTCTCAATGTCACGACCCCGATTATACTACCCGCATAAAAGAATTTCAACCGTAAATGTTACTGCAATTTTGGCGATTTTTGCCAAAAAAAGCAAAAAAATGCCCGCCAATCAAACGAAAAAGTGAAATCGGTGGGCATTTTAACATGATTTTTTGAGTTGATCCGATACGGAACTTTTTAAGCATTGCTTTCGGCATTTTTCCGATCCGGCAGAACGAAGATAAAGATCAGCGAACTGACAAGCAGCATGCCCGGATAGAAGAGGTTTGCCATGATTTCAAAGGCGGAGAGCTCATATCCCAGTTCATGCACCGCGGAAATCGCCACGAGCATCTGCGCGCCGTACGGCAGGATGCCCTGTGAGATGCAGGAGAAGGTATCGAGGAGCGATGCCGTTTTCCGTGGGGTGATGCCGTAGTCCTCGGACATCTGCTTTGCGATCGGGTTTGCCATGACGATCGCGACGGTGTTGTTTGCGGTCGCAATGTCGAGCAGCGCGACGAGAATGCCGACACCGAGCTGGCCGCCCTTTTTTCCGCAGAAGATTTTATGAATGGCACGAAGCAGGACAGTAAAGCCGCCGTTTTCCCGGATCAGCGCGCACATCGCAGCGACAAGAATCGCAACCATACATGTCTCAAACATACCCGAAGTGCCGCTTCCCATGCTGGAGAGCATATCCAAGAGCGTCGTCTGTCCCGTACCGAGCATGATAACGGCACCGGAAGCAATACCGATAAGGAGTACGACAAACACCTGAATGCCCGCGATGCCGCCGATCAGCACGAGCAGGTACGGAACCATCTGCAGCAGATGGTATTCGTGGACGATCGGTGTGCCCGGCGCCTGTCGGAAGGAGATTACAAGGATCAGCGCCAGCGTGGCAAGAGCAGCCGGGAGAGCGATCCAGAAGTTTTCGCGGAACTTGTCTTTCATCTCGCAGCCCTGTCCGTTGCAGGCGGCGATTGTCGTGTCGGAGATGAAGGAGAGGTTGTCGCCGAACATGGATCCGCCCATGACGGAGGCGACGCAGAGCGCCAGCGAAAAGCCGGAGGTCTCGGCAACAGCAGCGGCGATCGGCACGAGAAGCGTGATCGTTCCGACGGAGGTTCCCATGGCCGTGGAGACGAAGCAGGCAACGACAAAGAGCACAGCGACGGCATATTTTGCCGGAATCCAGGAGAGCATGAAATAGGCAACGCTCTCTGCACTGCTCCTTCCGACAACGCCGACAAACGTGCCTGCGGCGAGGAAGATCAGCAGCATTGTGATGATGTTTTTGTCCCCGATGCCCTGTCCCATGAGGGCGAGCTTTTCTTCAAACGGGACACTGCGGTTCTGCAGACAGGCGACGAGGATCGCTGCCAGAAACGCGACGACGATGGGGATGTTGTAGAAGCCCATCGGAATTTTTAAAATATACTCGGAATAAATGCCGAGCCCCAGATAAAACACCAGAAAAACGGCGATCGGGAGCAGGGCGGATGGCTTTCCTTTTTTCATAGAAATAAATACCAGACCTTTCGTGTGATTTTCCTTATTTTTTAATAGGGCGAATAGAATTATTCTATCATCTGGATCAGAAATCGTAAAGTAAAAAAGCAGGAAAAAACACGCCGGACATCTGGTAAATTCCAGAAATCCGGCGTGTTTTATAAGAGGTGCGTTTTACTGTGCCTATGCTTTATCATTTTGCAAGGAGCATCATAATCTGATTGCTTCTGCTTACGAATTTTGTCATCTCGTCCGGAGAGAGCGGTTTGTGGCTGATCATTGCCAGATCATACAGCTGCTCGCAGAACAGGGATGTGTTGTCGTTCTCGCCATTCTTCAGAATGTACTGAACGAGCGGATGTTTTGCATTCAGGATCAGGGTTTCCTGTCCGCCGAACATGGACGGATCCATGCCGGTCATGCCATACATCTTCATCATATCCTGCATCCGGCGGCTCTCCTCGGAAAGCGTTACCATGGAGGATACATTTTCGTCTTTCAGGTTCTCAACTTTGACGGTCAGGTCTTTCTTGTCGAGGACTTTGCGGAAGAGATCGGTCAGAGTATTTGTAGCGTCGGTCAGATCTTCACCGGACTCGTCTTTCATATCGTTGGTCAGATCTGCATCGATGCGCTGGAAAGTTACATGCTCGTTGTAACGCTCTGCATGGGTGATGAAAGCGGAGTCGATGTTGTGTTTCAGGATGACAGCATCCATGCCCTGACTGCGGAACATGTTGATATACTGGCTCTGCTGAACTTCGTCGGTGACGTAGTAAACAGTCGTTTTTTCCGGCTCTTTCTTCTCGTCAGCGTTTTCCGTATTTTCGGTATTCTCCGTAGTTTCAGCCTTCTCTTCGGTGTTCTCTGCAGGAGCTTCTTCTTTCTTATTCTCGTTGATGCAGTCCTCAAGAGTCAGATATTTTCCGTCGATGTTCTTGAATAGAATATAGTCCATCATCTTCTTGGAGAATTTCTCGTCCTTGATGCATCCGTATTTGATGAATGGGTTGATATCATCCCAGTATTTCTCGTAATTCTCACGGTCGGTTTTGCACATGCCGGAGAGCTTGTCAGCGAATTTCTTGGAGATGTACTCGGAGATCTTCTTGACAAATCCGTCGTTCTGCAGTGCGCTTCGGGATACGTTCAGCGGCAGATCCGGGCAGTCGATGACGCCTTTTAAGAGCATCAGGTATTCCGGAATGACTTCTTTGATGTTGTCGGCAATAAATACCTGGTTGTTGTACAGCTTGATGGTTCCCTCGATGGAATCGTACTCGGTGTTGATACGCGGGAAGTAGAGGATACCTTTGAGGTTGAACGGATAGTCCATGTTCAGGTGGATCCAGAACAGCGGCTCGCGGTAGTCGTTGAAGACTTTGCGGTAGAATTCTTTATAATCCTCATCGCTGCACTCGTTTGGATGTTTGGTCCACAGCGGGTGGATATCACTGATGGAAACCGGGCGTTTGTTGATTTTTACTTTCTCTTTGGCCGGGGAAACTTCAACCTGCTCTTTCGTTCCGTCTTCTTTTTCTTTCTCTTCGTATTTTGCGTCCTCGTGGATGTGCTCTACGACAACGTCGTCGTCTTTTAATTCGCTTTCATCGATGGTCTCGTATTCCTGCGGCGCATTTGCTTTGGACAGGAAAATTTCAACCGGCATGAAGGAGCAGTATTTTTCCAGAACTTCGCGGACACGGTATTCGTTTGCGAATTCCAGGCAGTCCTCGTTCAGGAACAGAGTGATTTCGGTACCAACAGTTGTCTTGCTGCCCTCGGACATATCGTACTCGGTGCTTCCGTCACAGGTCCAGTGAACCGGTGTGGAGCCTTCTTTGTAGGAAAGAGTATCGATGTGCACTTCGTCGGCTACCATGAAAGCAGAGTAGAAACCAAGACCGAAGTGGCCGATCATCTGATCTGAATTCGTTTTGTCTTTGTATTTCTCCAGAAATTCGGTAGCGCCGGAGAAGGCGATCTGGGTAATATATTCTTCGACTTCGTCTGCGGTCATACCGATACCGTTATCGATGAATTTTAAGGTTTTCTCATCCGGGTTTACAATCACCTGAATGGCTGCTTTGTAGTCATCCGGCAGAGTATATTCGCCCATGCCGTCGAGTTTTTTCAGTTTGGTGATGGCATCGCAGCCGTTGGAAACGAGCTCACGGACAAAGATATCGTGGTCGGAATACATCCATTTTTTGATAATCGGGAAAATATTGTCGCTGTTGATTGAAAGATTTCCATGTTTCGCACTCATGAGAAACACACTCCTTTTCTTATAAAAATATTTTGATCCAGCAAAGCGGGAATATCATGCTTTTTTAGATGTCTGCAGCTTTTTTACTGCTCTGATAGTTATAGTAATACTGGCACAGGGAAAAGTCAAGGGGAAATTAGCACTCGAGAAAAAAGAGTGCTAACAGAACGACGGAAAGTATTGAATTTACTGGTATTACGGTACTTTCTAAACTTTTTGTAAAGTCTGATCAGAAGGGCTGCGCAGTTGTTTCTGGAGAATGGATATGCTACAATGAAAAAGCATAGAAGCGTTTCGAACAGAAAGATTCCGAGGGTACATAAAAGAAAAAATGGAGGAAATACATGACAAATGCGACAAAGGCGGCGCTGGAAGCGTCGTTAAAAAAGCTGCTTTTGAAAAAGCCGCTGGACAAAATTACGATCAACGATCTGACGACAGACTGCGGCATCAGCCGGATGGCGTTTTATTATCATTTTAAGGATATCTACGATCTTGTCGAATGGTCGTGCCTGGAGGATGCGACGCAGGCGCTGCAGGGGAAGAAAACGTATGAGACATGGCAGGAAGGCCTGCAGCAGATTTTTGAGGCAGTGCTCGAGAATAAACCATTTATTATGAATGTCTATCACTCTGTAAGCCGGGAGCAGATCGAAACATATCTCTTTCATCTGACGCACGATCTGCTGTACGGTGTCGTACAGGAAAAAGCAAAGGGAACCGGCATCTCCGAGGCGGATCAGAGTTTTATCGCAGATTTCTATAAGTATAGCTTTACCGGTGTCATGCTCGACTGGATCAAAGACGGAATGAAAGTGGATTACCATATGATTGCGGAAAAAATGCACCGCACGATGGAAGGAAATGTCGTCAATTCCATCCGAAATTTTGAAAAAAGAAATAAAATATAGTTACACTTTACAAAACAGGGCGGATGATAAAAATTTAATCATCCGCCCTGTTTTGTAAATGGAAAAGCGGGGAAAAATGAAGTAAGATTCAAATTGTCAACAGACAATGGCAACACAAATAGAAACTTGTAAAACAAAGAAAGCAGCATAACCTATACGAACCGGAAATTCGAAAAAACATTCCGGCAGTCGTATTTAGAAAAGAAAGGATGAACGTCTATGTCAAAAAAAGGATTAAAATTCGGAATCGCATCAGCAGCAGTCATCGGAGCTGGAGCAGCAGTGCTGCAGGCAAAAAACAAGAGTGAAGCAAAAAAAGCAGCGGAGACAACCACTGTAACATCAGAACCAAAGAATGATTACCGCAACACCGAGCGCGGAAAAGATAAGAAAAACAGCAAAGGCATTTATTACACCAACGGAAACTACGAAGCCTTCGCAAGACCGGAAAAACCGGAAGGCGTCGATGAGAAGAGCGCATACCTCGTAGGAAGCGGCCTCGCAGCCCTCGCAGCAGCGTGCTTCCTTGTAAGAGACGGCCAGATGAAAGGCGATCACATCCACATTCTGGAAGCCATGGACATCGCCGGCGGTGCCTGCGACGGTATCTACGATCCGACCCGCGGCTACATCATGAGAGGCGGCCGTGAGATGGAAAACCACTTCGAGTGCCTGTGGGATCTGTTCCACAGCATCCCGTCAATTGAGACACCTGGTGTATCCGTTCTTGATGAGTATTACTGGCTGAACAAAAAAGACCCGAACTACTCCCTGTGCCGTGCAACGAAGAACCGCGGCGAGGATGCCCATACCGACGGAAAGTTCAACCTGAGCCAGAAAGGCTGCATGGAGATCATGAAACTCTTCATGACAAGAGACGAGGATCTGTACGACAAGACGATCGAGGATGTTTTCGATGATGAAGTCTTCAATTCCACCTTCTGGCTGTACTGGAGAACGATGTTCGCATTTGAAAACTGGCATAGTGCACTGGAGATGAAGCTGTACTTCCAGCGGTTCATTCACCACATCGGCGGACTGCCGGACTTCTCCGCACTGAAATTCACGAAGTACAACCAGTATGAATCCCTGATTCTTCCGATGAAGAAATACCTCGAGGATGCCGGCGTAGACTTCCAGTTCAATACCGAAGTAACCAACGTTATCTTTGAAATCAACGATGGAAAGAAAGTAGCAAAAGCCATTGAGTGCAAGGTAAACGGTGTCGAGAAAGGCATCGTTCTCACCGAGAATGACCTCGTCTTCGTTACCAACGGAAGCTGCACCGAAGGCACGATCTACGGCGATCAGAACCATGCACCGAACGGTGATGCAGAGGTCCGCACGAGCGGCTGCTGGAGCCTGTGGAAAAACATTGCAAAACAGGATCCGTCCTTTGGACATCCGGAGAAATTCTGCTCCGATATTGCAAAGACAAACTGGGAATCCGCAACAATTACCACTCTCGACAATAAGATCATTCCGTATATCACCAATATCTGCAAACGTGATCCGAGAACCGGAAAGGTTGTTACCGGCGGTATCGTAAGCTGCCAGGATTCCAAGTGGCTTTTAAGCTGGACCATCAACCGTCAGGGACAGTTCAAAGAGCAGGATAAAGATAAGGTATGTGTATGGGTTTACAGCCTGTTCACCGACGTACCTGGCGACTATGTGAAGAAACCGATGAAAGAGTGCACTGGTAAAGAGATCACCGAAGAGTGGCTGTACCACCTCGGCGTGCCGGTTGACCAGATTCCGGAGCTGGCAGAGAACAGCGCTGTCTGCGTACCGACCATGATGCCGTATATCACCGCATTCTTTATGCCACGAAGAAAGGGCGACCGCCCGGATGTCATCCCGGATGGCTGCGTCAACTTCGCATTCCTCGGACAGTTCGCTGAGACACCAAGAGATACCATCTTCACGACAGAGTATTCCGTTCGTACCGCAATGGAAGCTGTTTACGGACTCCTCGGCGTAGACCGCGGCGTGCCGGAAGTATGGGGCAGCGTTTACGATATCCGCGATCTGCTGGACAGCTCCGTGAAACTGATGGATGGAAAATCTCCGCTGGAAATCGAGCTTCCTGGACCGCTCAACCTGCTGAAAAAACCTCTGCTGAAACTGGTAGATGGAAATGTAGTTGGAGATCTCTTAAAAGAGCATGGAATTATCAAAGAGGATATGGTGAAATAAGAAATAGAAAATAAGTAAGAAATGCAATAAGACCTGCGCTTTCAAACGGCGCAGGTCTTATTGCGTTTCTATGCATGCTCTCAAACAATTAAGCAGAGTTCTTCGTGAAAAACAGCGCGGCACAGACGGCGGCGATGCCTCCAGCGAGCTTTGCAACGAGAAGCGGCACGACAAAATCAGGATCGGTGCCGAACGTAAATCCCATATGTGCGGCGATGGTCGATGCGGCGGAGACGAGGAAAGCTGCGTTTACAATCTTTCCGCGCTCGTCCATTTTTTCCATCATTGTGATCGCCGGAACAGGGCTGACAATGCCCATCAGAAGGCCGGCGGCACTGCTGTCGTTCATGCCGGTTCTTCTTCCAATAAAAGAGAGCGGCTTTTTGAGCACCAGCTGTAAAAGCTCCGCCGTCGGAAGGCTGCCGAGCAGTACAATGCCGATGGACGAGACGACCGCCATCGCGTCCTCCAGCGGCGCAAGGTCCGGGAGCAGCGAAAAGCCGGTCATATAGCAGAACGCACCCGCGATGAGGCCGATCGTCGTCAGAAGCCGGATCACATCTGCAAATACCGTGAACGCGCGCACGGTCTGCTCCGGAAAACGCCAGATGCCGAACATCAGCAGAAAGCAGAAGAGGAGCACCGGGAGCGACTGAAGTACGATCTGCAGAAAAGAGAGCCCTGAGAGCAGTCCGCCGACGATCATCGTGACGGGAAGCGTGCCCGTGCCGATCAGCATGCCGCGGGAGAAAAAGAGGCGGTCGCCGCTTTTCAGCATTCCCATGCCGACCGGAATCGTAAAGGTGATGGTACAGCCAAGCGTCGCCGCAATCACAAGTCCTGCGTAGCGCACCATCTCCTGCGATGCCGAAAGCTCTCCGGCGAGCTGGTAGCCGCCCATGTCAATGGCGAGAATGCCGGCGAGAAGTCCCGCATCCAGCCCCAAAAAGTTCCAGATGGGAACGAGGGCGAAACGGAGAAAGCGGGAGAGCAGCGGGGTGAGGCAGATGATGCCCGACATGGAAAGTGCCGTCGGTCCAAGCAGCGTAAAGCCCTCCTCAAACCGTTTTCCAAGTCCGAAGCGATTGCCAGCGATCCGGTCGACACCGCCGAGTACCGCGCCGACGGCCATGATCCACATAATAATCTGATTCATAAAAAGAGAACCTTTCTAAATAAGTATTTTGTCTTTATATCTGTTCTTCAAATGCAATTTCATTTTTCAGCAGAAACTGGCGGACTTCCTCATCGAAGACGCGGTCGAGCGACTTGTCCATCGTAAAGATTTTGAGGGAAGTTCCGGTGGTAAGTAAGAGTTTTCCGTCCTTATACTGAAAATTCAGAAAGCATCCAAACACGTTCTCTATTTCCAGTGGCAGCGCATGGTCCGCGATCATTTTTTCGCACGCCGCCTGCGGAAGCTGAAACACAAATTTGAACTGCAGGGGTGTCCGTTTTCCTTTGATGACGGAATAGCAGAACGGTTTCACATCTTTCCAGAGAAGCCGCGTCCGCCCTTTTTCTTTTAAGAGCTGCGCGTCGTCGGGATCGAAAAAGTCCGTGTGAAGACTGCCGTCGATGGAGAACGTCGTAAACGTTGTGATCGACGCCTCAGAGACGGGAAAGCGGTCAAATGTCTCGAGACGGAGCAGGGTGTTCATAAAATTCTTTAACTGTGTAATCTGCAGGATAATCATCCGTAGTTAAAACCAGCCTTTCTTTTTAAAATACCAAATTTCAACAGCAACAATGAGAATACAGACGCCGATCAGGATGAAGTACGCATACGGGGCAGAAAGCTCAGGCATATGCGTAAAATTCATGCCGTACCAGCCGGCGATCAGGGAAAGCGGGAAAAAGATCGTCGAGACGACCGTCAGAATCCGCATCGTATCGTTCTGACGCAGGTCGATCTGCGCCTGCTGCATCTCGCGGATCTGCAGGGCGTACTCCCGCAGCATCTGGGTGTGGTCGTACAAACGGTCCACGCGGTTTCCAAGGCGCGAAAACTGACGGGCGCATTCCGGGGGAAGAAAGTGATTTTCGTCCTCGGAGAGTATTTCGCACATGTCGAGAAGCTGCTGGTAATAGGCATGGAACACGAGCAGCTCCCGACGAATCGTGATCAGGGTCCGCTGCAGCTCTTTTGGCAGAGTGTCGAGAAGAGACTCCTCGATTGTCGCGAGGCGCTTCTCAAAATTCTGCAGATAGAGCATATCCTCCTGGATCAGCGATTCCAGAAACGAGAAAAACAGGTGGAAGACATCGGAAGTATCGAGCGGTTCTTCCGGGAAGAGGAGGCTCTGCAAAGCCGGAAGTGTCTGTTCGCCGGCTGCCAGAATAAGCTGCCCCCGGTCGAGATAAAACGCAAGCGAGAATGCAAGGTGAAGCGGATGCGTCTTGTCCGGGACGGCAAGCGATCCGACCAGGCAGTCAGGCAGCAGCTCTGCGCGGCAGTATTCGATGCGCTCCGGCTGCAGACTGCGCCGGAAAAGAGAAAATCCGGGCAGCGCCGCGCAGGCTTTGGAAGCTTCCGAAAACGAAAGCAGGGAAAGCCGGACCGAATCCGAAAAAGTCCATTCCATACGTACCACCTCCTGAAAATAAGCAATGGAAAAATATCCATAAACAAAAAAGCCGTATGACCGTAGTATACCGCAAAAAGGGGAGTGCGACAAGAAAAGGAAAAACTTTTAACGGAAAAACTTTTATTGGGAAAAAACTTTTTGCAATGGAGCACTAAGTATGTTATGATAAAATGTAGTTATCAAAACCACATGACAAAATATCAAAAAATTCACTGTGTCGAATTCGTCCCTAGTTCAGGAAGGTTTGAAAAAGAGCGGTGATTGGAAATACGAAACGTCCGCAGTGAGAAAAAGCGGAATCAAGTTTGGAGGGACAAAATATATGAGTTTTCACATTGTTGCAGACAGCTGCTGTGAACTGACAGCAGATATGAAAAAAAGCGGAAATATTGAAATTGCACCGCTGACCCTGGAAGTCGGCGGAGAATCCATTCTGGATGACGAGACATTTGACCAGAAATATTTTTTAAAGAGAGTAGCGGAATGCCCGGAGTGCCCGAAATCCGCCTGCCCGTCGCCGGATTATTTCCGGAAATCTTTTCTGAACGGAGCAGAACGGTGCTACGCGGTCACACTTTCCGCACAGCTCAGCGGTTCCTATAACAGCGCAGTGCTCGGTGCAAACCTGGCGCAGGAGGAGAACGAGGATCTGAAGATTCACGTATTCAATTCCAGAAGCGCATCGATAGGAGAGACCCTGATCGTGAAAAAAATCGTGGAGTGCGAGGAAGCCGGCATGAGCTTTGAGCGCGTCGTAGAGACAGTAGAACTCTATATCAGCACACAGAACACCTATTTCGTGCTGGAAAATCTCGAAACTCTGCGGAAAAACGGCCGCCTTTCCAAAACAAAAGCACTTGTTGCATCCGCGCTTAAGATCAAACCGGTTATGGGAGCCACATCGGAGGGCGATATCGTACAGCTCGATCAGGCGCGCGGCATCAACAAAGCACTGATGAAAATGGTCGATGCCATTGTAAATGACGCACAGCATGTAGAAAACAAAACGCTTGCCATCTCTCATTGCAACTGCCCGGAGCGCGCCGAGATGGTAAAAGAAGCCCTTCTGGAGCGCCTTGCGGTACAGGATGTCTTCGTACTCGATACCCAGGGCGTCAGCAGTATGTATGCAAATGACGGCGGAATTATCATTGCATTATAACTTTTCTCTTCCCTTTTTGTTGAAAATGTAGTATAATTTTCAACATGTTTGAAAGTGCCGCCGAGCACTTTTTAGAAATCAAAGGAGAAGTAGAACCATGAGTCAGGAAAAAGTTGACCGCTATAAAAAGGAAAAAGCGAACCGTGAGAAAATCATGAGACGTGAAAGATGGATCACGAGACTGGAAGTTACCGCTTTCGTCGTTGTTCTGGCTACCCTGATCGGCTGGTTCTCCGTTGCTGTTTACCAGAACTCGGTAGCAGAGAAAAAGGCGAACCGCACGACAGAAACCACAACGATGAACGTGACGGATATTCAGAATTATCTGAGCGAGACCAACACATCCAGCGACAGCTCTGATGCTTCCGATACATCTTCGGACAGCACAGCAGATACGGCAAGTGACAGCACAGCAGATTCCATCAGCGAAAGTACAGCGGAATAAGCAGAATTGTTAAAGAAAGTAAAAGCGCTTACCACAGACGGGAAAATCCCGGAGTGATAAGCGCTTTTGTTATAGAGATT
>NZ_QTWD01000015.1:564-36083 GCF_003460955.1 Blautia sp. AF26-2 | reverse complement strand
GGGAAAATCCCGGAGTGATAAGCGCTTTTGTTATAGAGATTTATAGCAATCCCCGAAAATAATGCAAAAAATTCAGCACCGCAGAGCGTGAATTACTGCGTCACAGATTTTCGTCGTACCCCGGTACGCCTTCAAATCTGTTCCTTGCAATTCGCGCTCTGCAGCACTGCCTTTTTTGCATTATTTTCGGGTCTTGCTATAGAAAAAACTATGAGAAACACGCTCCGCGAGTTTCTCAAGTTATCGCGGCAGTCGCCAAGGTCTCGTGCAGGCATGGACTTTGGCTCGTTGCCCGCGTAAATTAAAAAACCGGAGGACATACATCCCCCGGCCTTTCGCTTATGGTTAATTAGCATTTAACAACGTTGGAAGCCTGCATTCCGCGAGCACCCTCGGTAAGATCGTAAGTAACCGCCTGACCTTCGTCAAGAGTTTTGAATCCTTCACCCTGGATAGCGGAGAAATGTACGAATACATCGTTTCCGTCTTCGCCTGTGATGAAGCCATAGCCCTTCTCTGCGTTAAACCATTTCACTGTTCCCTTGTTCATTGTGAGTTACCTCCATAAAATTAAAAAATAAGCATGATGTGGGAATGCATATGTTCCCCCATAAGCGAGTGAACTTTTGGTAAAAAAATTCACTAGCTATTACAGATTATATTGAAGGTGAATGCTAATATAATCTCTAATAGCTAGTGACCACGTATTACATCTCAACATCTTCTCGATTGAGACTATTATAATCTTGCAAATCAAAAAAGTCAAGAAAAAACTCTTTATTTCAGGAAAGATTTCGTGTATTATAAAAAGGAATAAATGGTCGGACGACGGCCAGAAGAAAAGAAAGGATCAGAGAACGTAAGATGAGTATCTTAATCAAAAATGGACAGGTCATCGACCCGGCCACCCAAAAAGACGAAATCAGTGATGTTCTGATCGAAAACGGCGTTATTACACGGGTTGAAAAAGGAATCCGCGTAAAAGATGCGCAGGTAATAGATGCAAAAGGCTGCTATGTAATGCCTGGCATCATCGATATGCATGTACATCTCCGCGACCCGGGGCAGACATATAAAGAAGATATTGAAAGCGGTTCGAAAGCAGCAGCAAAAGGAGGCGTGACAACGCTGGTAGCGATGCCGAATACAAAACCGGTCATCGACAGCCCGGACCGCGTCAACTATGTAACGATCAAAGCAGACCGTTTTTCTCCGATTAATGTACTGCAGGCAGGCGCCATCACAGTAGGACAGAAGGGTGAAGAGCTCGCCGATATCGAGGGCATGGTAAAAGCCGGCATCCCGGCGATCAGCGAGGACGGAAAATCCGTTATGAACGCGCTGCTCTACAAAGAGGCCATGGAGATTGCCGCAGAGAAAAACATTCCGGTGCTGGCTCACTGCGAGGACAAGAACCTCGTAAACGGCGGCTGCATGAATGAGGATGCAAACTCGAGAGAGTGGCATCTGCCGGGCATCACAAACTCCGTAGAGAACACGATTGTTGCAAGAGATATCGTACTTGCCGCAGAGACAGGTGCACACCTGCATCTGTGCCACTGCTCGACCAAAGAGAGCGTGGATATGGTGCGTGAGGCGAGAAAGGCCGGCGTTTCGATTTCCGCCGAGGTCTGCCCGCATCACTTTACCCTCTGCAGCGACGACATCGTAAAGGGCGACACCAACTACAAGATGAATCCGCCGCTCCGTACGAAAGAGGATCTCGAGGCACTGCGCCAGGGTCTGAAAGACGATGTCTTCGATGTCATCAGCACCGATCATGCACCGCATGCGCTGACCGAGAAACAGGAGTCCTTCAAGAAAGCTCCGTTCGGCATCGTCGGACTGGAGACGAGCGTGGCTCTTACCATCACCGAACTTGTGGATACCGAGGTCATCACCCCAATGCAGATGGCGGAGAAGATGAGCTACAATCCGGCAAAAATCCTGCACCTGGACAAGAAAGGTTCTCTTGCACCTGGCATGGACGCCGATGTGGTTGTCATCGATCCGGAAGCAGAGTATGTGATCGATCCGAAGGAGTTTGTTTCCAAGGGCAAAAACACTCCGTTCGGCGGCAAGAAAGTCAAAGGAAAAGTTATGGCTACCGTATGCGGCGGCAAGATTGTATACGAAGCTGAGTAATTTCTAATAAGAAAAAACAGAAGAGGGAGAGTAAGCAGATGATTAACAAACTGATTGCAAACATTAAAAAAACAAATGCACCGATCGTCGTAGGTCTGGACCCGATGCTGAACTATGTGCCAGAGCACGTACAGAAAAAGGCATTTGCCGAGTACGGAGAGACACTTGAAGGAGCTGCAGAGGCCGTTTGGCAGTTCAATAAAGCGATTGTCGACGCAACATACGATCTGATTCCGGCTGTAAAACCGCAGGTTGCCATGTATGAGCAGTTCGGCGTTCCGGGAATGGCAGCGTATGAGAAGACCGTTTCCTACTGCCAGGAAAAGGGTCTCGTTGTCATCGGCGATATCAAACGAGGCGATATCGGTTCTACTTCTGAGGCGTATGCAGTCGGCCACCTCGGCCACGTGCAGGTGGGAAGCAAATCCTATGCCGGATTCCATGAGGATTTTGCAACTGTCAATCCGTATCTTGGATCTGACGGCGTAAAACCGTTCATCAAGGTCTGCAAAGAGGAGAAAAAAGGTATCTTTGTTCTGGTAAAAACCTCGAACCCGTCCAGCGGCGAGTTCCAGGACCGCATCATCGACGGACGTCCGCTGTATGAGTGGGTCGGCGAGCAGGTTGCCGCGTGGGGCGAGGAGCACATGGGCGATGATTACAGCTATGTGGGAGCTGTTGTCGGCGCTACGTACCCGGAGATGGGCAAGGTGCTGCGTAAGGTAATGCCGAAATCCTACATCCTGGTACCGGGCTACGGTGCACAGGGCGGAAAAGGAAAAGACCTCGTTCACTTCTTCAATGAGGACGGACTGGGTGCAATCGTAAACTCTTCGAGAGGTATTATCGCTGCTTACAAACAGGAAAAATATGCCGAGTTTGGCACTGAGAACTTTGCGGATGCTTCGAGAGCAGCTGTAAAGGATATGGTTGAGGATATCAGCGGGGCGCTTGCTGCTGCAAAATAAGAATACAGGGTGAAAAGCTCAGAAGGTCTGCCGGGTAGATGTTATGTCCGCCGGAGGATATTTTGGGCTTTTCGCCGATTCAAGAAAATAAAAGGAGTGTTCAGCTTATGAAAATCAAGGAATGCTGTACTGTGGAAAGTCAGGAGTGCATTGCAAAAGGAATTTACAGCATGTGGATTTCCACGAAAGTGATTGCGAAAGAGGCGAAGGCCGGCCAGTTTATTTCTCTGTTTTCGAAAGACGGCAGCCGTCTTCTGCCGCGTCCGATTTCTCTTTGTGAGATCGACCGAGAGGGAGGAAGACTTCGGATTGTCTACCGTGTGGCAGGTGCAGGAACGGAGGAGTTTTCGCATCTGAAAGCGGGGGATGAGGTTGATATTTTAGGGCCGCTTGGAAATGGATTCCCGATCGAGGAAGGTAAGGGAAAACGTGTGATGCTGATGGGCGGCGGTATCGGTGTTCCGCCGATGCTGCAGACGGCGAAGGATCTTGGAACGGACACGATCATCTGCTGTGGTTACCGCGATGAGTTGTTCTTAAATGAGGAGTTTGCTGCGGCAGGCGATCTTCATATTGCAACGGAGGACGGAAGTGCCGGTGTGAAGGGCAATGTGATGGATGCGGTGCGCGAGGATCATCTGGAAGCAGATGTAATTTTTGCCTGCGGTCCGGCTCCGATGCTGCGTGCGATTAAGGCGTACGGTCTGGAAAAGGGAATTCCATGCTGGATTTCGATGGAAGAGAAGATGGCGTGCGGCGTTGGCGCATGTCTTGCGTGTGTATGCCAGTCGACTGAGGTGGATGGTCATTCACATGTGCACAACAAGCGGATCTGCAAGGACGGACCGGTCTTTTTAAGTACGGAAATTGAGCTGTAAGTGACGCGAGGAGGAGAAAAAGCGATGAAGACAAGTGTGAATCTGGCGGGTGTGGAACTGAAGAATCCGGTTATGACGGCATCTGGTACGTTTGGCTCCGGCGCGGAGTACAGTGAGTTTGTGGATTTGAAGGAGCTTGGCGCGGTTGTGACGAAGGGTGTTGCGAATGTGCCGTGGCCGGGGAATCCGACGCCGCGTATTGCGGAGGTTTACGGCGGAATGCTGAATGCGATCGGACTGCAGAATCCTGGTATTGATGTGTTCTGTGAGAGGGATATTCCGTTTTTGAAACAGTTTGACACGAAGATTGTGGTGAATGTGTGTGGACGGACGACGGAGGATTACTGTGAGGTTGTGGAGCGATTGACTTCGGAGCCGGTGGATCTGCTGGAGATTAATATTTCGTGCCCGAATGTGAAGGAGGGCGGTATTGCGTTTGGACAGGATCCGAAGGCGGTGGAGGCGATCACCAGAGAAGTTAAAAAATATGCGAAGCAGCCGATTATTATGAAATTGAGCCCGAATGTGACGGATATTACGGAGATGGCGCGGGCTGCGGAAGCCGGCGGGGCGGATGTGCTGTCGCTGATCAATACGCTTACTGGGATGAAGATTGATATTGAACGGCAGAAGTTTGCGATTGCGAATAAGACTGGCGGTATGTCGGGGCCGGCGGTGAAGCCGATTGCGGTGCGGATGGTGTATCAGGTGGCGCAGGCAGTGAAAGTGCCGATTATTGGTATGGGCGGTATTGCGTCGGCGGAGGATGCGCTGGAGTTTATTCTGGCGGGGGCTACGGCGGTTTCGATTGGGACGGCGAATTTCTTTAATCCGTATGCGACTGTTGAAACGGTTCGCGGTATCGAAGAGTATATGAGAAGGCATAAGGTTGACGATATTAATTCGCTGATCGGGGCGGTGAGATAAGACGGACGGCCTCGAGCGGCTTCGCATCTGCGGTGCGGCGGGCGAGAAAAAGAGGGCGGAACTGTGGCTCAGAATAGGCACGGGGAAACGGGAAGCATCCCATTTTCCTGCACCTGTTCCGGGCTCACAGTTTCTGCCCTCTTTTTCTATGCCCGCCACACGGCAAGCGCAAATTCCAGTGAGGTCTGGTTGTGTGGAGCTGAAACGAAGTAGGTCTGGATCCGCCGGGGGCGGATCGGCGTGAGAGTGTTGTGGTGGGTGCATAGTATATAGAAAATGGAAGGTGGTATGTGAGATGAAGTATGGGATCATTAAAGTGAAGCGGGCGTTTTTGTATGAGAAGAATGGGGTTGATGTGGTGGATGAGGTGTTTTTTGGATGGAGCGTGATGTGGGAAGATGAGAGGGATTGGATTGAGGTTTGGACGCATTATGGGTATCGGGGGTGGATGGAGAGAAATTTGATTGAAGAGAAAAGCCGGGAGTGGATGGAGGAGAGGGAAAAGGCAGGGAATACGTATGTGGTGACACGCGGGTTTGCGGATGTGATGAGGGGAGCGCGGGTGCAGTCGCGGATGTTGGAGACGCTGGGACGGGGGTGTTTTGTGGAGAAAATGGAGGAGACGGAGAATGGGTATTGCAGGGTGAGACTGGCGAATGGGATCAGTGGGTTTGTGCCGGAGGTGGCATTAAGAAAAAGACTGGATTCGGATCGGTTTTTGTGGGGAAAATCGGAAGAGAGGTTTTTTGTGGAGCAGGGGATTCCGGAGGGGTGGTCGGAAGAGAAGTTTCGGAGGAAGGTTGTGGAGTGTGCGAAGGGGTATCTTGGATGCCAGTACCGGTGGGGCGGGAAGGCGGCGGATGGGATTGACTGTTCGGGTGTGGTGTTTATGGTGTATTTGATGAATGGGGTTTTGATTTGGCGGGATGCTGATATCAGGGAAGGGTATTCGATGAAAGCGATCTGGAGAGAAGGGGAGGAGATGTGTCTGGTGGAGGAACGGGCGAAGGCCGGGGATCTGCTGTTCTGGAGGGGGCATGTGGGGATGTATCTGGGGGACGGCAGGTATCTGCACTGTACGGGGCATGAGAGGGTGTTTGGGTGCAGGGTGAATAGTCTGCGGAGAGGGGATGAGGATTTTCGGGAGGATCTGGCGGAGGCGCTGAAAGTGGTTGGGAGTGTTTTTCGTGAAATATCTGGAAGCGGAAAGCTGGAGGAAAAGAGCGATGTACCGTGAAAAACAGGCATCGCGGGCGGCACGGGAGTAAATAAGACATATATAATTGACATCAGGAAATATCATTTTTGTATTGGAAATCCCTGAAAAAGTTTGTTATAATAATAACAAAGTCGAAAACAAAAGACAAAAGGCGGCTCAAACAGAGAGTAGGAAAAACAGAAATTCTGCTGATCTGATCTGCCGGAGCTGTCCATCAGAAGCAAAACAAGAAAGGGGTTCTGAACAATGGCAAGATTTACATTACCAAGAGATTTATACCACGGAAAGGGCGCTTTAGAGGCACTGAAAACATTCGAAGGAAAACGTGCAATCGTCTGTGTAGGCGGCGGCTCCATGAAACGTTTCGGTTTCCTGGATCGCGCAGTAGACTACCTGAAAGAAGCCGGCATGGAAGTACAGCTTTTTGAGGGAATCGAGTCTGACCCGTCAGTCGAGACTGTTATGCGCGGAGCAAAAGCGATGGAAGAGTTCCAGCCGGACTGGATCGTAGCAATGGGCGGCGGATCTCCGATCGACGCAGCAAAAGCAATGTGGATCAAATACGAGTATCCAGACATCACCTTCGAAGAAATGTGCAAGGTATTCGGAATGCCGAAACTCCGCAGAAAAGCTCATTTCTGTGCAATTTCTTCTACATCCGGAACAGCAACCGAGGTAACCGCGTTCGCAGTTATCACAGACTATGAAAAAGGTATCAAATACCCGCTGGCAGACTTCGAAATCACGCCGGACGTTGCAATCGTAGATCCGGATCTGGCAGAGACGATGCCGCAAAAGTTAGTTGCTCACACCGGTATGGACGCTATGACCCATGCAATCGAGGCATACGTTTCCACCGCGAACTGTGACTTCACCGATCCGCTGGCACTGTATGCAATCAAGATGATTCAGGCAGACCTGGTAGATTCTTACAACGGAGATATGGCAAAACGTGACAGCATGCACAACGCACAGTGCCTCGCTGGTATGGCATTCTCCAATGCACTTCTTGGTATTGTTCACTCCATGGCACATAAAACAGGCGCAGCATTCGCTGATTACGGCGCTCACCTGATCCACGGCGCAGCAAACGCTATGTACCTGCCGAAGGTTATCGCGTTCAACGCAAAAGACGAGACTGCAGCAAAACGTTATGCAGTGATCGCTGACGAGATGAAACTTGGCGGCGAGACAACGGAAGAGAAAGTAAAACTCCTCATTGACTATCTGCGCGGCATGAACGACAAACTGAACATTCCGCACTGCATCAAGAACTACGGAAAAGACAGCTATCCGACCGAGCAGGGCTTCGTTCCGGAAGACGTATTCCTGGAGAGACTGCACGACATCGCTGTAAATGCCATCGCCGATGCCTGCACCGGATCCAACCCGAGACAGCCATCTGTTGAAGAGATGGAAAAACTGCTGAAATGCTGCTACTATGATACAGAAGTAGATTTCTAAAAAGAAAACATATCAAAATCCCTCCGTTCTCTGGGCGGAGGGATTTTTTGCGTCAGAGAATGAAATTTATTTGTGTGGATTTTATGTTTTTTATGCGAAATCCTGTGTCTGGACTGGAAAAACAGAGGCGTTTATGGTAGTATAGAACAGAATAGAAGTAGAAACGGGCGGCATGCGAGAACCGATGCCTTCCCCTGAAAATATGGAGGAAAATAAAATGGAACAGTATAAGAAAGAGTTCATTGAATTCATGGTCGAGAGCCAGGTATTAAAATTTGGAGAGTTCACCCTGAAAAGCGGAAGAAAATCCCCGTTCTTTATGAATGCAGGCGCTTACGTAACCGGCAGCCAGTTAAAACGTCTCGGCGAGTATTACGCAAAAGCAATCCATGACAACTACGGGCTGGATTTTGACGTTCTGTTCGGACCGGCATACAAAGGAATTCCGCTCAGTGTTGTAACAGCAATTGCGATTCATGATCTCTACGGTGTAGAAGTACGCTACTGCTCCAACCGGAAGGAAGCCAAAGACCACGGTGGAGATGCAGGACTGCTGCTTGGAAGCAAGATCAAAGACGGTGACCGCGTTGTCATTATTGAGGATGTAACCACTTCCGGAAAATCCATCGAGGAGACCTTCCCGATCATCCAGGCACAGGGCAATGTGGAGATCAAAGGACTGATGGTATCCTTAAATCGCATGGAGCGCGGAAAAGGCGATAAGAGCGCACTCGAGGAAATCCAGGAAACCTATGGCTTCCCGGCAAATGCCATTGTAACCATGGAGGACGTTATCACGTATCTGTACAACCGTCCATGCCAGGGCAAAATTCAGATCGATGACAAGATGAAGGCTGCCATTGATGCATATTATGAGGAGTACGGCGTGAAATAAGATGCGGTACACCGGGAAAGGGAGTTTTGCGCTATGAATGAAAAGATTTATAAAACCATGGGACGTGTCGGCGGCGGAAATATCGCTATGGGCGCCGTACTGGTTGTTGTTGGCGTGGCAACCGGTGTTCTGATGATCGTAAGCGGGGCAGGCCTGCTGAAACGACGCGGGGAAATCATGTTCTAAAAGCGCCTTTCAAAAAGAAAAAATGCCGGGATATTTCGGAAGCGCGTGCGCCGATGAGGTATGCCGGCGTTTCTGATAGCAGAGGGGAGAACAACGCAGAAAGGGGAAACGAAGATGAAGCAGGAGACGAAAGCCAGAATCCGCGTTGTGGGACGGATTTTATTTCTGGTGTATCTTCTTGCGCTCGTTTATTTTCTGCTTTTTGCAGAAGAATACGGGAGAAGAAACTTTTTTGAACTGGATTACCGTTACAATCTGGTGCCGTTTCAGGAAATCAGACGGTTCTGGATTTACCGCGAAAAGGTGGGATTCCTTGCCGCATTTTTAAATCTGGCGGGCAATGTGATCGGTTTTCTGCCGTTCGGCTTTATCGTTCCGGTGATGCACAAAAAAATGGAGAGTTTCTGGAAAGTATCGCTTCTTGGTTTTATGTTCAGCCTCTGCGTGGAGACGATTCAGCTCATCACGAAGGTGGGCTGCTTTGATGTAGATGATCTGATGCTGAATACGCTTGGAGCCATGATCGGCTGCGGCGCATTCCTGATCTGCAATAAATTCAGGAGATGGAAATATGGCGAGGAAGAAGTATAATTACAATTTTGTCCGGAAGCCGTCGGAAGGCGGAAAGGAAGCTCTCTATATGGCAGGTGCTTCGGTCTTTCTGTTTCTGCTGGCTTCGGTCGTATCGTTTGCATTCCGCGGAAACGGAGGCATTTTTCTCGGAGCAGCGGGACTGTTCTCATTCCTTCTGTCGGGATACGGCTTCTATGTGGGAATGAAGAGCTTTAAAGAAGAACAGGTCAGCCACAGAATGTCGGTTCTCGGCTCGATTACGAGCGGCGGCATGCTGGTCGCATGGCTGGCACTGTTTCTGATCGGTGTGAGATAAATGTACTCTCGTAAAATCAAGCACAGAAAGACTCCGGGAGTACATATAAAAGAAAAGGGGAAAAAGATGGATCGCGAACGTTTTGAAAAACAGCTGAATTTTATTCTGGAGATTGATAAAGAAAAACAGATCCTGCGCCAGACGCACATCCGCGGCTATTCGCGCCAGGAGGACGACGCGGAGCACGCATGGCACATGGCGGTGATGGCATTTCTGCTGCAGGAATATTCGAATGAGAAAATCGACATCGGCAGAACAATGCTCATGCTGCTGATCCACGACCTCGTGGAGATTGATGCAGGCGACACGTATGCGTACGACGCGGAGGCAAACAAAACAAAAGACGAGAGAGAACACAAAGCGGCCGAGCGCATCTACGGCCTGCTGCCGGAGGATCAGGGAAAAATGCTGATGGATCTCTGGCTCGAGTTCGAAGCGTATGAGACACCGGAAGCGCGCTTTGCTCATGTGATGGACAATTTCCAGCCGCTGCTTTTAAATCATGAGAACGATGGAAAAGACTGGACCAGCCACAATGTGCGGATTTCCCAGCCGTTAAAACGAAACGAGAAGACGGCGACCGGCTCCGAGGAGATCTGGAGTTATATGGAAGAGATTCTCGAACAGAGTATCCGGGATGGAAAAATTATTGACGACCGGGAAGAAAAACAGGAATAAGTTAAGAAGAATGAGGGGCAGATCTGCCCCTCGTAACAGTTAAAGAGAAACAGAAAGGGATTTTTTATGACGGATGAATTATTAAACGAGCGGTATGCGCTTGCAATTGAGCGGATCCGCCAGATTCCGGCGGAAAAAAGCGTTCCGCAGCCGTACCGCGATTTTTTTGCACAGATGGCACAGTACCTCTGCAAAATGGACCAGATCCGGAGCAGAATCGCAGAAGGATATCTAAAAACAGCATCCGAGGAAGAGCTGGCTGTTTTTAACCGCGAGCCGTATGAAGATGTGATCGGGGAGCGGTATGAGACCTCCTACGGAAACCCGGCGTTTGCCGTGCGGGCACTTGGTGAAACGCATGGAAGGAGCCTCTGCTGCCTGTACCGGGAGCTGGGAAATGCTGTTGTCTGGGTCTATGAGGACCGCCTGCTGGAGCTGACTGCGGCGATGGAGCTGTATCTCGAGTTGTATGCGATGTTCGAGGAGGAGACGCTGCCGTCCGCTCAGTATGTAAAAGAGAGCATTTACTGGTATGTGAGCGATTATGCCGAGGAGCGCCAGGAATACCAGGTGCGCGAAATCGTTGACCCGTCGCTGCACTTTGTGAAGGATATTGTGATGGAATCTGATCTGACGGATCTGCGGTATCTGTACCAGTACGGCGAATATATCACCGAAAATGAGAAGGGTACAGCCCGCTTTTTAAATACGTACAGCCAGGAAGAAATCGACGCGATGGCACGCACCTACACAGAAGGCTTCCGCAAGTGCTTTCTCGTGGCGCGAAAAGATCTGTCGAAAAAGAAGACAGTCAGCATCCGCTTCCACATCGGTTTTGAGCGCATGATCCGTGCGGCAATATTACAGTTCCGCGAGATGGGACTCGAGCCGGTGATTTCCCGCGGCGCGCGGAGAACGTGGGTTGCCGGTGCGTCTGCGAATAAGCAGTATGACTACGATCACCGGAACGATGAGGCGCTGTATCTCAACGAGGATCTCGTGAAGAGACGGCTCCGCGCGATGCAGGTGAAATACGACGAGTACAAAGAACTGGCGGATGGCTATGCCGGCCCTGCCGTGGTGGAAACCTTCGGCGAAGTTCCGTTTGAGCCAGTAAATAAAAAACAGGCACTGCACTTAAATGAGCGCCAGCAAAAGCTCCGTGTCGGTTTCCAGAACGAGGCGGGCCAGATTGTAAACCGCTATATCAAGGATGATGAGTACGGCTACACGATCATCGCCTACCCGATGCCGGAGATCGATCCGCGCTACGAAAAAATTTTCCGTGAGATCGTAAAGATCAACACGCTCGATTACGAAAAATACCAGCGCATCCAGCAGTACCTGATCGATGCGCTCGACGAGGGTGTTTCCGTGCATGTGCTTGGAAAAGGAGAGAACAGAACGGATCTGCGCGTGATGCTGCATCATCTGAACGATCCTGCGAAAGAGACGAATTTCGAGAACTGTGTTGCCGACTGCAATATTCCGGTCGGAGAGGTCTTTACTTCCCCGAGTCTTACCGGCACGACAGGCGTGCTCCATGTGACGGGAGTCTACCTGAACGAGCTGTATTACCGCGATCTCTGCCTGACGCTGACTGACGGCATGATCACCGCGTATGACTGCGCAAACTTCGAAAAAGAAGAGGACAATCGTACTTATATAGAAGAAAACCTGCTGTATCACCACAGGACGCTGCCGATCGGTGAGTTTGCCATCGGAACGAACACGACGGCGTACGTGATGGCAGAGCAGTACGGCATCGCCGGAAAACTGCCGATCCTGATCGCAGAGAAGATGGGCCCGCATTTTGCGATGGGCGACACCTGCTACGCCTGGGCGGAGGACAGCCCGATGTACAACCCGGACGGAAAAGAAGTAATCGCGCGCGAGAACGAGGTTTCGGCAAAACGGAAAGAAGATCCGTCGAAAGCATACTTCGGATGCCACACGGACATCACGATTCCGTACCGCGAACTGCAGTCGGTTGCGGTCGAAAAAGCAGACGGAACGACGATCCCTCTCATTGAGGACGGACGCTTCGTCCTGCCGGGAACGGAAGAATTAAATGAACCTTTTGGCTGATTATGGGTTGACATTTCTGCGCCTGCTTAGTATATTATAAGCAGAACTGAATGATTAAAACATAAATATAAGCATAACTAATGAATAACGCTTAGAACAGTTAATCAGAAAAGGAGAACAACATGGCTAAAGTAGGAATTGTGATGGGCAGCGACTCTGATATGCCGGTAATGAGCAAAGCAGCCGACATGCTGGAAAAATTTGGAATTGAGTACGAGATGAAAATCATCTCTGCACACCGCGAGCCGGATGTATTTTTCGAATATGCAAAAACCGCAGAGGAGAAAGGCTTCAAGGTTATCATTGCAGGCGCAGGTATGGCAGCTCATCTGCCGGGTATGTGCGCAGCTATTTTCCCAATGCCGGTCATCGGAATTCCGATGCATACCACATCGCTTGGAGGTCGTGATTCCCTGTACTCCATCGTACAGATGCCGAGCGGCATTCCGGTAGCAACCGTTGCCATCAATGGCGGTGCCAATGCCGGAATCCTGGCAGCAAAGATTCTTGCAACTTCCGATCCGGAACTGCTTGCAAAACTGAAAGCATATACACAGGAAATGAAAGAGCAGGTTGAGGCAAAAGACGCAAAACTGCAGGAAACAGGATACCGTAACTACAGTAAATAAAAACAAAGGACAAGGGAGGTTCACCATGGATTACAAGAACGCAGGAGTAGATATTGAAGCTGGATACAAATCAGTAGAATTAATGAAAGAGCATGTAAAGAAAACCATGCGCCCGGAGGTATTAGGCGGCCTTGGCGGTTTTTCAGGCGCTTTTTCCCTGGCAAAAATCAAAGAAATGGAAGAGCCGGTGCTGCTTTCCGGTACAGACGGATGCGGAACCAAGGTGAAGCTCGCCATGATTCTTGATAAACACGACACCATCGGCATTGATGCCGTTGCCATGTGTGTGAACGATATCGCATGTGCCGGCGGAGAACCGCTGTTCTTCCTCGACTACATCGCATGCGGAAAGAACTATCCGGAGAAGATAGCTTCGATCGTAAAAGGCGTTGCAGAAGGCTGTCTGCAGTCCGATGCGGCACTGATCGGCGGTGAGACCGCAGAGCATCCGGGCCTGATGCCGGAGGATGAGTACGATCTGGCAGGTTTTGCTGTCGGCGTATGTGACAAGAAAGACATGATTACCGGTGAAAATCTGGCAGCCGGAGACGTACTGATCGGCATGGCTTCCACCGGCGTTCACAGCAACGGATTTTCTCTTGTCCGCAAAGTTTTCGATATGACAAAAGATTCTTTAAATACATACTATGATGAGCTCGGCGCAACCCTCGGCGAGACCCTGCTTGCACCGACCCGTATCTACGTAAAAGCACTCCGCGCCATCAAAGATGCCGGTGTAACCGTAAAAGCATGCAGCCACATCACCGGAGGCGGCTTCTACGAGAATATTCCGCGTATGCTCAAAGACAACACCGTAGCCGTTGTACAGAAAGACAGCTACACCGTACCGCCGATCTTTGATCTGATGGCAAAGAAAGGCAATATCGACGAGCAGATGATGTACAACACCTTCAACATGGGTATCGGTATGGTACTGGCTGTTGATCCGGAAGATGTAGACGCAGCGATGAAAGCCATCCGTTCCACAGGAGATACGCCATATGTGATCGGCCACATTGAAAACGGAGAAAAAGGAGTACAGTTATGCTAAGATTAGCAGTTCTCGTCTCCGGCGGCGGCACGAACCTGCAGGCGATTCTGGATGCGATTGACGAGGGAACCATCACAAACGCGGAGGTTTCCGTTGTCATCAGCAACAATGCAGGAGCGTATGCGCTGGAGCGTGCGAAAAAGAAGGAGATTGATGCGGTATGCCTTTCCCCGAAGACCTTTGCATCGAGAGAAGCATTCAACGAGGCACTGCTGGCGAAACTGCAGTCGTACAACGTCGATCTCGTTGTGCTCGCAGGATGCCTGGTTGTGATCCCGCAGAGCATTGTGGATGCTTATCCGAATAAGATCATCAACATTCATCCGTCCCTCATTCCGTCGTTCTGCGGAACGGGCTATTACGGACTGAAAGTGCACGAGGGCGTATTATCCCGCGGCGTCAAAGTGACGGGAGCGACGGTTCATTTTGTGGACGGCGGAACAGACACCGGCCCGATTATTCTGCAGAAGGCAGTCGAAGTGCACGAGGGCGATACACCGAAGGCACTGCAGCAGCGCGTCATGGAAGAGGCCGAGTGGGTCATCATGCCGCGTGCGATTGATCTGATTGCAAATGGAAAGGTAACGGTAGAAGACGGACACGTAAAGATAAAGGAGTAAGAGCGATGAAAGTACTGATTGTAGGAAGCGGCGGAAGAGAGCATGCGATTGCCTGGAAGGTGGCACAGAGCCCGAAGGTAGACAAGATTTACTGCGCTCCTGGAAACGCAGGAATTGCGGAGTACGCAGAGTGTGTCGATATTGCAGCGATGGAGTTTGACAAGCTCGTTGCTTTTGCGAAAGAAAAAGAGATTGACCTGACCGTCATCGGCATGGATGATCCGCTGGTCGGCGGTGTTGTCGATGCGTTTGAGGCAGAGGGACTGCGCGTATTCGGACCAAGAAAGAATGCGGCAAT
The DNA here is from genome assembly GCF_003460955.1 of Blautia sp. AF26-2. NCBI lineage: Bacteria > Bacillati > Bacillota > Clostridia > Lachnospirales > Lachnospiraceae > Blautia > Blautia sp. AF26-2. The sequence continues at coordinate 21,148 of NZ_QTWD01000015.1, read as the reverse complement.
ACTGGAAGGATCGAAAGCGTTCTCCAAAGACCTGATGAAAAAATACCATATCCCGACGGCGGCATACGAGACATTCTCCGATCCGGAGGCGGCAGAGAAGTATCTGGAAACCGCAAAATTCCCGATCGTACTGAAAGCCGACGGTCTGGCGCTTGGAAAAGGCGTTCTGATCTGCAACACCTTAGAGGAAGCAAAAGAGGGCGTCAAGACGATCATGCTCGACAAGAAATTCGGCAGTGCCGGAAACGAGATGGTCATCGAGGAGTTTATGACGGGGCGTGAGGTTTCCGTTCTCTCCTTTGTGGATGGAAAGACGATCAAGACGATGAGTTCCGCACAGGATCACAAGAGAGCAGGAGACGGCGACACCGGCCTGAACACCGGCGGTATGGGCAACTTCTCCCCGAGTCCGTTTTATACCGAAGAAGTGGATAAGTTCTGTAAGAAATATATCTATCAGCCGACCGTAGATGCGATGGCAGCCGAGGGAAGACCGTTTAAGGGAGTTATCTTCTTCGGACTGATGCTGACACCGGACGGACCGAAGGTGCTCGAGTACAATGCCCGCTTCGGCGATCCGGAGGCACAGGTTGTGCTTCCTCGTATGAAGACAGACATCATTGATGTATTTGAAGCCTGCATCGACGGAACTCTCGACCAGATCGACCTGCAGTTTGCAGATAATGCGTGTGTCTGCATCGTACTGGCTTCGAACGGTTATCCGGTTTCCTACGAAAAAGGATTCCCGATCCGCGGACTCGAGACGTTCAAAGAGCATGAGGGCTACTACTGCTTCCACGCCGGAACGAAGTTCAAGGACGGCGAGATCGTGACGAACGGAGGCCGTGTACTCGGCGTGACAGCACTTGGCGATACCCTGAAAGAGGCACGTGCGAATGCATATAAGGCTGTTGAATGGGTTGACTTTGACAATAAATATTACCGCCATGATATTGGAAAAGCGATTGACGAAGCGTAACGTGAATGTGAATTTTAATTTTGAGTAAAATGGAGCCGCCAGAATCCCGGTGAAAGGGAAATCTGGCGGCTTTGTCTTTTTATTCAGAAAAGGGAATAAAGCGCCGCCGTTCCGGATACAATAGTAAGGAGATCCTTTGCTTTTTAGCAGAATCAGAACAGGAAAGGCGGTCGGAAAAGATGGGAATCGTTTGTCTGGCGGGGATTTTTGCCGTATTTCTTCTGCTTGCATGGACGCTCTGCCGGGCGGCAGGATGGGAGAAAGAACGGGAAGATCTGGAACAGGAGCAGTACCTGAAAGAGTGGCGGGAGAAAAAGTTGAAAAAATCGAAAAAATTTGAAAATTAGTGTTGACATTTGGCGGGTGGAATGCTATACTAACGAAGTCGGTTGGTGATACAGATAAAAAGCCGACAGACAAAACACTGATGTGGGGTCTTAGCTCAGCTGGGAGAGCATCTGCCTTACAAGCAGAGGGTCATAGGTTCGAGCCCTATAGGCCCCATATTTTATGAAAAACGGTGTTGAAAATGAATATGGCGAGATAGCTCAGTTGGCTAGAGCACGCGGTTCATACCCGCGGTGTCGAGGGTTCGAATCCCCCTCTCGCTACTTATGGAACCCTTGAGAAATCAAGGGTTCTTTTGGCTTTATGGACAGTATGATGATATGGCTGTCATGTCAAAATCGTGTCTTGAAATCCACAGGGATTTGTGAGAAAATAAGACTACCTAAGAGCTTGTTTTGGGCTCTGAAAGTAAATAAAACAGTAATGGATAGAAGAAAGATAAGGAAAAAACAATGATAGAGTTTAATAAACCACCTTTTATTGGAACAGAACTGGAATACATCCGCCAGGCGGCAGAGGAAAACAACAAGCTGTGCGGCGACGGTCCTTTTACGAAGAAATGTTCTGCCTGGATGCAGGACAATTTCAACGTAAAACATGCGATGCTTACGACATCCTGCACCCATGCACTGGAAATGGCAGCTTACCTGTCTGAGATTCGGCCGGGCGACGAAGTGATCATGCCGTCCTACACGTTTGTTTCCACTGCAGATGCCTTTGTTCTGCGCGGAGCAAAAATCGTCTACGTGGATATCCGTCCGGATACGATGAACATCGACGAGACCAAGATTGAGGATGCCATCACCGAAAAAACAAAAGCGATTGTTCCGGTTCACTATGCGGGCGTTGCCTGTGAAATGGATACCATCATGGATATTGCAAAACGCCATAACCTGAAGGTTGTAGAGGATGCGGCACAGGGTGTGAGCGCGTACTACAAGGGAAAAGCCCTTGGAACGATCGGCGATTTTGGCTGCTACAGCTTCCATGAGACGAAAAACTATACGATGGGAGAGGGCGGCGCGCTGCTGTTCCAGGATGAGAATTATCTGGAAAAAGCAGAGATCCTTCGTGAAAAGGGAACGAACCGCAGCAAGTTTTTCCGCGGACAGATCGACAAATATACCTGGATCGACTACGGCTCCTCCTATCTGCCGAGTGATATGAATGCGGCTTACCTGCTTGCAGAACTCGAGGAACATGAGAAAATCGACAGAAAGCGGATGGCCATCTACAACTATTACCATGAGCAGCTCCGTCCGCTGGCTGAGGCCGGAAAGATCGAGCAGCCGGTTGTGCCGGAAGGCTGTGTACATAATGCACATATGTACTTCATCAAGGCAAGAAATCTGGAAGTGCGTACAAAACTGATCAAGTATATGAAAGAGCGCGGTGTGATGTGTGTCTTCCATTACGTTCCGCTCCATACCTCCCCGGCCGGACAGAAGTTCGGTGTTTTCCACGGAGAGGACAAATACACAACAAAAGAGAGCGAGCGCCTGATGCGTCTGCCGATGTTCTACAGCCTGTCTGAACAGGATATGGCATATGTCGTAGAGTGCCTCATGGACTTTAAAGAGTGGTAACATTTCATGTATGAGAAGTTTTTAAACTACTTTACGGACTATATTTTCGTGAAGGATGAGCCGCAGAAAGCCGATGTGATTTTTGTGCCGGGAAACGGATATCCGCAGATGGCGGTGCACGCGGCAGAACTCTGGAAAGAAGGATTTGCGCCGTATGTGCTTCCGTCGGGAAGATACAGTACTGTGCTCGGGCATTTCGCCGGTGTACAGGATCTTGCGGAGCAGTACGGCGGGAACTATGAAACCGAGTGGGAGTTTCTGCGGACGGTACTGCAGAAAAACGGCGTGCCGGAGAAAGCGATTCTGCGCGAAGACCAGGCGACGTATACGTATGAAAATGCACTGCGGTCACGGGAAGTGACAGATGCGGCGGGCATCGAGGTAAAAAAAGCGATCCTCTGCTGCCGGAATCTCCATGCGAGACGGTGTATTCTGTATTACCAGCTTGTCTACCCGGAGACAGAGTTTTTTGTCTGTCCTTCGGATATTGAGTTCACCAGAGAAAACTGGCATACAAAGGGTGAATGGATCGACCAGGTGTTAGGAGAAATGGAGCGCTGCGGCGGTCAGTTCCACAAGATTCTGCGGGAACTGCCGGCGGATTCTGAATTTTAACACCAGTAGACAAGAAGTCCCCCGCTTCTAAAGCGGTGGGATGAATTGTTAAAAGAAACATAACGGCAGTGGTAGGCGGAGAGAAATCGGTATCCTCCACTGACATGAGGAAAGTCACAGTCGAACTATTCTCGACATGTCAGACTCCGTGCAAATACCGACTGTAAGTTGAAACGAAAAGATTTATAAAAAAGAGCGGAAATTGTGGTAAAATTGCGGCTCGTATGGTATACTATCGTTAAGTTAAGTTTCTAATCTAAAGCAAAGGTTGGTGGACAGTATGAATAAGATTGATGAAGTATTAGAGCTTTTAAAACAGAGAGAACGTGAGAGCGAAAAACCGAAAAACGTGATTTTATGGGTCCTTGCCATTGTCGGAGCGGTAGCGGCAGTTGCAGGAATCGCATACGCAGTATACCGGTTTGTAACTCCGGATTATCTGGAAGACTTCGAAGATGATTTCGATGACGATTTCGACGATTACTTCGAGGATGAAGACGAAGATAAGTAGGATGGAAAAAAGAAACTCCGGTGCCGGAACGTGGTACCGGAGTTTTTCTGTCCGGAAATCAGTTTGACATAGAAGGAGAAGAGAATGAAAAAAGGAGAAATTTACGAGGGAGTCGTGGAAAGAATTGATTTCCCGAATAAAGGACGTGTACATGTGGAGGGCGAGACGGTTACCGTGAAAAATGCAATTCCGGGACAGAAGATCCGCTTTCAGATCAACAAAAAAAGAAAGAACCGCATGGAGGGCCGCCTGCTCGAAGTAACAGAAAAATCCCCGATGGAAAAGCGCGATCCGGTCTGCAGTATTTTCCCGTCCTGCGGCGGATGCATGTACCAGACGATGAGTTATGAGGATCAGCTTGCAATGAAGGCCGGTCAGGTGAAAAAACTGCTCGACGATGCCCTCGTGGAGGCCGGCCAGGTCAATGAGGCGGGGGAGGCCGATTATCCGTTCCTTGGAATCAAGGGAAGTCCGAAGGAGTTTGCATACCGGAATAAAATGGAGTTTTCCTTCGGCGATGAATACAAGGACGGCCCGTTGTCTCTCGGACTTCATAAAAAGGGAAGCACCTACGATGTCCTGACCGCGTGCGACTGCAAAATCGTGCATGATGATTTCACAAAGATTCTGACCTGCGTGCTGGCGTATTTTAAAGAGCGGAACGCAAGTTACTACCACAAGATAAGCCACGAGGGTTACCTGCGCCACCTGCTGGTGCGAAGAGCCGAGAATACCGGAGAAATCCTGGTAAATCTCGTCACCACAAGCCAGGAAGAGTGGGATCTGATGCCGCTCGTGCAGGAAGTGCTTGGTCTGCCGCTGGAAGGAAAGGTTGTCGGATTCCTCCATATCATAAATGATTCCCTGGCAGATGTTGTAAAGAGCGATGAGACAAAAGTGCTCTACGGACAGGACTACTTCTATGAAGAACTCCTCGGACTGAAATTCAAGATCACCCCGTTCTCCTTCTTCCAGACCAATTCCCTTGGCGCGGAAGTTCTCTACAGCACCGCCCGCGAGTTCGTCGGCGAGACGAAAGACCGCACGATCTTCGACCTCTACAGCGGAACCGGAACCATCGCCCAGATCCTTGCACCGGTCGCAAAAGAAGTGATCGGCGTGGAAATCGTGGAAGAAGCTGTTACAGCTGCAAAAGAGAACGCAGAGGCAAACGGCCTTACCAACTGCAGTTTCCTCGCCGGAGACGTGCTGAAGGTGATCGATGAAATCGAAGAAAAACCGGACTTCATCGTTCTTGATCCACCGCGCGAAGGAATCCATCCGAAGGCTCTGCCGAAGATAGTTGATTTATATAGGTGTGAAAAAATGCTTTACATCTCCTGCAAGCCGACTTCTCTTGCGCGGGATCTGGTAGAGTTTGCAAAATATGGATACCGTGTAGAAAAAGTCTGCTGTGTTGATATGTTTCCGGGAACGGTGCACTGCGAGACGGTTGTTTTGCTTTCCAAGGGTGAGGTCGACTCGAAAAAGATTCGGGTTGAGTTCTCTTTAGAAGATATGGATATGTCCGAATTTCAAGATGGGGCAACCTACACGCAGATCAAGGACTATGTACTGGAACATAGCGGATTAAAGGTATCAAACCTGTATATCTCACAGATTAAGCGGAAATGTGGGATTGAGGTTGGTAAGAACTACAATCTGCCGAAGTCCGAAGATTCCAGACAGCCTCTGTGTCCACCGGAAAAAGAGAAAGCAATCCGAGAAGCATTCAAATATTTTGGGATGATATAACATCCCGTAAAATGGAGGTTTCTTATGGATAGATTGATTTCTTGTAAGTTTAACATGGATACCGCTTGTGTGGAACTGAAATTCTTTGATGGTAGTATGATTGCGATTGATACGATTGCGGTTGAGAACGAGGTTGCCGACAATATGTATCAGAGGTCGGAACTGGATTATCTGATTTACAATGACCCGATTGGATATGCTGATTTGATATTGAACGGAGATTCCAAAACCTATTTGAAAAACTGTTACAGAGTATAAATCTGTGGATACGGCGATTGGAGCGATTTGCCTGGCTCACTAAACCTCTAAGCCCATAGTTATTGGCTAAGGCAGATATTCAACTTTAATTTTAGAAAACATAAATAAAGGCTATCCAATCTTTTTGACTGGGTAGCCTTTGAAAGTTTTGCTCTTTCTACTTTTTAAGAATCAATTTATGAATGACCATGCCGATTATCAAACCAAAGGATGATACTGCTAAATACCAAAGCGAATGTATCAATGCTGTCTCGTTATAGTATATAAACACAGATGGCACAAATGTAATTGCTATGATTATTGGATACAAGTACTTTACTTTCAGATTTGAAATGCTGCCAATTAGAATTGAAAGCAATAATGTTGCTAAAATAAGCAAAACTATCATTCCCATAACGTCTGTTGGTCCTGCAAATAATGGAAATACATAAAACATAAATAATTGAATTAAGAGTATTAGTATCTCCTTCAAGTATTTCTTCATAATCAAAACACCTCCGTTCATATAAACTCTTTTTTATTTCATTTTGCAAAGATTATCTTGATTTGCAGTTTGTCATTGTTGTAGATTGCTCCAATACTTCCGCCCATACGCTCAATCAGCAGCTTGGCGATGGACAATCCCAAACCGGTTGAATTGCGACTGGCTTCTACTGTATAGAAACGGTCAAACAATCTGCCGACCGTCACATAATTCAGATTGTGCGCCGTGTTGCTGAATGTAACACAGCCGTTCTTATCCATGACTACGGACAGATCGCCGTCAGAGTATTTCAGCGCATTGCTGATAATGTTGGAAAAGATACGGTTGACCGCACCTGCATCCAGTTCACGGAAAACCGGTTCCTCCGGCAATTCGATTTCCGGTTGGATGCCTTTTTCCTGCATGACCGCATAGAAAGACAGCAGACTTTCCTCCAATGCCCGGACAACATCCATACGTTCTGGTTTCAGTTCCTGAAAAGAAGTAACCACACTATATCTGAATAGTTCTTCGGTTAGATTTTTTAAAACATCTGTTCTGTTTTGGATTTGAGAAAGATAGCAGTGTACCGTTTCGCTTTTTTCCTCTCGTTCCAATAGGTCAAGATAACCGTTTATCGCCGTAAGCGGAGTTCTCAGGTCATGGGAAATATTGGTGATAGCTTCTTTCAGTTCCAGATCGCCCTGTTGGTAACGATGGCGTTCCTTGCGGAGCAATCGAAGCTGGATATTAATCTCCGAAGCCAGTTTTCTCAGATGAGGGTCGCTGGAAGAAATATCAATCAGAGTGTTTGTGTCGGAGGAAAGACGTTCCTGGAATTCTGTATGAATTTCATCAATACTTTTTTCTATAAAAATAATCTTTGTGATTAGAAAAAATACAACAATTAGCAAAATACAACACAAAATCCAAGGGAACATCTTTCTACCTCCTTACTTTAGGTTCTTTTTCTTAAAGGAACGACTTCCTATAAGAGATGTTGAAAAAATTACAAACGCAGAGCACAATGGAAGAAAAATCAGGTGTTCCACCCCTTCTTCGCAAAGAATTACACCTTGTCCTCCAGGTGTCAGACAGATAAGAAATTCCAGCAGGATACGAAATGTTCCACCGATGAATTTGATATTTTGGGGATGCCATCGCACAGTTGGGTCTGTATCACTCCACATCCATCCATCCAATAACTCTGGTTCTGCAAAACGATCATAAAGGAGCATCCCGATTATGACCATTGCAGCTACAGCTCCCAGACAAAGAAGTGTCGCTGAGTTTTTGTTCTCCGCCAGACTTGCCAACAGACAACATACGCTGGAGAGTGCAACGACCATCAAAAGGCTTGAAAAAATATAAAATGCCATCTCTCCCAAAGAGAGGTTCAGGCTTGCCGTACCCAGTAGCGGAATACCCAGCATCCCATTAACTATCAACCAGATTAGTGCAGTACTCAGTCCAGCACATATGGTCAGGAGAAGATTGGAAAAATAAACTTCTTCACGAGTGTGTCCGCAGATTAGTTTATTGCGCAGAGTTCCATATTCATAGTCTGTTCCCCACAAATATGCGGCAAATACGGCGATAAATGGTCCCATCAGGGGTGAATATCCAAAAAAACGGGCGACCAGCTTATAGATGTATGCATTAGTCAAATTCGTCTGGAAGTAACCGTTGAGGATGATGAATGCGGAAAGCAATACAGCAATCACTAATTCTATTCGAATCATTTTTTTATTCTCTGTACGGTAAAAGGCTGCTCGAAAAAGTTTACGCATTATTATCACCTCCAACCAGAGAGATGTAATAACTCTCCAAACTTTCATCTTTTTCCTGCATAGACAGCACTTCGCAGTTTTCCTTTGCCAGTACAACGGTCAGCTGTGTCACATTGATCTTTGCGAACACATCGGCTGTTGTTGCGGAGATAATTTTATATTCCAGATTCATGGAATCCAGCACACGAGCCAGAGTAGAAGTATCGGTCACTTCCATGCGGACACACTTGCGGCAAACTGTGTCCAGTTCTTCTGCACTCAGTTCCTTCACCATGCGACCATTATCAATGATACCGTAATGAGTAGCCAGACGGGAAAGTTCATCCAGAATGTGACTGGAAATAAGAACTGTAATCTGTTTTTCTCGGTTCAACTTCAAAATCAGTTCTCGCATTTCCACAATACCCTGAGGGTCGAGACCATTTACAGGCTCATCAAGAACAAGAAAGTCGGGATCACCGGCTAATGCGATAGCGATGCCCAGACGCTGCTTCATACCGAGGGAGAAGTTCTTCGCTTTTTTCTCTCCCGTGTTGTCGAGACCTACCAGCTTCAACAATTCCTGAATACAATCAAATGATGGCAGACCAAGAATGAGATACTGGTGCTTCAGATTTTCCTCCGCAGTCATATCCATGTAGATGGACGGTGTTTCCACCACAGCACCCATGCGACGGCGGGATTTGATAATATCCTTGCTGTCATTGCGGATGCCGTACAGAGAAAAGCTACCGGAAGTCGGTTCCTGCAATCCGCAGATCAAGCGGATCAGGGTTGTCTTACCAGCGCCGTTCTTTCCCACAAAGCCATAGATGGAACCTTTGGGAACATTCATAGTAAGACCATTCAATGCCTGAAAGTTTTTATACTTTTTTGTCAGGCTGTTTGTTTGCAAAATATAGTTCATATTGTATTACCTCCTTTGCTGACCTAAGTTTACAAAACAAAAGTCAAGAAAGTGGTCAAGAAAAACGTCAAGATTTGGTCAAGATTTTTTGTTCTGCCAATTTGAAACCAATTCCCCAGACTGTTTCGATATAGTCTACACCGCTGACATCCTGCATCTTTTTACGAAGATTGCTGATGTGCTGCTTCAAAGAACGCTCGGTGCAGTCGGGTGTGTCCAGACTGATTCTGTCAAGCAGGACACTCTTTGAAATTACCTGTTTGGGATTTTCCATCAGCAGTTTTAAGATGGCATACTCCGTTCGGGTCAGCTTCACAGGCTGCTCCTGTACTGTCAGAGAAAGGGAAACCATATCCAAAACCAAATCGCCAACGGAAAGAGATTTGGTTTCGCCATGTTGTTCTGCCTTGCGGAGCTGAACAGTGATACGGGCAAGAAGCTCCTTTGTATCAAAAGGCTTGGTCATGTAATCTGCCGCACCGCCCAGCAGAAGATTTACCTTGTCTTGCACATCTACTTTTGCGCTGAGAACGATAACAGGAATGTTCTCAATGTGGGGCAGAACTTCCTCGCCAGACAATCCCGGCAACATCAGATCCAGCAGCACCAAATCGGGATTGTTTTGTGAAAGAAGATATAACGCTTCTGTGCCGGAGTATGCACGAAGAACAGAATAGCCCTCTTGCACCAGCACTTCTCTCAGCATATCTCCAATATGAATATCATCATCTATGATTGCGATTGTTTTCATTCTCGTTCCTCGTCAATTTCCTTTTATAGTTCAAACGCTACTATCGTTTCCTTTGGCAACTTCTCGTTTTCGCAGTTTAGAAGGTAGGCTATTGCCTTGTTCGCAAAGCGGTTTGTTTTCATTGTATCCCAATCGGCAAGTCGGACTATTTCTGATGTGCCGTTCTCAAAATCAAATGAAATCTGGCCCCATTCGCCGTCGCAGTCTGCTTGGTATTCGTAGATTGCGGTGGCGATTTTCTTTTTTCGTTTGGTCTTGGATTTCTGTTTCAAGCGGACAGCATGGATTGCGCCCTCGGCAACCAACAATTCTGTCAGTTTGTCCACTGCTCTGCGGTAGGCTCGCTCCGCACCGCTGGCAGTGCTGCCCTCAAACATTACAGCCAGTTCCTCAAAGGTGGGACGGCCTTTCCATGAGCCGACATGCCCGCAGGTCATGCAGATTGCCAGCCGCTTTTCAAGCAAGGTCTGTTCCCGGTAGTTCAGCTTATCAAAAGCTCGCTGCACCTTTTCTGCCTGTATGCCGTTCCAGAGGATGTCGGAGTAGTTCCAAGTATCATCAAGAGCAACATCTTCGCCCGTTTCCTCGCCGTCCTCATCTGTCACATAGAATGGTTGCTGATTGCGGATACCTCGAACAACTCTCAGATATTCTTCCGCAAGGGCAAAGTCACAGTTATACTTTTTGGAAAACTCGCTGACCGCATCCTTGGTGTTATGGTACAGCCAAGCCATTGACCGCACCATTTTATAATTGGTCAGAGAGGATACCGACCATTTTTCTTCGCCCATGCGGAAGCGGAGCATAGCATCCCGGATGAACGGGAAAATGTATGTAGCATACTCCGCACCCTTGGCAGGATCATAGTCCATCAGCATTTGTTCCCTGCAGGAGAGCTTTATATCTATAAAACGGTCTGTATCGTACAGATCGCCGCCATCCACACCCCAAAAGCCTTTGATGCGCTTATTGAGCTGTGGCTCATAATGGTGGAGGAAGAACGAGAAATATATCAAATTCTTTTCCCGCAAGGCAGACAGGATATATTCATTCAGACTGCCCACCGCTGGCGGCTCCGGTTCCAGTTGGAAGATGCGCTCTGCCATATAGGGAATGATACCATCACCGTGCGGATTGACAGCGTATTTTGGTATGTATCCGGTCATATTCCATGTAAAATCACTTAGCATAGCGCACCTCCTTTCAACGTCCAATTTCAAATTTATTTCTTTTTCTTACTCGCAAAAATTGCAATTATACAGAAAACCAAGAAAAACAAAAATCCTATTTTCATTGACTGTTCCTCCTAACAAATTCAAATGCACTTTTGGGCTTCTTTCTTCAAAGCAACCTGTTCCATTTCTTTCTCATAAGTTCCCTTGGCATAAGCGACATTACTTTTTGCCCGGAGCATCTTATCTTTCGCCAGTTTCTTCATAACCTCTGCTAAATCCTCATCCAGTTTGCCACGCTTGATATAGCGGTTTATGGTATTCAGCCGCTTTTCGTATATCTGGATAACAGGATGATCGTCTGCAAGCTCCCGTTGTTCTCTGCCTTTCAGATTGCCGATCTGTCGGCAGGTGCGGTGTAGCTTGTCCCCCGGCGCATAGCCGCCGCAGTATTTGGTGTGCCTTGCGTTGGTTGTCAGAAACCATTTGCCGCAAATTTTACATTTCTTCGGTGCATGACCGACACACAAGCCCTCAAAGAGATCAGACCGGAACATCCCCACAAAGGATACATAATGGATTCGCTTGACGAGCTTTGCAACTTTTTCGCCGGGACGGATGACCGATACATACTGAACGGAATTGTTCAGGGTAGACATCCAGGCATTGCCCTCCGTGATAGAGAACTCCGGCGGGAAATAGCTGCCGAACATTCTGGCGAAGCCCTCTGCGGTACGGTCTGCTTCATTTCCGTCTGATTTTTCCGCAAAATCAAGCATTGCGGTTTGGTATTCCCCAAGGGAGTATGCCAGATGCCCGAATACAGCAGTATATCGTTGGAGCATCATTGCATCGGCATAGTTCGGGATTTCTTCAAACTGCAAGGAATTAGTTGCGGCTTTTATGGCAAACTCCATATATTTCAGCGCATTGTCCGCAGTAAAGACTTTTTCAATCCGTTCTCTATGTTTTGGAATATTCATATTGGAGAACGGCGGCGTTTCGCTGAGAATATCCACCATTGTCAGCACAGCTTCCTTTGCCATAGGAAAGAGTGCGGAAGCATCCTGTCCGGCGTTTAACATTCCAAGCAGTAGATTGATTTTCTCGCATTGCTCGTTCATTCTTGCGAGGGTATCCGCAGGAACATTCAGCGCATCACAGGCAAGAGTACCGATAGGAAATATTTTGCCCTCATATATGACCGTATCCTGCCAAAAATCCAATGTCATCAGTTCTTGATTCATGCTTGCCCTCCTGTCCTGTTTTTTCACTTTTCTAATTATACCATGCAAATGTGAAGAAATCTACATCATCAGATAAGTTGTCCTGTTTTTTGAAATGAGGTTGTCCTGCTTTTAGCCTGCTTTTTTTCAAATCCGTCATAACCATAGTAGAAAGGGCGAAGCACCTGCCAATCACGGCGGGTGCTTCGTGCTTTCCAGACTATTATGAACGGAGGTTTTTCTATGACAATCTATGAAAACATCAAGGCGGCGATCAGCGTGAAGCAAGCTGCCGAGCACTATGGGCTGAAAGTCAACCGCAGCGGTATGACTTGCTGCCCATTCCACAATGACCGGCATCCGAGCTTGAAGCTGAATGAAGATTATTTCTTCTGCTTCGGTTGCGGAGCCAAGGGAGACGTGATCGACCTTGTGGCAAAGCTGTTCAATCTGAGTAACCATGAAGCAGTGCAAAAGCTGGCTGCGGACTTTGGGCTTGACCCGAAACCGCCCACTGCCGCAGCTATGGTCAAGCCAAAGCGTCCCTATATCCGTCAGTTCCGGGAGGATGAAATGCTGTGTTTCCGGGTGCTGACGGATTATCTGCATCTGTTGGAGGATTGGAAAGTGCGCTATGCACCAAAGACACCGGACGAGCCTTATGATGACCGTTTTGTGGAAGCCTGCCAGATGCACTGCCATATCGAATATATGGCAGATGTGCTGACCGTGGGCGAATTGGAACAGCGTGTAGCTGTTGTGGACAAACTGATGAAGGACGGGTATATCGACTTTCTGAAAGAGTACACTGCACGAAAGAAAAAGGAGGTGGCACACCATGGCGAAGAACCGGAAAACGCCTGATATGAATTTGCCTGTCTGGTTTGATGGGCAGAATATCAATGAAGCTCTGTTTTGTGAAGAATTTCTGCAAGAGAGCAGAATCATCTTTGCAAACAGGGCTTTCTTTACGCCCAATGGACGGGTAACGGATGATATTGTCCTGCGGGGCGAGGTCTACGAAAAGCTGAAAAGCTACACCATCAGCAGCGTACCGCAGAAGATCAAAAACATCATGGAATTGCTGAAACTGGAAGCCATGGTTGAGGATCTTCCTCCCCAGCCTGACCGCATCCATGTTGCCAACGGAACGCTCATGCTGGATGGAAGATTTATCGAGGGGAAAAAGGAAATCGTACAGAGCCGCTTGCCTGTTTCCTACAATCCAAACGCTGCTGCACCTGCTCTGTGGCTGAACTTTTTGGACGGTTTGCTCTATGAAGAAGATATTCCCACCTTGCAGGAGTTTATCGGCTACTGCCTGATTCCCTCCAACAAGGGGCAGCGCATGATGGTGATTAAGGGCAACGGCGGCGAGGGCAAATCTCAAATCGGTGCAGTGCTGTCCACCATATTCGGCACGAATATGAAAGACGGCAGTATCGGTAAAATTTCCGAAAACCGCTTCGCCCGTGCCGATCTGGAACACATCCTGCTGTGCGTGGATGATGATATGCGGATGGAAGCTCTGCGCCAGACCAACTATGTAAAATCCATTGTAACCGCACAGGGCAAGATGGATTTGGAACGCAAAGGTAAACAGAGCTATCAGGGCTGGATGTTCGCCCGGTTGATGGCATTCAGCAATGGCGATCTGCAAGCCCTGTATGACCGTAGCGATGGTTTTTACCGTAGACAGCTTGTGCTGACTACCAAGGAAAAGCCCGTGGACAGAGCCGACGATCCCGATCTTGCAGAGAAGATGAAAGCCGAAGCCGAGGGGATTTTCCTCTGGGCATTTGAAGGCTTGCAGCGGCTTGTTGCCAACAACTTTAAGTTTACGGAGAGCGACCGCATCCGTGAAAACCGGGAAGCGGTCAAGCGTGACAATAACAACATTTTTGACTTCATGGATTCCGAGGGATATATCCGGCGCAAGGCGGATGCGTCCATCAGTTCCAAGGACTTTTACGCTATCTATCGCCTGTGGTGTGAGGAAAACTCCCTTGCCCCTCTGAAATCCCGCAGCTTCAGCGATGCCATGGTTGCCAATGCAAAGAAATTTAATTTGGAGCATTGCAACAACATCACCAACTCAGCCGGACGGCGGGTATGGGGATTTATGGGTGTGGAAGCTGTGGCACGACCTAATATAAACGGGTTTTACGACGTTTCGCCATGTACGTACGTACCGGAGGAATGGCAGGACTGATTCCTGTCTTTCGTTTTCTGTATGTATGTACACAGCGTTTTACCTGTTTTCCTTTTTTATAGGAATAATCAGCTGTCAGAACTGACCTGTTTTCGGGCATTGAAAATCAATGGTAATGGAAACAGCAAAGTTCTTGACCGCAGGACGAAACCATTTCACCAAATCGTGCTTCTCCAAACCATGCACCCAGTTTACGAAACAATGGGTGTTTTCACTGTTTCAGACAAAATCCCACGGAACAGCAAAGTGGGATATATGCCTGTATGGACAGAGTATCGCACTCACAAAATGAAAGCGATTTTGGAGAAAGCAGATTTTTCACTGTTCGGTGCATCTGCTCCGCTTTGGGGAGTAGCCTTTGCACCGAATTGTAAATCAAAAATATGGAGGAATTTACAATATGAATGTACGCAACGAAATCAAGGCACAGATCATCCGTGCCGGAATGACTATGCAGGAAGTAGTTGACCTGCTCTCGGACGAGTACGGTTGGAGCGACAGCGTTTCCAACCTGTCCGCAAAATTACAGCGGGAAAGCATCCGATACAAGGAAGTATTGGAGCTTGCCGATGTGCTGGGATACGACATCGTATGGCAGCAAAGACGGGAGAAGTGATGCCCCGGCAACATCCCCTCGTAGTTCCCGTCCCCATAGGCACACCGCAGTGCTGTCTATGGATGGCAGTGAAAGATACGCTTTTCGCTGCCGCCGTCTGCAAAGAGAAGTTCACCGGAACAGCTTCATGCAGACGGGCTGACCATGGGAAAAGTTGCAGACATTTTCGCATTGGTCAGCAGAGGTTGCCGCAGCAACCGCACTCCCCCTCGGGAGAGCCCTCGGAGAGCCCACGGCACTTTGCAGCCAGTATGGATGAAAGTGTTATAGTGGGTTATTACACTTTGAAAAAGTGCCTCTCCGCAGCTCCCCGCTGTCTGCAAATTTTAAGGAAAGGACAAAAAATCTATGGCAAGAAATGATGGAATAGACCGCACCGTAGCCCGGAATCAGGACTTACCGACACCGGACGATGTGGCAAAAATACAGGAACACAATGAGCGAGAAAAGGACAGTTACAGCAATCAAGACATTGTGCCGGAACGCACTCCGCTGAATGTTCACTTCAAGACTCCCACCGATGATTATGTGAAAATGTTTGAGCAAATGGAACAGGATGGCGTGATCTCCACCAGAGGTCTGAAACCGGATGCCATCAAATACGGCGAGTTGGTTTTTGATGTGAACTCCGCTTATTTCTACAACCACGGCGGCTATGAATTTGCAAAACAGTTTTATGCTGATGCCTATAAAGCCGCCGTGGAGATCGTAGGCGGTGAGCAGTATATCCTCTCTGCTGTGATGCACGCCGATGAGCACAACCGGGCAATGTCCGAAGCTCTTGGCGAGGATGTGTACCACTATCACCTCCATGTGGTTTATATTCCGGTAGTGGAAAAGCAGATCCTTTGGTCGAAGCGATGTAAGGATGAAGCTCTCCGGGGAACGGTAAAGGAAACGATCACACAAGTCAGCCGAAGTAAGAAATGGGACTCCAAACCGGTGCTTGACGAGGACGGAAATCCCAAGCTCAATGAAAAAGGAAAAAAGATTTTAAGGTCATCCTACAGCGTGTTGCAGGATGACTTTTTTAATTTCATGCGTGCTGCCGGATATACCGATGTGGAGCGTGGAGAGCGTGGCAGCACCGAGGAACATCTGACGGTGACACAGTTTAAGGTGCAGGC
The DNA here is from genome assembly GCF_003460955.1 of Blautia sp. AF26-2. Taxonomy (NCBI): domain Bacteria; kingdom Bacillati; phylum Bacillota; class Clostridia; order Lachnospirales; family Lachnospiraceae; genus Blautia; species Blautia sp. AF26-2. The sequence continues at coordinate 4,832 of NZ_QTWD01000015.1, read as the reverse complement.
GGAACAGCAGCGTTTGGAAGCTGTGACAGGACAGGTGGCACAGGCAGAACAGAGTTTGGAGGATGCTAAAGCTGCTACGGAAAAGCAGAAAAAGAAACTGGAAGCTCTGCAAAAGGAAACCAAGGCAGCAAAGGCCATTGCACTTACGGTGCAGGATATTGAAGCGATGGGCAAGAAAGCCACGTTCGGAAACAATATCACGCTGACACCGGATGAATGCGACACGTTGAAACGCTATGCCACCAACGGCATTCTCTTTCATGCAGAGAATGAGCGATTGAAAGGGAAACTGGAATCTGCTCAAAAGTCTGCATCCATTTGGAAGCAGCGATGTGAAGAAGCGAATAAAAAATATCAAGAGTTGAAGCAAAAAGCCCAGCCTTTCCTGGATGCACTGGAAATTGCATCCGAAAAGGTTCGGGCTTTTATCAATTCCATCCTCGCCAGAGGAAAGGAAACACAGGAACACAAAGCACCTGCCCGTAAGCGTGGACAGGACATGGAAATTTGATGGAGGTAACTGCCTATTGAAGAAATATTATGAGGATGCAAAATATAATGCGGCATTTGTCCGCTGTATGGATGTTATGAGCCAGATGCTCCAGAAATATGGACATCAGGTTTTGGATAAATTGGAACAGGATGCCCCTCAGAAAGTGGAGCATTCCAAGGAAAGTAATCAAGCACAGCCTTTGACGAATAAGGCTGCGTAAAAATTTACAATTTACACGTTGCGTATTCACTGCGGCTATGCTATAATGATTACGCAACGTGTATTTTTGTTTTTTATGGAGAAAAGACAGATGGATTGTAAGAACAGAATTATCAAGTTGCGGGAAAGCACAGGACTGAACCGGAAAGATTTTTGCAAGCTCGTCCATATCCCTTACCGGACTATGACCGAGTGGGAATTGGACAACCGCCATGCACCGGATTATGTGCTGTGGCTTTTGGAGTATTATATCCGCAACGAGGGACTTATGGTAAAGGAAATGAATGAGGGAGGTGGAGATTCTGAAAAAGAAACAACTTAAATGCTATATTTATACAAGAGTGTCCACCTCTATGCAGGTTGACGGGTACAGCTTGGATGCCCAGCGTGACAAGCTGAGGAAGTATGCGGCATACGAAGATATGGTTATTGCCGGGGAGTATTCTGACGAGGGATTTTCCGGAAAGAATATCCAAGGGCGGCAGGACTTCCAACGGATGCTGAATGACATCCAGGACTGCAAGGACGGCGTTTCCTATGTGCTGGTCTTTAAGCTGTCCCGATTCGGCAGAAATGCGGCGGATGTTCTGAACTCTTTGCAGCTCATGCAGGATTTCGGTGTCAATCTGATCTGCGTGGAGGATGGCATCGACAGTTCAAAGGATGCCGGAAAGCTGATGATTTCCGTGCTGTCTGCGGTGGCAGAAATAGAGCGAGAGAATATCCGCACCCAGACAATGGCAGGACGTGAGCAAAAGGCTCGTGAGGGCAAGTGGAACGGTGGTTTCGCTCCTTATGGCTACAAACTGGAAAACGGAGATTTGGTCATTGCGGAGGATGAAGTGGAAGTAATCCGTGTCATTTATGACCGCTACATTCACACCAACGAGGGCGTTGCCGGGGTTGCTAAATATCTGAACCGCAACGGCTTTATCAAGAAACTGCGGCAGAACAATACCATTCCCGGATTTTCAAGGAACTTCGTGCAGGATGTATTGGACAATCCCGTTTACATGGGAAAGATCGCCTATGGCAGACGCAGGACGGAAAAGAAGCAAGGCACAAGAAATGAGATGCACGTAGTTGAGCAGTCGGAGTTCCCGATTTATGAGGGACAGCACGAAGCCATCATTTCGGAAGAAGATTGGTATCTGGCACAGGAAAAGCGTAAGATCAATTCCTTTAAGCGGGAAAAGGTCAACAATCCAGATCATGCACACATCCTGTCCGGCATTCTGAAATGCCCATGCTGCGGAAAGAGTATGTACGGCAATATCGCCAGGGCTCACAGCAAGGACAAGAAAACGAGGTATTATTACTACTGCAAAAACACGGTAACACCTACCGGACATGAGTGCAGCTTCCGACTGAATATCGAGCAGACGGAGATCAACAAGTTTGTGGCTAAGATTATATCCGCTATGGTCAACAATCCCCGGTTTGTAGAAGCGATTCAGGCGAAAATCGGCTCGGCTGTTGATACAGAGGATATGGAAAAGCAGATCGCCGTCCTGCAAGGACAGTTGAAGCAAGCCTTTGGAACGAAAAGCCGCTTGGAGCGTCAGATGGACACCTTGGACATCAACGATGCCCACTATGACAGAAAGATTTTGGACTTGCAGCGCCGCTATGATGAGCAGTATGATACAATAGAGGATATCGAAGTTCAGATTGGTGAATTGCAAGGTCAAATCCGCAGCATTCAGCAGGAGAAAATCTCCGGTAACAATATCTATCGGCTCTTACTGGCATTTGATGAAGTCTACCATTCCGCAACAGAAGCGGAACAGAAAGAGTTTATGAAAGCCTTTATCGAGCGAATTGAGATGTTCCCGGAGAAAAGGAAAGACGGAAGCTGGATAAGAAAGATTGTGTTCAACTTCCCTGTGCCTGTTGATGGCGAGGAAGTGAAAGAACTTCCCTTGGAAACTGAAACAACTGTCGAGACGGTAGTTCTTTTATCCCACAAAAAAGCCGACAGTTATATCCACATTGATGTGGAGTTTGGAGAGGGCGAGGGCAAGATTCCGGTAGATAGTATTGCTAAAAGAGCCGAAGCGTACAAGCCCAAAGAAAAAGTGACCTACAAAATGATTAAGGAGTACATAGAAGCGAAATACGGTTTCAAAGTACATACCGCATATATCGCAGAGGTAAAGAGAGATTTAGGCTTGCCAATGTATGATGCGCCTAATGCGGTAGAAGAATTGAAACAGCCGAGGAAGCATCCGACACCAGAAAAGGTAGAAGCAATCAAAGATGCACTTCGGTATTTTGCAGTGATATAAAACTTTACTTACAATCGAATATTTCTTACATAGCCGTTTATTCATTTATTTGAGTAAGCGGCTTTTTTCATCCCTATTTTTCGGAATAGGGATATTTTTTGTAGAAGGAGGAGGTTTATTTGAACACACAAATCATCGCCATCGCAAACCAGAAAGGCGGCGTTGGCAAAACAACAACCTGTGCGAACTTGGGAATAGGTCTGGCACAGGTCGGAAAGAAAGTGCTTCTGATCGACGGGGACCCACAAGGAAGCCTGACAATCAGCTTGGGAAATCCGCAACCGGACAAGCTGCCATTTACACTGTCGGATGCTATGGGGCATATCCTGATGGATGAGCCGATTCATTCCGGCGAGGGTATCCTGCATCACCCGGAGGGAGTAGACTTGATGCCCGCCGACATTCAACTTTCCGGTATGGAAGTATCCTTGGTAAATGCTATGAGTCGTGAGACTATCTTGGCGAGGTGTGCCATACTCCAAAGGAACTGTTCGACCTCTTAGCCGATGATTACCGGACTTATGTGGAGATTGAACTGACCAAAGGCAGACGGGAGTTGACGGAAGATGATGAGAGGCAAGCAGATGCCTTGTGCAAACGGTATCTGGAGCGTTGGAGGGAGGAACTGGAATGAAGATTTTGAAATGCCTGCTGATGATTGTAACTGCACCGGCCATTTTGGTGTTGACGATTTTTGTCTGGCTTTGTACGGGGCTGATCTACATATCCGGTCTGGTGCTTGGTCTGCTCAGCACGATAATTGCTCTGCTTGGTGTGGCTGTGATTATTACCTATTCCCCGCAGAATGGTGTGATTTTGCTGGGTATAGCTTTTTTGATTAGCCCGATGGGATTGCCGCTTGCGGCGATCTGGCTGTTGGGTAAGGTGCAGGATTTGAAATTTGCGATCCAGGATTGGATGTATGGGTAAATGATGTGAATAAATCTGGAATGAAAAGAAGCAGGACAATGGGAGATGAGACCCAGTTCCCTGCTTCTTGGTTATTTGGAATGAACGGTAGTGTATTTCTGGTTTTTGCTTTTGGGTTTGTCTGGAAACATCATTTCAAGTTTACCAGAAGATAATAAAGGCTTGAGGTAATATTTGCTGAAGTGAGAACGGCTGGAAACATCAATATATGTTTGCATTTCATCTCGACTTTTAGGGTCTGCACAAAATTCCAATAGCAAGTTTTGCTTGCTGATCACAGATGTATCATGTGCGGCATCATGTGCTGTATCATGTGCGGAAGCACCGCACATGATGTA
>NZ_QTWD01000015.1:345-554 GCF_003460955.1 Blautia sp. AF26-2 | reverse complement strand
TGTGCGGCATCATGTGCTGTATCATGTGCGGAAGCACCGCACATGATGTAATTCACATTTTTCAAAATAACTCTGAAATCTGTCGCTGTTGAGGAAAATTCGGGCTTATATGCCTCTGTGTATCCAGGCAGCTTTTCAGTTTCACTGACGATTTTGCGCAGACCACTTCCACGGCGTTCCATGTACTTCATGCGGTGGAACAGGTCAGC
>NZ_QTWD01000015.1:0-335 GCF_003460955.1 Blautia sp. AF26-2 | reverse complement strand
ATTTTGCGCAGGCCACTTCCACGGCGTTCCATGTACTTCATGCGGTGGAACAGGTCAGCAATCACAGGGTTTCGTCGCATGGAACGGATACTGTAAATATCGTATTCCTGAATTGAGCCGCCGCCAAACATACCGCCCGGAGATGTGATTTCCACCCGATCATCAAACATATCAATATGGATTTCGCTGCCAAGCACAATATAATCACGATGGATAAGCGCATTAACAAGAGCCTCTGTCACAGCTCGTTCAGCATAATCCGGCTTGTCTACACGATACTGTGCCTTTTTGACAAAACGGACTTTGGAATTATTGCGAATAAATTCACTGCCGCT
>NZ_QTWD01000014.1:427-104580 GCF_003460955.1 Blautia sp. AF26-2 | reverse complement strand
ATGGAAATCGTAAATGAGTATTCCGATGAAGGTAAGTCTGGAAAGAGCGTAGAGGGCAGACCGGAATTTCAGAGAATGTTAGATAATATTGAGAATGGAACAGATGAGGTACAGTTTGTACTGGTGTTCAAGCTTTCCAGATTCGGTCGTAATGCGGCAGATGTATTAAACTCTTTGCAGAGGATGCAGGATTTTGGAGTGAATCTGATCTGTGTTGAAGATGGGATTGACAGCTCAAAAGATAGTGGAAAGCTGATGATTTCTGTTCTGTCTGCGGTGGCAGAGATTGAACGGGAGAATATCCTTGTTCAGACAATGGAAGGACGTAAGCAGAAAGCAAGGGAAGGAAAATGGAACGGCGGGTTTGCTCCATATGGCTATGAATTGGTAAATGGAGAATTGCAGATCGCAGAGGACGAAGCAGAGATTATTCGTCTGATCTATGATAAATTTATTCATACAAATATGGGAATTTCTGCGATTGCTGCATGGCTGAACCAGCATGGATATAAAAAGAAAAAACGACAGAATAATACACTGGACGCATTTGCCGCTTCATTTATAAAAGGCGTTCTGGATAATCCGGTATACTGTGGAAAGCTGGCTTATGGACGAAGGAAGAATGAGAAAGTATCTGGTACAAGAAATGAATACCGTATTGTAAAGCAGGAAAATTATATGTTACACGATGGTATCCATGAAGGAATCATTTCGGAAACAGACTGGGAGCTGGCACATCAAAAACGGGAAAAAACAGGTGTGAAATATGAAAAGACACATAGTCTCGAGCATGAGCATATTTTATCCGGAATATTGAGATGCCCGTTATGTGGAAGCGGTATGTATGGGAATGTGAACCGAAAGAAAAAGAAAGACGGAACCTTATATAAGGATTATTTCTATTATGCCTGCAAACATCGTCGCCTGGTAGACGGTCATAAATGTGGATATCGTAAACAATGGAGCGAGGAGAAGATTAATAATGCAGTGGAAGAAGTTATTCGGAAGCTGGTGAAGAATCCTAAATTCGAAGAAGCAATTCTGAATAAAATCGGTTCAAGAATAGATACAGAAGAAATAGAAAAAGAGATTGAAGGATTAGAAAAGCAGCATAAGCAGCTGACAGGAGCAAAAGCAAGACTCGGACAGCAGATGGATAGTCTGGATATCATGGATAAATTTTATGAGAAGAAATATCAGGATATGGAGACAAGGTTATACCGTTTGTATGATGAGATTGAAGGCGTGGAGAACAGTATAGAAGAAGTCAAGAATCGCCTGCTGAATATTCAGCAACAGAAAATATCAGAAGAAAACGTCTATCAATTTCTTTTATATTTTGATAAACTATATGATAAGTTCACCGACCTGGAGAAGAAAGAATTTCTTAACAGCTTTGTAGAACAGGTGGACATTTATGAGCAGGAGCAGCCGGATGGCAGATTCCTGAAGCACATAAAGTTCCGCTTCCCGGTGTATTTTGGAGACAGGGAAATACAGGAACTTTGTTGGAACAACGAAAGTACCGTTGAGACGGTAGTCTTGATGTCAAAACAAAGAAATAAGGACCAGCTTCCAGGTCGAGACGGTGAAATCCGGCAACTCAACTCCCTGCGAGTGTATGGCCAATCAGAGGTCAGAGCGGATGGATTGTGTAGGAGTTGAGCGTTCTTCACTGTCTCAACTGTCGAGACAGTAGCAGAGAGCAGCAATGTAAAAGTGCCTTGCATTATTTGGATGCTGATAAGACAGAAATTTCGTGAAACAGACGAAGAGGCTTGTCTGAAAAAAGAAGGAATGAAAAAACAGGAGAGGAAAAAAGAAACATGGCAGTAAATAAAAATGGAATCGTAGTATTAGGAGCAGTTTTTGTGGATATCAAAGGTTTTCCAGAGGACATCTACGTCCCGGACGGCAGAAACGCCGGCCATGTCGAATACATCCACGGCGGTGTGAGCCGAAACGTGGTGGAGGATATCGCAAACCTGGAACTGCGCCCGACCTTCCTTGGAATCGCGGATAATACCGCACTCGGCGAGGATGTTGTGCGCAAACTGCAGCGCCACAAAGTCAATACCGAATACATGAAAGAAATCCCGAACGGTATGGGAACATGGCTTGCTGTCTTCGATCACAACGGTGACCTGGCGGGCTCCATTTCCCAGCGCCCGAACCTGATGCCGATTCTCGATATTCTGGAAGAAAACGGAGATGAAATTATCGAAAACTGCGATTCCATTGTGGCAGAGATCGATATGGACAAAGAGATCATCAAAAAGCTGGTACAGCTCTGTGAAAAATACGATAAAAAATTGTACGGCGTTGTCAGCAACATGAACATCGCAGTCAGCAGAAGAGATCTTCTGCAGAAATTTGACTGCCTGATCTGCAACCAGATCGAGGCAGGCGTTTTCTTCTCCGATGATTACAGCGAAAAAACACCGGCCGAGATGGAAAAGATTCTCGCCGAGCGTCTGAAAGCGGCAAATGTTCCGGCCATGGTCGTAACAATGGGTGGCGACGGAGCGGTTTATGCGGAAGCAGACGGAGAGAGCGGCTTCTGCCCGGCGCAGAAAGTACAGGTAAAAGATACAACAGGAGCCGGTGATGCGTTCTGCGCAGGTGTTTCCGCCGGTCTGACCTATGGAAAAACGATTGGCAAGGCAGTTGAAATCGGTACGCGTCTTGCTGCATCCGTCATCACATCGTCGGAAAATGTCTGCCCGCGCTTCCGCCCGGAAGAGTTCGGCATCGAGGCATAGAAGGGGGCAGAAATGAAGTTACTGTACGGAACCGGCAACCCGGCAAAACTCGACGCGATGCGTCACCGCCTTGCCGGTCTTGGAATTGAGCTGATCGGGCTGAAAGATCTTGGCGGTGTTAAGCAGCCAGAGATTATCGAGGATGGAAAAACGCCGCTGGAAAATGCCAGGAAAAAGGTGGAGGCGTATTTCAACGCGCTTCATATGCCGGTGTTCTCCTGTGATTCCGGTCTGTATTTTGACAACGTGGCAGAGGACGACCAGCCCGGCGTCCATGTGCGGACCGTGAACGGAAAGTATCTGTCCGATGAAGAAATGACCGTGCATTACGCCGCCCTTGCAGAAAAGTACGGCGGCCTGACGGGACGCTACAAAAACGCAGTTTCGCTGATTCTTGATGCGGACCACCGCTATGACGCGATGGACCCGTCAATGGAGAGCGCTCCTTTCCGCATGGTCAGCACACCCCATCCGATGAGCAAAAAAGGCTTTCCGCTCGACCGTCTGTCGATCGATCTGCGGACCGGAAAATATTATTACGATCTGAATGAGCAAGAAGCCGCGCTCGATCAGCTTGCCGTGGAAGACGGTTTTCTGCAGTTTTTTGAGCGGGCAATGGAGGAATACCATAAAATGGAACGATATGAACTTCGAACCATCCGCCAGGACGAAATGGAACAGGGCGTTGCCATTGAGCTGGCGTGCTTTCCGCCGAATGAGGCGTGCTCCGAAAAGAGCATGCGCGAGCGGGTGCAGTACGCGCCGGAGCTGTTTCTGGCGGCAGTAGACAAAGAAACCGGAAAAATCGCCGGAACGCTGAACGGACTTGCAACAAACGAGACAAAATTCCGTGATGCCTTTTTCGATGAAATCAGTCTGTACGACCCGAAGGGAGAAAACGTCATGCTGCTGGGTCTCAGTGTCCTGCCGGAATACCGCGGCCAGGGAATCGCCCGCGCGCTGATGGAAGAGTACAGCCGCCGGGAACAGAAAAACGGAAGAAAACAGCTCATTCTGACCTGCCTGCAGGATAAGGTGGAGATGTACAAAAAGATGAATTTCCGCGACGAGGGAATCTCCGCATCCACCTGGGGCGGCGAGGAATGGCATGATATGACGAGAAAATTAAACGATTAAGAAAATTTGCAGAGAAAATCTCTTGTGTTAAAGTTTGCTGTAAGCGTTATAATAAAGAAAATCAAGCAAAACAGGAGGAACAACCATGAGCAGAGTAAATTTTGGAGCAAAACCAAACATGTATCCACTTCCGGTTCTGATTATTGCAACATATGACAAAGATGGCAACCCGGATGCCATGAATGCTGCATGGGGTGTAGTCACAGATTTCAATGAGATCTCCATCAGCATGGGCGACCACAAGACAACAGACAACCTTGCCGCAACCGGTGCCTTCACCGTCAGCATGGCAACCGAGGATACTGTTGTTGGCTGCGATTACGTCGGCATCGAGTCCGGCAGAAAAGTTCCGGATAAATTTGCACGCGCCGGTTTCCATGCAACGAAGAGCGAATTCGTCAACGCGCCGCTGATCGACGAGCTTCCGATGGCACTGGAGTGCAAAGTGAAAAGCTTTGACAACGGCATTCTGGTCGGCGAGATCGTGAACGTCTGCGCAGACGAGAGCGTTCTGACCGACGGAAAGATCGACCCGAAAAAACTGAAACCAATCGCCTTCGACCCGGTCAACAACACCTATCTCGCCATGGGCGACAAAGTCGGCGACGCATTCGGTTCCGGAAAAGCCCTGAAATAAACACAGATGATGACATGACAGCGAATATGTAAAAATTTTATATATTCCCCTTGACAAACCGCCTCCATAGTCTTATGATATGTATAAATTATATATATATAAATATTTTACATATCAGAAACTAACGGAGGTGGTTTTTTATGTATTTTCCGGTATCAGCACTGCTGATCGAATTTATGATCCTGTCGATTGTGAATCGGGAAGATTCTTATGGATATGAAATCAGCCAGACGATCAAACTGGTTGCAGACATCAAAGAGTCGACACTGTACCCGATCCTGAAAAAACTGGAAAAGGCGGGCTACGTGACGACGTATTCCGCAGAGTACCAGGGCAGAAAACGGAAGTATTATTCGATCACAGAAGCAGGAAAAACACAGATGGCGTACCTGCAGGGCGAATGGAAGTCCTATCGTGACACCATTGACAACATCATCGAGTGGAGGAAAAAAGAATGACGAGTGGGGAATATCTGAAACAATTGGAAAAGTATCTGAGGAAGCTTCCGCAGAGCGACTATGAAGATGCGATGGAATACTTCACCGAGTATTTTGCAGATGCCGGTCCGGAAAATGAGCAGGCCGTGATCAAAGAACTCGGAACACCGAAACAGGCAGCCGCCGAGCTGATGCGGAATCTTCTGGACAAAAAAGTAGATGAACGCGAGGCAATGGAAAAGGAAGAAAAACAGAAAGAGAAGAAAAAAACGACAGGCGCCAACGTCGTCTGGATCGCGATTCTCGCCCTGTTTGCAGCCCCGATCGGAGCCCCGATTCTGATCAGCATTCTCATCGTTCTGCTCTGCGCGGCCCTCTGTGCGGCACTGCTTGATATGAGCGTCTTTCTGATTGCAGTTGTCGGCGTGGCCGCCGGAATTAAGATGCTGCTGCGCGGCATTCTGGCAGTCTCGGTTTCCTTCGGCGGATTCTGCTTTATTACCGGAATGGGCGTTTTCATGTTGGGAATCAGTATTCTGTGCGCGGTGTTCGGCGTATACTTTGCAAAATGGATGGGACGGCTGTTCGTGTGGTGTACACGTAAGGTAACGAAAAAAGGAGGAAGCAGATCATGAAAAAATGGACAAAAACAGCATTACTGACAGGATGTGCCTGCTGTATTGCCGGTGCAGTGCTGATGTTCAGCGGATGGGCAAGCGGCGGAAAAGCATACGCGGAAACGTATGATCTGAATGCGATGAGCGGTTCTGCGAAGAAGGAAGACGGCATTTCCGCACAGGAAAAGATAAAACTTGATGATTTTGATGAACTGCAGGCAGACCTTACGATCGGCGACCTGAACATCCTTCCGTCCGGTGACGATTCCTGTTATCTCGCCTGGCGGATTCCGTCGAAAAAAGGAGAGACTGCAGTGGAATATCGCGTGCGGGACGGTGTTCTGAGCATCGAAGAGACAAGCGCAGTGTCCGATACGATTTACATTAATATTGATTTTACGGAAGAAATCTTAAGTGGCGGTAAACAGTCGGAAACAGGAGTGATTCTGTATGTACCGGAAAAGAAGGTACTGAAAAAAATAGAGGTAACGATGGGATTCGGTGATGTGCAGATGAATGGCATCCAGGCGGAAAGCGGAAGACTGCAAAATGCGGATGGAGATATCACACTTTTCGGATGTGACATGCAGAATATCAAATGCAAAGCAGATTACGGTGATGTGGAACTGAAGAGCGGAACGTGGGAGAATGGGTCGATCACGCTGGAGGATGGCGATGCGAAAATCCAAAATACGAAGCTTTCCGGAGACGTGTCGGTGGAAAACTCCTACGGCGATATTGAACTTGAACTGGGTAAAAAAGATCTGGAACGGCTGGAAATTACGGCAAAGACAGATTTTGGGGAGATCGATGTACCGGATACCATGGAGAATCTGATGCAGAAAGAGGAGGACGAGCAGAGCTTTTCTTATGTACCGGATCAGGCTGCGGGCAGAATCACACTGATGACAAAGGATGGTGATATCTCGTTGGAAAACGATTAAGCGTTTGTGACTGTTCAGGGGCATATGAAATTCCAGAAAAATCGCAAGGCATGCCCGCATGAATGAGCGTTTTTGGAAAATAAGACAAAAGTGACAAAAACACAGGAGGCTGTTTGGATGGTTTCACCAGAAAAAGGGAAATGATCCAAACAGTCGCTTGTTTTTTGTACTTAAATTTTCAGCTTTTAACTTGATTTGTAGATTGAGGTGCTTTAAAATAAAAGTAATAAAGCGTTGTGGAACGGGCTCCACAGACCGGCAGCGGGGGAAAAGCCGGAACGAATCAGTAGAAAACAGCCCAGTGTCAGAAGAGGAGTTAGGAGAAACTATGGCAAGTATTAGAGATGTCGCGATCAAAGCGGGAGTGGGAATCGGAACGGTATCCCGTGCACTCAATGGGAGCGGGTATATTTCCGATGAAACAAAACAGAAGATTATGCAGGCGGTGGAGGAGCTGAACTACAAACCGAACGAACTCGCCCAGAACCTGTTCCACAACAAGTCCGGTTTTATCGGAATTGTTGTTACGAATCTTTCACACCCATTCATGGCATCTCTGGTCAAGCATGTCGAGAACAATCTGTACACAAATGGCTACAAGTGCATGCTCTGCGAGGTTGGGGACAACCCGAACCGCATCGAGGAATTTGTGGAAATGTTGCAGCGAAATGTCATGGACGGCATTATCTGCTGTGCGGATATTCCGTCTTCTGTCAGTCTGGCGGAAATTCACCGTCCGATTGTCATGATTGACCGCTACGTCACAGAGGGGATTCCGTGTATACATTCCGACCATAAGCGCGGCGGTGAGCTTGCGGCACAGGCACTTTTGAGCGCCGGATGTAAGAACGTGATCTATTTTACATCGAATGCAACAGAGCGCGGTTACTCGATGGACCGTTACCGACGGTTTGCAGAAGTCTGCAAACAGCATAAATGTAAAGTTACAGCGATTGATGCCGGAAGCAAAAATCCGAATTTTCAGACCGGCTCGATGATCTGGAAAAAATATATCAGCCACTTTGATGGAATTGATGGACTTTTTACAGCCGATGTCACAGCGGCTGTGTGCATGAAGATGCTGCAGAAAAAAGGAATCAAGATTCCGAAAAAACTGAAGGTGGTCGGCTACGACGGCCTGGATTTTACCCGCTTTTTGACACCGGAGCTGACAACGGTTCGTCAGAATGTGCCGGAAATTGCCAAGCGGAGCGTAGATACGGTCATCCGCATGATTGACGGAAAGAAGATTGAGGAAATGGAACAGATTGTGGATGTGACCTTCCGAAAAGGGGAAAGTATCTGAAAATAACGAAACAGGGAAGCACTGAAGTTTGGATTATTTTCCGGGAATGCAATAAAACAGAAGAAGAACAGATATCAGAGACACTCGATCTGAAAAGAAAGGGTGTCTCTTTTTGTGAGCTTTTTTAACCGAATCAAGCAAGTCCCCTGCTTCTATTGCGTGAAGCAATAAGCAGTGGGTTGGGACTTGCTTGTATCAGGAGGAGTGTAAGCTCCTTCTGATAAACTGCGCAAAAAGGCGTGAAAACGTTACAGAAATAGTTGCAATTGTCAAAAAAATAGTGAAAAACAGAAAAGTGGAACATATGGAACAAAAAATGCATGGAACAGCGGAACATGTGGAACAGTGGAATGCGAGGAAAAAGAAAATTAGTGTGGATTTCATGAAAAACAGGGTGCATATTGCACAAAAAAACGAAAATGAAATTGTGAAAATGTTGAAAATGACGAAAAAATATTGGAATATCGTTGACATTAGAAGAACTGCGTACTATGATACAGATATGGAACAGGTTCCACAATACAAAGTGCCGAAACAGAAACGATGCAAATGTGGAACGAAAAGCGGTTGGTAAAGCTTTTAGAGAAATAAGGAGGGAACTATGAAGAAAAAAACGTCATCGCCGAAAACGGCAGAAAGTGGAAAATTGAAAAAAGCGCTCTCGTGCTGGCAGCTGTACATCCTGCTGATTCCTGCACTGATCTGGCTGATCGTTTTTGCTTACTATCCAATGTACGGCCTGATCATCGCCTTTAAAGATTTTAAAGGCCGCATGGGAATCATGGGAAGTCCGTGGGCAGATCCGATCTTCAAGTATTTCAAGATGTTCTTCAGTACCAGTATTGCCATGACGGCAATCAAGAACACGATCGTCATCAGTCTGGAGAGCCTGATCATCGGATTCCCGATTCCGGTTATCTTCGCACTCTTACTGAACCAGGTACAGAGAAGCGGACCGAGACGAATCATCCAGACCATCTCCTACGCACCGTACTTTATGTCAAACGTAGTTGTAGTCAGCCTGATTTCCGTACTGTTTTCCGCAAACGGTCTTGTAAACCACGCGGTTATGGGAGCCGGCGGAAAAGCAATCATGTTCACCAGCCTTCCGGAGTACTTCCGCAAACTTTTCATCGGAAGTAACATCTGGCAGACGATGGGATTCAACGCCATCATCTTCATCGCAGCACTGACCGCAATCAGCCCGGAATATTACGAAGCAGCAACGATGGATGGTGCTTCCAGATTTCAGAAGATCCTTTACATTGATTTACCTCTGATTATGCCGACCATCATCCTGATGCTGATCCTTCAGGTAGGTAACATTATGAACGTGGGATATGAGAAAGCTTATCTGATGCAGAACGGTACCAACACAACCGTCAGTGAGATCATTTCGACATACGTATACAAAGTAGGTCTCCAGACCGCACAGTACAGTTTTGCGACAGCCGTTGGCTTATTTAACTCCGTTGTAAACTTCATTATTCTGGTTATCACAAACGCAGTTGCAAAGAAGACCAGCGATATCAGTATTTTCTAAGAGTCAGGGGGCTTGAAAAATGGCAAATAATAACACTGTGAAAAAGAAAAAAGTAAAAATGAGTACGGGAGACAAGGTCTTTACCGTGATCAATACCGTCATCATGATCCTTGTCTGTATTGCAATTGTATATCCTCTGTATTACGTGCTTCTGGCATCTGTTACAGACCCGGTTGTTGTAAGCTCCGGTAAAATTCTTCTCTATCCGGAAGCGTGGTACACCAACGGATATGAAACCACACTGAAATACCAGCCGCTCTGGACCGGCTATGCAAACACCATCAAATATACCGTATTAGGAACGCTGATTTCCCTGGTCTGCACCATTCCGGCCGGCTATGCACTTTCCAGATACGATATGGTAGGAAGAAAACCGATTATGTTCCTGTTCACCTTCACGATGTTCTTCAGCGGCGGTATGATTCCGATGTACTTAACCGTACAGCAGCTGCACATCTACAACACAACATGGGCTATGGTCCTTCCGGTAGCAGTGTCCGCTTACAACCTGATCGTATGCCGCTCCTTCTTTGAAAGTGGTATTCCGGTCGAGCTTCTCGAAGCAGCAAAAATCGACGGCTGCAGCGATTTTGGATTCTTCTTCAAAATTGCAATTCCGCTGTCGAAAACGATCATCGCAGTTATGTGTCTGTTCTATGCAACCGCAATGTGGAACCAGTTCTTCAACGCACTGATGTTCCTGCAGGATGACAGCAAGATGCCTCTTCAGGTCGTTCTTCGAAACTTGGTACTGATGAACCAGTCCAACCAGATGGGAAGTAGTGCTTCTGAGATGGTAACAAAACAGAAACTGGCTGAGCAGTTAAAATACTGTGTCGTAGTTGTTTCCGCATTCCCGCTTCTGTGCGTATATCCTTTCCTGCAGAAATACTTCGCAAAAGGTGTTACGATCGGTGCAGTCAAGGGCTGATGCAGAACAGAAAATTTATTGTTGCAGAATTCATGGATATAGCAGACATGGTTTATGTGTAGGAATACAAAAATACTAACGTATTTCACTGCCGGAAAAGGCAGCAAAATAAAGGAGGAACAATATGAAGAAAAAAATCGTATCCGTATTACTGGCAAGCCTTATGGTAACCAGCATGCTCGCAGGCTGTGGAAACAGCTCCGGCAGCTCAAGCAGCTCCGGTGCAGGAAGCACAGGAGGAGACACCACCTCTGCATCCGGTACAGAAGCAGGTGACACAGGTCTCACAGCAGAAGAGCAGGAAGCAGTAGATGAGGGAATCATCCAGCTCGACGGTACCCTTCCGATCATCAAAGATCCGGCAAAATTCGAAGAGAAATACGGAAAAATTTCCGCTCTGATCGTAAACTCTGCAGACAGAACTGTAGAAGTAGGCGACCTGGCTATGTGCCAGAAATGGTTCGAGGACACAGGAGTAGAGTTTGACTGGCAGCCGATCCCGCAGGAGAGCGCAACAGAGAAAATCAATCTGATGCTTTCTTCCGGACAGGATCTTCCGGATGTATTCTGGAACTTCGGCGATGGTAAATCCGGAAACACCGTAGTTCAGTACGCAGACCAGGATGTATTCCTTCCGACCGAAGGCCTGATCGAAGAGTATATGCCGAACCTGAAAGCATTCCTCGATGACAATGAGCAGTATCAGCTTGAGATCACCGCTCCGAACGGCCATAAATATGGATTCCCGTACGTAGAGGAAATGAAAGGTCTTGTATTAACACCTGGACCATTCGTGATCAACAAAACATGGCTGGATAAAGTAGGCAAAGAAGTGCCGACAACCGTAGACGAGTGGGTAGACTGCCTGAAAGCAATCCGCGACGGCGGCGATCTGAACGGAAACGGCGAAGACGATGAAATCCCGATGGCAACCTGGTTCGGCGCAACCGATACCTTTGGTTCCTACAACCTGTTCTATCGTTTCACAGGTGCATTCGGATGCGCTGACTCCTACTGCGGAGGAAACTCCTATGCGGATCACTTAAGAATGGTTGACGGAAAAGTTACGTTCACTGCAACAGACGAAGCATTCAAGAAAACAGCAGAATTTTTCAACATGCTGTATGAAGAAGGACTGATCTGGAACGGTTCCTTCGAGGCAGATGAAAGTATGTCATTCAAATCTTCTCTGATCAAAGAGAATGTTGCAAAGATCGGTTCCTTCGGTGTTTGGGGCGATCAGGAAATTACAAACCAGGAAGTACATGATCAGTACGTAGCAGTTCCGAGACTGCAGGGCGAAGACGGTATGACCGGTTTCGAGTGCAACTACTCTGAGCTGCAGGATTCTTCCGATACAGCAATCACAACGACCTGCAAATTCCCGCACGTTGTTGCAAGATTTGTAGATTACATGGTAGGCGATCCGGAAATCTCTGTTACATCTAACTGGGGCGCAATCGGATACAACTATGAGAAAGACGAAGACGGCGTTCTTCGTACACCGCTCGATGAAAACGGAAACTACAAACCTCTGAATCCGGAATATAAGAACTTTGGTGAGGCTCGTGTAAACTCCACAACCTGCCGTGGTTCTATGATCGTTCAGAACGAGTACTATGACACCGTTTGCGGCTACACCTTCGATGCTGTAAAACTTCTCGAGATGCAGAAAGAAAACGGTAAAGATGACATCATGGAAGAGTATGACACCATTCCGCGTGTTCTGATGACCCAGGAAGAGATTCAGCGTCTGGCACAGATTCAGCCGACCGTCTCCGATATCGTTGACCGTTACATCACTACATGGGTAACCGGCGGCGTTGATGATGCAAGCTGGGAGTCCTATAAGACAGAGCTTGAGGGCGCTGGTTTGAGCGAACTGGTTGAGATTTACCAGGGCGCAGTAGATCGAGCAGCTTCTGCAGCAAACTAAAAATCGGGCGAAAAGCGATTACGAAAAAACAGTAACGTAAACGATTTGCAATTAATGTTCTATAACTAAAGAAATTCCAAATGTGGCCATGTTGTATCCCATATAACATGGCCATATTTAAAAAGAAGATTATTTCGTTCTTATTTCTTTTTTGTTGAAGTTCCAAATGGAAAAAGATAAAATAGGAAAAGAGAGAACAGGAAAAGAGGGATCCTATGAGTAAACAGGGAAAAAGAGATTTTAGACCGAACATTCATTTTACACCGGAGAAAAACTGGAACAACGATCCGAACGGACTGATTTATATCGATGGTATCTGGCATCTGTATTATCAGCATAACCCAAATGACGTTGTATGGGGACCGATGCACTGGGGTCATGCAGTATCGAAAGACCTGATTCACTGGGAGCATCTGCCGGTCGCCCTGTACCCGGATGAGATCGGAACGATGTACTCCGGAAGTATGGCATACGATGAAAATAACACCAGCGGATTTGCGAAATACGGTGAGAAACCGATGGTGGCTGTCTACACGGCGCACAATATGGAAACGGGCCTGGAGCAGCAGTGTATTGCATACAGCCTGGATCAGGGAAAGCATTTTGAAAAATATTATGGCAACCCGGTGATCGAAAACCCGGGCACACCGGATTTCCGTGATCCACGCGTCTTCTGGAATGACAAAAAGGACTGCTGGAGCCTTGTTCTGGCATCCGGCGACCACGCAGAGTTTTACGCATCCCAGGATTTGAAAAACTGGAAGAAAACAGGCGAGTTCGGTGTCGGTGTCAATAAAGTGCCGACTGTATGGGAATGCACCGATCTGATCCGTGCTAAAACAGGAAATGAATTTGACGGATTCAAATGGATTCTGATAGTCAGCATGATACATCCGGGAACCGAAGGCCGTGCCAATATACAGTATTTCGTCGGTGATTTTGACGGAGATACCTTCCAGTGCACCGAGATCACAGACGAGCCGCTGTGGATTGATTTCGGATTCGACAATTATGCCGGTGTAACGTATGGAAACTACGACCGTCCGGTTTACCTTGGATGGGGCGTTAATCCGCTCTACGCGAACTTTGTTCCGACCGGTGAGTAT
The DNA here is from genome assembly GCF_003460955.1 of Blautia sp. AF26-2. Taxonomy (NCBI): domain Bacteria; kingdom Bacillati; phylum Bacillota; class Clostridia; order Lachnospirales; family Lachnospiraceae; genus Blautia; species Blautia sp. AF26-2. The sequence goes on along the minus strand of NZ_QTWD01000014.1, from coordinate 91,224 downwards.
TCCGGTCTGATGACACTGCCAAGAGAACTTTCACTTTGTGAGACCGAGGAGGGCTACCGCCTGAAAACAAAACCGTTCGGGATCGATGAGTACCGTGCGGGTGCCTTCCCGATCGGAAATCAGAAGCCGCTGCTGACCGAGAGCTTTGGACTTCTCGTGCAGGGCAATTTCGGAAGAATTGCGCTGAAAAACAGCAGAGGTGAGGAAGTAGTCATCGAGGTAACGGTGGACAGCATCACGGTGGACCGCTCTAAGAGCGGCGACCTTAGTTACTTTGATGATGTAGATCCGAAGCTCTTCAAAAAAGAGGATCTGCTGGTATCTACAACAAAACGTTACATGCGCGGAAATGTCAACATGGAGATTATTTTTGACGTTTCCTATCTGGAGATTTATGCAGATGGTGGTCTGGAGACCGCTTCCGTATGCGTTTACCCGGATGCTCCGTATCAGGTGGTTTCCACAGACGGAGATCTGGAAGTGAAAATGTACACTATTAAAAAATAGGGGATGGAACATTTATAAACGGTAACGATGCAGCATGGCAGAATCGAGATGGGACTCTGAAGCGTTACTATAAATAAAAACGACGGATGTCTGCAAAGCCGATGGAAGTGGTTTTGCAGACCGTTGTTTATCTTGGGAGGTTTTACAAAAATGATGAAAAAAAGAGATTACAGACCGAAAATTCACTTTTCACCGGAAGAAGGCTGGATGAACGACCCGAATGGCATGGTTTATGTAGATGGCGTGTACCACTTCTTTTATCAGAAGTACCCGTATGATACCAGCTGGGGACCGATGCACTGGGGGCATGCAACATCCCGCGACCTGATTCACTGGGAGCATCAGCCAATCGCACTTTATCCGGATGAACTTGGATTTATCTTTTCGGGAAGTGCTGTGTATGATACGCAGAATTCTTCTGAGTATGGTACCAATGAAAATCCGCCAATCATTGCTATTTATACCAGCCATCACAAGGACGGTTTGGAACAGCAGAGTATTGCATACAGCAATGATAAGGGCCGGCATTTTGAAAAGTCATATCTGAATCCGGTCATCAAAAACCCGGGAATTTCCGATTTCCGTGACCCGAAAGCGTTCTGGAATCCGGTCAGAAGATGCTGGAGTCTTGTTCTTGCAGCGCAGGACCGTGTCTTCTTCTACGCATCCCAGGATATGAAAAACTGGGAGAAAACTGGAGAATTCGGACCGGAAGGAAACCATGTGAAGGGTGTATGGGAATGCCCGGATCTGTTCCCGATTGAGTATAAAGGAAAAAATGTATGGGTTCTCGTTGTCAGCATGACGAAAGCTTCCGAAGATGACCACTGCAAAATGCAGTATTTCCTGGGTGATTTCGATGGAGAAAAATTCCTCTGCACCTATCCATCCGATGAGCCAAGATGGCTGGATGAAGGCTTCGACAACTATGCAGCCGTTACATTCCAGAATGCGAAAGATGTTCTGCTGATGGGATGGGGTATGAACTGGCAGTATGCAGCGCAGACTCCGACAGAAGGGTACTGTGGACAGGCAACTCTGGCAAGAAAACTGTCCCTGACAGAAGTAGATGGTGCTCTGACCCTTGCGGCTGCTCCGGCCGGACTGGAAAAATTCCGCCACAGCAGCTATCCGATCGAGAATCACACAACGATCCGCACAGAGACCTTTGGACTGAAGGTTTCCGGAAAAGGAGATGCGAAAATCTGTCTGAAAAACTCAGTGGGACAGAAATTGAAGATTTATGTAACTGACACCAAAATCACGGTTGACCGTACCATGGCGGGCTACAAAGAATTCAGTGAGCACTTCATGACGGAAAAATATTCCATCAGCACCGCAGCGAGAAAGAAAGACGGAGCATGGAATCTGGAGCTTGTTTTTGATGTTTCCATTCTGGAACTGTTTGCTGAGGACGGCGTAGATGCTATTTCTACAGTGGTTTATCCGGAGACACCGTACGACCGTATAAGCTGGAAGGGTGATCTTTCTGTTGAACTTTACGAAATTGATGCATAAGGGCTGCGAGAAAGGGGAAAAGCAAAATGGGATACTTTAAAGATGTGACACCGGAATCAGCTGGAATCAGCTCCAAAGGAATTTTGAATTTTCTCGACCGAATCGAAGAGAACCAGATTGAGCTGCACAGCTTTATGGTGATCCGCCATGGACAGTGTGCAGCGAAGGGCTGGTGGAAGCCGTATGATGAAAAATTTCGTCATCCACTGTATTCGTTCAGCAAATCGTTGACAGCAACGGCGATTGGTTTTGCAGAGCAGGAGGGAATCTTATCGCTGGATGAGAAAATTGTCGATATCTTTCCGGACCTGCTGCCGGAAAATCCATCCGAAAATCTCAAAAAAATCACGCTGCATCACCTGTTGATTATGGGTTGTGGTCACGAGACGGAGATTATGGACAATTCCGAAAACTGGATTTCTACCTTTCTTCATCATCCAGTGCTCCATGAGCCGGGAACGTTTTATAAATACAATACAGCCGGAACTAACATGCTGGCTGCCGTTCTGAGGAAAAAAACGGGACAGAACGTCACAGAGTTTCTGAAATCCCGTCTGCTGGAGCCGCTTGGCATCACATCCCTTACCTGTGCGCTGCTCGGAGACGGAACGGAGCTCGGTGGAGGCGGTATGAAGATGGTGACGGAGGATATGGCAAAATTCACGTATTTTCTGTCCAGACAGGGCGAGTGGGAAGGAAAACAGCTGCTTCGAAAAGAATGGTTTGAACGCGCCTGCCGCAAACAGATTGAGACGGTGGGCGATTCGGAAGGCCACGTAAAAGACTGGGCGCAGGGCTACGGCTATCAGTGCTGGATGTGCCGTTATCCGGGCTCCTTCCGCGCAGATGGTGCGTACGGTCAGTTCGGCGTTGTGTTCCCGGATCTCGATCTGATTGTGATTCTGACAACAGCAACTGAGCAGACACAGGAGGAACTGAGCGCACTGCAGGAGGAACTGATCCCGTATGTGAAGAAAGAGGCAGGAGAGCTGCCACCGTCCCCACTTGCCGGTGCAGTAAAAGAGCGTACCGCAGATCTGGCTCTGCCGCCGCGCAGAGGAACGAGAAATCCGTTTATGGAAGAGAAGGTAAGCAAGCATGTTTATGTATCTGCCCCGCTGATGGGGAACCAGCAGCTGCCGGATTCCGCAGAAATTCTGATCGGCGGAAGCGGTCTGTTTTCGCTGGAGACAAGTCCGATTCAGGAGATGCGATTCTCCTTTGGCAGCGATAAGATGTACTGGAAAGTACAAGAAGGCGGGAAAGAAAAGGAATTTGTCCTCTCCATGCGCCGGGATTTTGCCTATAGTGAAGCGGATGGCCATATTTATGCTGGTTCTGCTGCATGGCGTACACTCAATACGCTCGAGATGGAGCTTCGGCGAATGGACGGTTTGAGCGGTGGCCGCATGATCGTCAGATTCCAGAAGGAAAATCTTCTGCTGGAGGCAGAGGATACGCTGATTAGTGTCGGTGGACTCGGTATTTCACCACGTCAGGCACTGACTGTATTTGGAATAAAAAAAGATTAAACAGGTCGAAAGAGAGAAAAACCGGCGGAATTTTCCGTCGGTTTTTCCATAACAGTGTGAAAATCCTGTAAAAAAAAGAAAAACGATATGCAAAGCCGAACGGAAGAATTGCCAAGTCTCTCTGAACATGGTAAACTTTTACCTATATTGGAAAAGAATCGACACAAAATATTGAGATACAGGAGGCTCTATGTCAGTTTTTTCAGATTTATTATCCGAATATATCACCATGAAGGATGTCGGGGTTTACCCGCTTTCACAGTTCTGCGGACTCGATCGTTCTTTCATGTATAAGATCATCAATGGAAAACGAAATCCGTCCGGGGAGGATGTTGTGCGGAAGATGGCACAGTTCATGCAGCTGACGCCACGGGAAAAAACAGATTTCATGGATGCATTTTACATTACCCAGATGGGTGAAGAGGTTTATTACCGGCGCAAATCGGTCGGAGAACTGATTGAAACGTTCAGCCACCGCGAGGGGAAAAAGGAATATATCTTCCATGAGGCGGAGATTGCAAAACTGGAATTGAACGGGGGGGTAGCGGAGAGATTCCCTTTCGGGGCACAGTGCATGTGCGGCATGCAATTTTGCAGCTGTTTTTCGGTGAAGCTGTAAAAGAAGACGGAAAAATTTCCGTTCTGGTCCAGCCGGACTTCGATTTTGCCATGGAACTTCTGCAGGTATTCGGGGAACAGAACCCGAATTTGACGATTCAACATCTGTTCTGCATGAACAACAACGAGAAGATGGTTTCGATGCGGAAAAATTACAACCTGAGTTGTCTGCAGAAAATTCTCCCGATCTGTGCCTGCGGCTGCGATTACCGTGCGCGGTACTACTACGACAATGTGACGGCACGGCTGAATGAGTTCCGCCTTTTCCCGTACCTCATCCTGACGGAGCACTGTGCGCTTGCTTTCAGCGCCGATTACCAGAATGCACTTTTGTTCCGGGAGGAGACGACGCTGCGGATGATGCGCGAGATGTTTGAAGGCTATTTCAAACAGTCGGAGCCGTTGTTTGAACGTCTTGACACGGTACAGTCCCAGCTTGGCTATACGGAAACACTGATTCGTCACTTTATCGCATCAGATTCCCCGCGGTATTTCTTCCAGAGAATGCCGTGTCTTTCCGGCCTTCTGACAGCAGAAATGCTGGAGCGCCATCTCGTAAAAGAAATGCCGGGGCGTGAGCAGATGATACGGGCGGTTGCACAGTACGCAAAGGTGATGCAGACACAGGTACTGGATAAAAAAACGACGATGTTTTTTTCAGAGGATGGCATCAAAAGTTTCCTGGACACGGGCCGCGTGGATGAGTATCCAAAAGAGTGCTATTCTCCGCTGGACTTTGACGAGCGTATTGCCCTGATCCGCCGCTTTCTGGCGCTGCGGGATCGCGCGAATCTTCGTATGATCCGGGAAACGAAAGAGAGAGCAGAGCATGCGCTGAATATTTCGGTCAATGCAAACGAGGGCTATCTTCTGTTCCAGACGCGGACAGAGCGGCTGATTTACCTCAGCATCCGGGAACCGAGCATTCTTATGGCATTCTACGATTACCTGGAATCCATGAAACCGGAAGAACTCTGCACGGAAGAGGAGATGCTGGGACGTGTCGAAGCCATTCTGCATGAATTTGTGGCTTGTCATTCCAGAGAAGGTTCGATATAATAGAAAAAAGGATATTTCCAAACCGGTCATCTCGGGTGAGTTCCGGTGTGTGTCTGCTGAAAAGAAGGCTGGACACACACCGGGCGGAAACCTGTGGATGACCGGTTTTGACTGTACGAAAAAGAAATGGGGGTTTTTACGAATGAGTGCAGAAAGTAAGACAAGAATGACGGAGGGCAGCATTTCGAAAAAGATGATTCTGTTTGCGATTCCGCTGTTTCTTGGCAATCTGTTCCAGCAGTTGTACAACACGGCTGACTCACTGATTGTAGGAAATTTTCTGGGAAGCAATGCGCTGGCAGCGGTCAGCTCTTCGGGCAATCTGATCTTTCTGATGGTTGGTTTTATTAACGGTATCGCAATGGGCGCCGGTGTCGTGATTGCAAGGTATTACGGAGCGAAAAACCGGGAAGATCTGCAGAAAGCGATCCATACGACCGTGGCGTTCGGCCTGGCGGCCGGTGTAGCGCTGACTGTGCTTGGCATGTATCTGGCGCCGAAAATCCTTGTGCTGATGGGAACACCGTCCGATGTCCTGCCGCAGTCCGTCGAATATTTCCGTACCTATTTTGCAGGATCTCTTGGTTTTATCATGTATAACATTTTCGTCGGCATCCTGCAGTCCGTTGGCGACAGCCGTCACCCGCTGATCTATCTGATCGTATCGTCGTGCATCAATGTTGTGCTCGACCTGCTTTTTATCGGAGGGCTTGGCATGGGGGTCGGTGCGGCGGCGCTTGCAACGGTCATTTCCCAGTTCACAAGCGCGATTCTCTGCATGATCCATCTGCTGCGGACGAAGGAAGAGTATCGTCTTCATATCCGCAAAATCCGCTTCGATGGCAGAGCGCTCGGTGAAATCATCCGCAACGGTGTGCCGTCCGGTTTCCAGAACTCGGTTATTTCGATCGCAAACGTTTTCGTGCAGACGAACATCAATGCATTCGGGAAAATGGCGATGGCAGGCTGCGGTTCATATGCAAAAATCGAGGGTTTTGCATTCCTTCCGGTTACATGCTTTACGATGGCATTGACGACGTTTGTCAGCCAGAATCTTGGTGCAAAACAGTATGACCGGGCGAAAAAAGGAGCGCGGTTTGGCATTCTCTGTTCCATTACCATCGCCGAGCTGATCGGGTTTGTGATCTATGCGGCCGCACCGACTTTGATTGCGGCGTTTAACAGCGATCCGGCCGTTGTCCATTACGGCGTGATGCAGGCGAGAACGATTGCACTGTTTTATTTTCTGCTGGCGTTTTCTCATTGCATCGCGGCTGTGCTCCGCGGTTCCGGGCACGCCGCGGTTCCCATGGTTGTCATGCTCTGCGTCTGGTGCCTGTTCCGCGTCAGCTACATTACCGTGACGGTCCGGCTGATCCCGGATATCCGCGTGATTTTCTGGGCTTACCCGCTGACCTGGAGTATCAGTTCTGTCATTTTCCTGTATCTGTTTTTGAAAGGAAAATGGGTATACGGTTTTGAAAAAGGAGGAAAACAAAGATGAACGCAGAATCGACGAGAGAAGCGCTTGATGTGGCATCGCTGGCGGGAGACATCCTGCTGGCGAGCGGCGCGGAAATCTTCCGTGTGGAGGAGACGATCGACCGCATTGCGCGGGCGTATGGCGTTGACTCCAGCGATGCGTTTGTGTTGAGCAGTGGTATTTTCCTGACAGCTGAGAGCGGAAAAAAGCAGGAATTTGCCCGCGTGCGTCACATTCCGCTGTCGGCGGCGCGGCTCGACAAGGTAACGGCAGTCAACCAGCTCTCCCGTGAAATCGAGGAGGGTCTGCACATGCCGAAGGAGGCGAAGGCCTGGCTGCTCGATATTCAGCGGATGCCGGACAAACCAAGATGGCACCAGGTGCTTGCATCCGGTGTCGGAAGCGCCTGCTTCTGTTTTCTGTTCGGCGGCGATGTGGTGGACAGCATGGTAGCGTTTCTGTCGGGCTTTGTTCTGTATTTCTATCTGCTGTACCTGCTGCGTGGCAGAATGTCAAAGATTGCGACGAATATTTCCGGCGGCGCGCTTGTCACGCTGATTGCCGTTTTTCTGTATCAGGCGGGGATCGGCCATCATCTGGACAAGGTTATCATCGGTTCGATTATTCCGCTGGTGCCCGGTGTCAATTTCACGAACGCCATCCGTGATATTGCGGATCAGGACTACATCGCTGGTTCCGTGCGGATGCTCGATGCGCTGCTTGTGACATTCTGTATTGCGCTTGGCGTCGGACTGATTATCACAGGATATCATCAACTGGCGGGAGGGCTGCAGCTATGAGTGATACCATTCGTTTAATTGCGGAATTTTTTGCAGCCTGCGTCGGAACGATTGCGTTTGCGCTGCTGTTCCAGGTGCCGCGGAAATACTACCTGTACTGCGGACTGGCAGGTGCCTGCGGCTGGATCTGCTATAAACTGATCCTCCCGCATACGACAGAGCCGGTGTCCATCTTTTTTGCAACGGTGCTCGTCATCCTTCTGTCGCGCAGCTTTGCGGTGTACAAGCGCTGCCCGGTAACGGTATTTCTGATTGCGGGTATTTTCCCGCTGGTGCCGGGAAGCGGCATCTACTGGACTGCTTTTTACGTGGTAACCAATGATCTGGAGCGCGCCGGTGCAAGAGGATTTCTGACACTGAAGGATGCAGTTGCGATTGTGCTTGGCATTCTCTTTGTTTTTGAGTTTCCGCAGAGCTGGTTCCGTAAGGTGTTGACAGACAAAAACAAATAACCTATTATTGTAGTAGAGATTATAAACAAGGAGGAAGGAAAACAAATGGCATTAAATCAGTTTTCCAGAACACAGCTTCTGCTCGGACAGGAGAGCATGGATCTTCTGGCGAATGCAACCGTTGCCGTTTTCGGTATCGGCGGCGTGGGCGGCTATACCGTGGAGGCACTGGCAAGAAGCGGTGTCGGCCATTTTGTGCTGGTAGACGATGATAAGGTCTGCCTCACCAACATCAACCGTCAGATTATTGCGACGAGAAGCAGTGTCGGAAAATATAAAGTAGACGTAATGAAAGAACGCATTCTGGATATCAATCCGAAAGCGGAGGTAGAGGTATACAAATGCTTTTATCTGCCGGAAAATGCGGACGATTTTGATTTTTCGAAGTATTCATACGTGGTGGATGCTGTTGATACCGTGACAGCGAAGATTGAGATTATCATGCGCGCCAAAGCGTGCAATGTGCCGGTCATCAGCTGCATGGGAGCTGGAAACAAGCTGGACCCGACGAAGTTCCGCGTGGCGGATATCTATAAAACGAACATGTGTCCGCTGGCAAAGGTCATGCGGCGTGAGATGAAAAAACGCGGCGTGAAGAAACTGAAAGTGGTCTATTCAGAGGAAAAATCCCTCCGTCCGCTTGAGGATATGAGCATCAGCTGCCGGACAAATTGTATTTGTCCTCCGGGAGCTGCAAGAAAATGCACGGAGCGGCGTGATATTCCGGGCAGCGTAGCGTTTGTGCCGTCCGTAGCAGGACTGATTCTGGCGGGAGAGGTCATCAAAGATCTTTCCGGTGTCAGAGAGAGACGGCAGCTGCAGTAAAAAATAAGAATAAAAGGGACGAGCCCCGGAAAAGCAGTTGTGCTTTCCGGGGCTCGCCTTGTGTTTATGGAGATTTGAAATTTGAAAAATTACATTACGGCAACAACATCATATTCGGTGCAGCCTTCGGTGAGCGGAATCAGATTTCCTTCTACTGCGGTTCCGTTTACCGTGAGGGAAGAAATACCTTTCTCCCTGTGCTCCGGATTCTGGAAGGTGATGTTATACCATGCACCGCGGAAGTATCTGCGGATCTTGAACTCTTCCATATCGGACGGAATACACGGATTTAAGGTCAGTCCGTCGTAATCCGGCTGAATGCCGAGTATGTACTGGGAAACATTGACAAAAGTCCATGCGGCAGTACCGGTCAGCCAGGAGTTCTTTGCCTCACCGAAGTGAGCAGCGTCTTTTCCGGCGATCATCTGAGAGTAGACGTACGGCTCGGTGCGGTGGATCTCGCTGATGTCCTCAATGTAAGCCGGGCAGATCTTGCGGTACAGATCAAATGCGCGGTTTCCGTGGCCGACAACGGTCTCAGCGATGGAGATCCATGGGTTGTTGTGGCAGAAGATACCAGCATTCTCTTTGTATCCCGGCGGATAGGAGGAAACCTCACCAAGATTCAGGTAATACTTGGTGTAAGCCGGCTGCAGAAGAACAACGCCGTACTTGGTTTCCAGAATGTTCTGGACAGAAGTCAGGGCTTTTTCTGCCAGTCCTTCTTTGACACCGATTTCAGCAAGAACACAGAAGCCCTGCGGCTCGATGTAGATCTTACCTTCCTCACACTCCTTGGAGCCGACTTTTTCGCCTGCTGCATCATAAGCACGCAGGAACCATTCGCCGTCCCAGCCTGCATCAAGGACTGCCTGGTAAACTTTTTCGACTTCTTTTTCTGCGTAAACAGCTTCTTCCTCATTGCCTCTGCGGCGGCAGATGGCTGCGTACTCTTTGCCGTATTTCACGAACATAGCGGCGATGAAAATGGACTCAGCAACCGGTCCCTCGGAAGGTCCTGTCGTCTGGAACGGTTCGCCCGGCTCTGCAGAGAAGCAGTTCAGGTTCAGACAGTCATTCCAGTCTGCACGGCCGATGAGCGGCAGTTTGTGCGGTCCGAGATGGGTTACGGTAAAGTCGAAGGAACGTTTCAGGTGCTCCATCAGAGGCTGAGCCTTGGTGGAATCGTTGTCGAAATCAACCTGCTCATCGAGAATGGAGAAATCTCCGGTCTCTTTGAGGTAGGCGGCGCATCCGGCGATCAGCCAGAGCGGGTCATCGTTGAAGCCGCTTCCGATATCCATGTTTCCTTTCTTCGTCAGTGGCTGGTACTGATGGTATGCGCTTCCGTCTTCAAACTGGGTAGCGGCGATATCGAGCAGACGCTCTCTTGCGCGATCCGGGATCAGATGAACGAAGCCGAGCAGATCCTGGCAGGAGTCACGGAAGCCCATGCCGCGGCCGGTGCCGGACTCAAAGTAGGATGCGGAACGGGACATGTTGAAGGTAACCATACACTGATACTGGTTCCAGATGTTGACCATGCGTCCCAGTTTTTCATCTGCACAGGAGAGCGCATATTTTGCCAGCAGGCCTTCCCAGTAGGAAGCAAGCTCTGCAAGTGCTGCGTCAACCTGCTCGTCGGTCTGATAGTGGGAGAGCATCTCTTTTGCCGGCTTTTTGTTGATCACGCCAGGAGCTTCCCATTTGTCATCCGCTGCATTCTCACAGTAGCCGAGAACGAAGATAAAGGAGCGGGACTCGCCTGGTTTTAAGGTAACGTCGATGTGGTGGGAACCGATCACACCCCATCCGCTGGCAACGGTGTTGCCTGCAGTGCCGCGCAGAACGGTCTCCGGGCGGTCATTTCCGCGGTAAGCGCCAAGGAAAGCGTCGCGGTCGGTATCGTATCCGTCGATCGGGCAGTTGACTGCATAAACAGCGTAATGTCTGCGGCGCTCGCGGTACTCAGTTTTGTGGTAAATCTCAGAACCCTGGATCTCAACTTCGCCGATGCTGAAGTTTCTCTGGAAGTTGGTCATATCGTCCACGGCGTTCCAGAAGCAGAACTCTACAAAAGAAGTCAGAGCCAGTGTTTTTTCTTCGGTGCCGTTGTTGGTCAGCATGAGACGGTTTACTTCGCAGGAATCTGCCAGCGGAACAAAAGCGGTCAGTTCAGCGGCAACTAAGTTTTTGGAAGAAACAAAGCGGCTGTAGCCAAGGCCATGATGGCACTCGTAGGAATCGAGCGGCGTCTGGGTCGGCTGCCAGCCCGGGTTCCAGACGGTATCGCCGTCCTTGATGTAGTAGTAGCGTCCGTTCTGATCGAGCGGCGTATCGTTATAACGGTAACGGGTCAGACGCAGAAGTTTTGCGTCCTTGTAGAAGCTGTATCCGCCACAGGTATTGGAAATCAGAGAAAAGAAGTTCTCAGATCCCAGATAGTTGATCCACGGAAGCGGAGTCTTCGGGCTTGTGATGACATACTCTTTTTTCGCATCATCAAAATGTCCAAATTGCATGTGTGATACCTCCTTCGTCGTACAATGTAATTTCATTATACAGCCGAAAAAAGAAAAAACTAGCAAGAATTTGCTAAAAATATAAAAAAACGCCGAAACCGTTTTCGTGACAGTTTCGGCGTTTGTGGATATTCACGAATTGTTCCGCGATTCTGCAAATATTCGGAATCCGCTGGCGCTACTTCCTCATGTTTGGCGGGTTCCAAATTCGAACCCTGGAATATCAGATCTTCTCGTGATTCTTAAATTTCTTAATAACTTTCTGAATACGATCCGCCGGATCCAGCAGTCCGCTGATGGAGGCGTCGTGATTCAGCTTGTCGATGATGAGAGCGATATATTTGCTCAGGTCGCAGCTGATGTAATATTCGCGGGAGAGAAGCTCCGGTGTCTGGTATACGACGTTGGTGGTCAGAACTTTTGTGAAGAGTCCTTCCTCATAAGCCTTGTCGAATTTATCCAGTCCGCTGGTGAACAGTCCGAAGGTCGAGCACATGTAGATGTTGCGTGCCTCACGATCCTTTAAGAGTTTGGCAACTTCCAGCATACTCTCGCCGGAGGAGATCATATCGTCGATGATGATCATATCCTTACCTTTGACATCAGCACCGAGGAACTCATGGGCAACGATCGGGTTGCGTCCGTCAATGATGGTAGAGTAGTCACGGCGTTTGTAGAACATACCCATGTCAACACCGAGGTTGTTTGCCATGTAGATAGCACGGCCCATACCGCCCTCATCCGGGCTGATGACCATCAGATGATCCTTGTCGAGCTTCATATCCGGTGCATTGCGCAGGATGTTTTTGATGAACTGGTAAGCCGGCTGGATGGTTTCAAATCCATGCAGCGGAATCGCGTTCTGGACACGCGGGTCGTGGGCGTCGAAGGTGATGATGTTTTCTACGCCCATAGCAGTCAGCTCCTGCAGACCAAGTGCGCAGTCGAGAGACTCTCTTCCAGATCTCTTGTGCTGGCGGCTCTCATACAGGAATGGCATAATGACATTGATTCTGCGGGCTTTTCCACCGATGGCTGCGATGACACGCTTCAGATCCTGGAAGTGGTCGTCCGGAGACATGTGGTTGGTGTAGCCGCACAGAGAATAGGTCAGGCTGTAGTTGCAGACATCGAGCAGAATGTAGATATCGTCACCGCGGACAGATTCGTTGATGATACCCTTTGCCTCGCCTGAACCGAAACGCGGAACCTGAGACTGGATAATGTAGCTGTCACGCTCATATCCTTCATAGGCAGCGACATATTTTTCCGCAAATTCATTGCCGCGTCCCTTTCTCCAGCTGACCAGATAATCGTCGACCTTTTTTCCAAGTGCGGCGCTGCTGTTCAGCGGGATCAGTCCCAGTCTTCCGATTGGCAGTGTGTCAAAATGTCCTTCAGTTCCCTTACTCATGCTTTGGTTCCTCCCAAAAGTTTTTTCTGGATCCGAATATCGTTTCCAAAAAGTTTAATGATGGTGTAGTTACTTGAAATTCGTGAAAAGGTACGTTCCGAGTACGTCTCCATGAAGCGGTCAAGGGGCAGGTTCGTGGAGATGATCGTCGATTTCTTCCGCAGGATGCGTTCGTTGATGCAGAGAAAGAGCTGGGAAGAGACGAAGCTGTTGGTCAGTTCCGTACCTAAATCATCGATGATCAGAAGATCGCAGTCAAAGATATTGGCGTGAGCGTCTTTTGCTTCTTCTGAACTGGAAAAGGTGTAGCGTGCAAACAGGTCAAACAGATCAAATGCAGTAAAATAAATCACACAGAACGACTGCTCGATCAGCTCGCGGGCAATACAGTGCGAAAGAAACGTTTTTCCGACACCGGTGTCGCCGTAAAAGAAGAGATTTTCAAACGACGAGCCGAAATTGCGGACGAACGCCTGGCTTTTTTCGAGCGCGGCAGCAGCGGCCTCGCGGGAAGTGAGCGGTGTTCCGGTACTGGTCAGGCTGTCCGAGTAGTAATCCAGAGAGAACTGGCTGAAATTTTCGGCTTTCAGAAGCTCCTCCACGTTGGACTGCCGGTACAGAAGATCGACGGCAGCTTTTTTGAAGCAGGCGCATTTCTGCGTGCCGTTGATGTAGCCGGTGTCGCGGCAGAGCGGGCAGTCATACGTCAGCTCGAGATAGTCTGCCGGGTAGCCGTGCATGGAAAGGAGCGCCGCGCGTTCCTGGGAACGGTCACGGATGGCAGCATTCAGGTCGAGATCCATGGAAGCGTCTCCGTTCAGCATCGCTTTTGCTTTCCGGACCGAGAGGGATGCAATCTCGGCGTCGATTTCCGCAAGGCGCGGAATCTTTTCATAAGCAATGCGGATGTGCTCCTGCTGTTCTCTCTGGTGGCGGAGCTGCCGTTCGTTGTACATACGCATAATCGCATCGTATTGCGGGTTTGTCAGTGCCATAGTTGTTTCGTCCTCCGGGCGTTATTTCAGAAGCTGTTCTTCTAACTTCTGGTAGTCGTATTCTCTCTGATGGAAATTGTTGAAGCGGTTACTTGAAGCAGCAGGAGCGGTTTTTCGTGCCGCATTCTGATCAGAAGCGGTTTTCTTCCTTTTCTGGTGCTCCGCATCGCGCTGTTCGACGTCTGCCATGGAGCGGACGCCCTGTTCCTTCCATTTGGAGAGAATGCCTTCCGCGTACTGGAAGCTCGGCTGGCCGATCTTGGAAACGGTGCGCTGACAGGCTTCGGTGATAAGATCAATCGTAAAACCGTAGGTATTCAGCCAGCGGTCCATCATCTCGGCTTCTTTTTCCACCGGTGCGCGGTTGCGGATGCCGAATGCTTTCAAAATTGTGTAGTAATGTTTGTTGAATGTCGTGGTCTCCTGTTTGGCAGAGGCAACATCGCGGATTCCGCTTTCCTGCCAGGCGAGTCCTACCTTTTTCAGGTAGTGGATGCTGGTGCTTCCCTTCGAAACACAGTATTCCACCAGGTATTCCAGAAGATCCGCGGAAAAGTGGAGATCATCATAGAAAAACATGATGCATTCGATTTCCGTCGGCGACAGAAGATGACCGAAATACGTCTGCGCAACGTAAAGAACGTGCTGCAGTTCTTCGCGGCTGCCGGGAGCGTGTTTTTTTTCTGCTGACTGTCCGGAAATACCGGAACTGGAAAGATCATCTGCCGGAGAAGAGGCAGATGGGGCAGAAACGGCCGGCTGTGGTGATGGAGCCGGGGTCTGTTCCGTCTGCGGGATTTCAACGGATACAGCAGAAACAGCCGGTGCAGCCGCAATCGGGCCGGAAATCGAGGATTCCGGTGTTGGAAGGATTCCGCTTTCTTCCTTCCGGACAAACGGCAGAAAGGCGATTCCGGTCGGAACGCTTTCCCCGGCGGTGTAGGAGAGCGAGAGGAGTCCCTGCTTCTCCCAGTATTTCAGCGCACGGACGATATCGTTTTCCGTGCAGGAAAAAAAATCTGCCATCGATGACAGAGTGGAATCCTGCTGATGATCCTTGACCAGCTTCAGCAGATAAAGGTACACTTTTACAAATTCTCCGTTGGCTGCGGGCATATATTGTTCCAGAAAAAGATCCGGCACAGCAGTCACACTGGCCAGGCAGTCATTGTTTAATGTCAGCATACTCAAAATTACACCATCCTGTTCTTATCGTGCGGCAGATTTTTACTTTTAGCGATCTGTTTTTTATTATACGTCTTGCCTTCTCATACACAATCAAGTATAACACAGTATTTTCGACAAGTGAATAGGTGTTTTGCGGAAAAAACATTCCGGGAAAAAGGCACGGTGGATGAAAAAGGACTGTGGACAATGTGGATAATGTGGAGAAATCCGTTTTGTGAAATATTATCATCTACCAAAAATGTTGAAAAATGGAGGAAAACAGGGAAGTATAGGACTTTCTGGTGATATCGTTATGTAAACAAAGTTATACACAGGAAATCCACATTGTGTGGATCGTAAAAATGTGTATAAAATTGTGGACAATGTGGATAACTCTGAAAACAGGCGAAAATACAGGAAAATAGCTGTGAATAAAAATGTGCGTAACTATTTGGCGAAAAGGCAGATTGTGTGGATTCGGAGCAAAAAAAGACCCTGTGGAAAAAAGGAAAACTCCATTTTCCACAGGGAGCAGGTAAAGCGAAAGAATGATTTTATTTTTCGGAAGCAAGAAGCTCCTCACCGATTTTTACAACGTCTCCGGCACCCATGGTGATCAGCATGTCGCCCTCGGCAAGATTTTCGTTCAGATAGTTTTCGATTTCCGCAAAGGATGGGAAATATTCGCAGGCAGTGCCGAGTTTTACAATGCGCTCCTGGATATCTTTGGAGGAGATGCCGAGCGTATCGGTTTCTCTGGCTGCGTAAATATCGGCGAGAACCACATGGTCTGCCAGGGAAAGAGCGGCGGCGAAATCATCGAGCAGCGCTTTCGTTCTGGTGTAGGTATGCGGCTGGAAGACGCACCACAGTGTTCTGTGCGCACAGTTTTCAGCGGCTTCCATCGTTGCACGGATTTCGGTTGGATGATGCGCATAATCGTCGATCACCTTTGCTCCGTGGTATGTACCCTTATACTGGAAACGGCGGTCGGTTCCGCGGAAGGTGGCAAAGCCTTCGTGGATGGCGTTTTCCGGCAGCTGCAGTTCATCGGCCAGTGCAATGGCAGCCAGGGCGTTGGAAACGTTGTGAAGTCCCGGAACCATCAGTGTGTAGCGACCGCGCAGCTCGCCACGGCAGATGCAGTCGAAGGACGGGTGATCGAACTCATCGTAGGTGATGTTGGCAGCGGTATAATCAGCGACAGCCTGATTCTCCAGCGCGTAGGTGACAATTTTGCAACCAAGGCCTTCGGTTACGTAATCGTATTTCGGCGTATCGGCGTTGATGATCAGCATGCCGTCGGCCGGGAGCAGACGGGCAAATTCGCGGAAGGAATGGCGGATATCATCAATATCCTTAAAAAAGTCAAGATGATCCGCATCCATATTGAGGATGATGCCGATTTTCGGGAAGAAACTTAAGAAACTGTTGGTGTACTCACATGCTTCGGTCAGGAAAGTTTCGGAATGGCCGACACGGATATTTCCGCCGATGGACGGAAGAATACCGCCGACAGAAATCGTTGGGTCACAGTCGGCTGCCATCAGAATGTGGGAGAGCATGGAGGTTGTCGTCGTCTTTCCGTGGGTACCGGAAACGGCGATCGGCGTATTGTAGTTGCGCATGATCTGTCCAAGCAGTTCAGCACGGGTCAGCATCGGAATGCCGGCAGCTTTGGCGGCGGCAAATTCCGGGTTGTCCGGGTGGATCGCTGCGGTGTAAACGACAAGGTCGATGCCAGAAATGATATTTTCCGCCTTCTGGCCGTAGAAAACCTGCGCGCCAAGAGAAGTCAGGTGGCGGGTCAGGTCACTTTCCTTTGCATCGGAACCGGAAATCGTAAAATTTTCTTTTAAAAGAATTTCAGCAAGGCCGCTCATGCTGATGCCGCCGATGCCGATAAAATGTATATGGATTGGTTTACTGAAATCTACTTCGTACATAGTATCTCCTTCAATGTGTCTTTTCACTGAATTGGGGAAATTTTCTCAATTAATCATAGGAAAGAACAGAGTAAAATCCAAAGCCGTTTCCCCGGAATCCGGCCGGAACTGTTCTGGCTAATAGTATACACGTATTTGCCGGAAAAGTAAAAGAAAAAAAGCACAGGAAAATGAAAATGAAATAAAAAATAATAGATAAACATTATGGAGCAGATCATGTGCAAAATGCAATGTTGCAAAATGAAAACGACGGGAAATGACAAAAACTGGTAAAAAAATAATAAACGGTTTGTCGAAAATTGTTGAAAATCATGATGCGGTTCTGACAGGTTGAAAAATGCATAGTCAAAAGTAATAAAATATAAGAAAAAAATAAAGAAAAATTATAAAAAACGTTCACAATGTGACGGAAGTGTGGTATAATTTACCTTGTAGTTATCAAAGAAGTGCGTGGATATGAAAAGCCAGGACCGACAGGGGATCATTTCTGAAGGCAGACAGGAAGTATGCCGTACATTCTTACAGTTACTGCAAATCTTTAGATACGACAAGAGGTGATTGCATGATTAAGAAAGAGATGATAGCAATGCTGCTGGCAGGCGGCCAGGGAAGCCGTCTCGGTGTGCTCACGGAGAAAGTGGCAAAACCGGCAGTAGCATTTGGCGGAAAGTATCGAATCATCGACTTCCCGCTCAGTAATTGTATCAATTCAGGAATTGATACGGTAGGCGTACTGACCCAGTATCAGCCGCTGCGGCTGAATACCCATATCGGAATCGGTATTCCGTGGGATCTCGATAAAAACGAAGGCGGCGTAACCGTTCTGCCGCCATACGAAAAAAGTACAAACAGCGAATGGTATACAGGAACTGCAAATGCAATTTACCAGAACATGGCTTATATGGAAACATACAATCCAGAATATGTTCTGATTCTTTCCGGCGACCACATTTACAAAATGGATTACGAAGTGATGCTTGACTATCACAAAGCAAATCACGCAGATGTGACCATCGCATGTATGCCGGTACCGATCGAAGAAGCAAGCCGTTTCGGTGTCATGATCACAGACGGAAACGGAAGAATTACCGAATTTGAAGAAAAACCGGAGCACCCGAGAAGCAACCTCGCTTCTATGGGCATCTATATTTTCAGCTGGAAAGCATTAAAGGAATCTCTGACAGCCCTGAAGGATCAGCCGAGCTGTGACTTCGGAAAACACATTCTGCCGTACTGCCGCGACAACGGAAAACGTCTGTTTGCGTATGAGTTCAACGGCTACTGGAAAGATGTCGGAACGCTTGGCTCATACTGGGAAGCAAATATGGAGCTGATCGATATTATTCCGGAATTCAATTTATATGAGGAGTTCTGGAAGATCTATACCAAAGGTGATATCATCCGTCCGCAGTATGTTTCAGGGGACGCTGTCGTCGACCGCTGTATTATCGGCGAGGGCGCTGAAATCTACGGAGAGGTACATAATTCTGTCATCGGTGCGGATGTGCGCATTGAAAAGGGTGTTGTTGTAAGAGATTCTATTATTATGCGCCACAGCACAATCGGCGAGGGAACCCAGGTCAATAAGGCCATTATTGCAGAAAACGTACATGTCGGCAGGCATGTTGTGATGGGCGTTGGCGAGGAAGCGCCGAACGTCTTAAAACCGAATATTTACGGATTCGGACTTGTGACCGTTGGAGAAAAGGCAGTCATTCCGGATGGCGTAACCATTGGAAAGAATGTCTGCATTTCCGGCGAAACTTCCCTTGAGGATTACCCGGATGGCACACTTCCGTCCGGCGGAGCAATTGTAGAAAAGGACGGTGAGTAATATGAGAGCATTGGGAATTATTCTTGCAGGCGGTAACAACAACAAAATGAGAGAGCTGTCCAATAAAAGAGCCGTTGCAGCTATGCCGGTCGCAGGCAGCTTCCGCAGCATCGATTTTGCGCTGTCAAGCATGGCAAACTCTCATATTCAGAAGGTGGCTGTCCTGACACAGTACAACGCCAGATCCTTAAATGAACATTTGAGCTCTTCCAAATGGTGGGATTTCGGAAGAAAACATGGCGGTCTGTTTGTGTTTTCTCCAACCGTTACATCAGATAACAGCTGGTGGTACCGTGGAACGGCAGACGCGATCAGTCAGAACCTGACATGGCTGAAAAACAGCCATGAACCGTACGTAGTCATCGCATCGGGAGATGGCGTATACAAACTGGATTTCAATAAGGTACTGGAATACCATATTGCAAAACGTGCGGATGTTACCGTGGTATGCACGGATTCCAAGGAAGCAGATACCAGCCGCTTCGGCGTCCTGAAGATGAATGAGGACTGCCGCATCGAGGAGTTCGAGGAAAAACCGATGGTTTCGAGCTCCAACGTGATCTCTACCGGTATCTATGTCATCCGCCGTCGCCAGCTGATCGAAATGATTGAGCGCAGCGCACAGGAAGACCGCTACGACTTTGTAAAGGATATTTTAATCCGTTACAAAAACCTGAAACGGATTTACGGATACAAGATCAATACCTACTGGAGCAACATTGCTACCGTAGATTCCTATTACAGAACCAACATGGATTTCCTGAAACCGGAGGTAAGAGATTACTTCTTCGGACAGTATCCGGGCATCTACTCCAAGATCGACGATCTTCCGCCGGCAAAATACAATCCTGGCTGCACAGTGAAAAATTCTCTTGTATCCAGCGGCTGTATCATCAACGGACAGGTTGAGAACTCTGTTTTGTTCAAGAAGGTATATGTTGGAAACAACTGTGTGATTAAAAATTCTATCATCTTAAATGATGTATATCTCGGAGACAACACTCACATTGAAAACTGTATTGTGGAGAGCAGGGACACCATCCGTGCAAACTCCTATCACTGTGGGGAGGACGGCATCAAAATTGTTGTCGAAAAAAACGAAAGATACGCCATCTGATTATGGGGTGAAAGGGGCATAAAAGTTTATGAACATTACAGACGTGAGAGTACGCAAGGTAACAAAAGAAGGAAAAATGAAGGCGGTTGTGTCTATCACAATCGATGACGAATTTGTTGTACATGATATCAAGGTGATTGAAGGAGAAAAAGGACTGTTTATCGCAATGCCGAGCCGTAAGGCTACGGACGGGGAGTACCGCGATATCGCACATCCGATCAACTCCGGAACCAGAGAAAAAATTCAGACCATTATCCTGAAACAGTACGAACAGGCGATGGCAGAAGCGGAAGCAGAGGAAGCTGCTGCAGAGGCCTGAGCAAAAAGGAAGAAAGAATGCCCCCGGGCGGAAAACGGAAGTGGTTACGTTTTCCGCCCGGGGGCGTTTTTGTCAGTAAAAACAAAGATGACGATATACAAAAGTATATCGCCATCTTTTTATGAGGGGGGAGATAGTGAGTGGTTTATCAACTATCCGAGCTTTATTATAAAAGGAATATGTGAGCAAAGTGTGTCCAAATTCTAAAAGAAATGGAAAAAATATAAAGAAAAGAAGAAAAATTGTGGGAAGAGGTATGGACAGAAGAGAGAAGAGAGCGTAAAGTGAGAGAAAAATGTATCTTCGGAGTCTTTTTTTGTGCCTGTATTTGCGTGAGCTGAAAAATTCCGGGAGTACATCATAAAAAGAGGAGGAAACAGGATGAAACAGAAAAGAATCAGTGATTACGGATATCGGATCGGACATCATGAAAATGGACCGCGAAACAAAATTACGGATGTGCCCGGTGTGCGGGTAGGCCATGCGACGGTGGAAAGTGGAAATCAGCATACCGGAGTGACGGTGATTGTGCCGGGAGAAGGCAATCCGTTTCTGAAAAAGTACCTGGCGTCTGCCTACGTGCATAACGGTTTCGGGAAAACGTGCGGTCTTGTGCAGGTACAGGAGCTCGGAACTCTTGAAACGCCCATTGCCCTGACCAATACACTGAATGTCGGAAAAGTGGCGGATGCCATGATTTCATGGATGATACAGCAGACCCGAAAAGAAGGGGAAGATGTTTTTTCCATCAATCCGGTTGTCGGAGAATGTAATGATTCGAGAATCAATGAGATTTGTAACCGGGTAGTGGGGGAAAAAGAGCTGTATCATGCACTGGAGCAGGCGGATACAGACTTTGCGGAAGGTGATATCGGTGCCGGAACAGGAACTATCTGCTATGGGCTGAAAGGGGGAATCGGATCAGCATCCCGCACGCTGGTGCTTGACGGAAAAACATATACCATTGGTGTTCTGGTACAGTCAAATTTCGGGGCAACCAGAGATTTGAAAATCAGTGGAAAACCGGCAGGAGAGAAGATTCTGGAGCGGATCCGGAAGGAAGAATGCGGAAGCAGCGCCGAAGACCGGGGATCAATTATGACGGTTCTGGCAACAGACCTTCCGGTATCGGAGCGGCAGCTGTACCGGATTATCCGCCGCTGTGGAGTTGGAATCGCCAGAACAGGAGCCTACACCGGCCACGGAAGCGGTGAAATCATGATCGGATTTACAACAGCAAACCGCGTAGACACAAAGAGTACATGTGAGGTGGAAGCGTGCGCCCGGATAAAAGAAGAAAAAATCAACGAGGCATTTGAAGCAGCGGCAGAGGCTGTGGAGGAAGCGATCCTGAACTCTATGGTAACCGCAAAGGAAAAAAGAGGCCTGGACGGAGCCAGATACCGCAGCCTTGCCGAATTTCTGGAAATACCGGGATTTCTGAAATGAATTATTTTTCCAGAACCATACGCCCCAGCTCGGAAATTTCACATCCGCCTTTTGTCCGGTGCACGATGAGATAACCGGCGGAAGAAAGCTCTCCGAGTACGGTGCGCAGAGCCGCTTCGGATACAAAGGTTTCTCCGTCGGCCAGTCCGTTTTTGATTGCCAGGCGGCCTGCTTTCGGATGCGTCGATACGAAAGAAAGAACCTGATATTGAAGGTCGGTGAGGGAAACGTCAGCCATCTGGCGGGAGCGGAGGTACGTTGGCAGATCGGAAAGCTGCAGCTTATGGCTGCTGTACCGGGTAAACAGGCTGCAGGACAGATTGTACAGCTCATGAATATTTCCGGGGTACGCATATTCCTTCAGAAAGCGCAGAAGCCCTTCCGAAAAGATCCGGTCGCAGGTCATATCGGTGTTGTGGAAAAACTGAAGCAGAAAGTAATTGAGAAGATCGGGAATATCCTCCCTGCGTCTGCGGAGCGGGACTGTCTGAAGCTCGGAAGCACTTAAAAGGTGAAAAAGTTCCCGCAGGAAGGTTCCTTTTTCTACTTTTTTGTAAAGGTTATCATCCGCAATAGCAATGATCCGCACATCGAAACGGCGGGTTTCCGGTGCGGAAAAGAAGTTACCATGAACATTGGTAAGAACATTGACCAGCAGATCCTGAATGGAAAGCGGAAAACGGTCCACCTGGGAAAGAACGAGTGTGCCATGGTTGGTTTCGGCAAGAAGCTGGAGCAGGGAGGCTTCGGTCAGATCATTTCCCGGAGAATGAAGAACGGAAAACGGATAATGGTGGCGGCGCGAAAAATTGTGGATCGCACGTGCGAGTGTCCGGCGCTGTGTACCGCTTTCTCCCTGGATCAGAATCGGAAAATCAAAAAGTGCAAGATGTCTGGCCTGCGCCATCAGATTCTGGACGGAATCTGCGTGGGACAGGGAAAGTGAAAAGGTACGGGAGGAAGCAAAAAAAGTGCTTTCTTCCGTTTTTTCGTCTTTCGATACCGACATTTCCGTGGATCTGCCATCGGGAAGAAACGCAAGAAAAACAGGTTCTGTATCCGGAAAAACCATAGAGAGAACGCTTAACGTGATCTGTGTTTTCTGATCCGAAAGGAGAATGGTCCAGTCACCGTTGCGGTCGAAAGCAGTGTCCGCGTAGGCAGACGGAAGACATTCCGAAAAAGGCTGTCCTTCAAAGTTGGAGGAGGGAAGCGAGAAGGCATGTGCAAATTTAGCGTTCATGAACTGAATGCGGCCATCCGCACCAAACAGACAGATGCCAATGGGAAGAGAGAACAGGATAACCTGCATGAGCTGTTCGGTCTGTACATAATTTGTATAGTAAGTTTCTGAGGTCTTGACGGTGTGAAGAATCTGATTGACATAATTGCGCGATACACGGTTTACGGTCTGCAGAGGAATGTTGAAATATTCGCAGAGCTGTAAAATAGTGGAAATATCGATGATGCGGTTGCCGATATCCAGCACATTGGGAATGCGGGAAGGAACGAGCTGCGGCTCGCCGGCGGTGATGGCAAACTGAATGTCAGACTCGGTATCCTTGCATCCGGGATAAAACGGAACAAAGTCATATTGTGTGATGCCGCATTCCTCAAACTGGGAAATGATAGCGAGCGTGGAATATTTATCATCGTTTACCAGATAGACACGTTCGTGCGGCGGAATCTGAATGATTTTATCCAGGAACATATGGTTGAAAACGCGGTCGCAGGGGAGCTGCAAAATGGAGGAGTCAAGGGTAAGCGGAAAGGTTTCCATGGCGCGGGCGGTTGGAAAAAGGACGCACTGGTATCCCCGGAAGAGAGAGGGGTCTGTGGCCTGCTCTCTCAAAAGGGTATTGAAGGTGAGATATTCACCGAGCACGGAGTGAAGATAAGACTGAAATTCGGAAAGCATTCGTTTCCGGGAAGAAATGATCAATACGTTGCCAAGCTTTTGTTTTCTGTTCATAAAGGGACCTCTTTTCCTGCTAAAAAGTGGTAATGGGTTAAAAATTAGGATAATTATATCATTTTTGACGAAAATAAACAACCTAAATGCAAAAAGACAAAAAAGAAAAGAAAAAATCAGGAAGAATGCTTTGACATAGTGACGCATTACATCTATAATACCGATTAAGCAAAGGGGCTGTAAAAAAAAGGTAAGGCATCTTTGCTCTTTTTTATATCATGGTTCTGTTATCTGTGAAAAGAAAGAACAAAGAAAACAGCAACACTTGCAGAAAAGGAGGAGACAACAATGAAAAAAAGACATGTAATGCGTGCTCTGGTTGTAGCAGCAACGGCACTGGCACTGACAGCATGTGGATCGACAGGTTCTTCTGACACAAGTAAGAGCACATCAACAGCATCCGCTGCATCGACCTCATCCGGTTCAGAAGCAGGTACGGAGAATACCATCACGATTCCGGCAGGCGAGTCGGTATCCCAGGATTCTGATGTTACGGCAATGGTAGCTGTAGACTTTACCACCATGGATCCGATGGATACTTCCGATACACTTTCCGGTGGTGTACAGCGAATGATGATGGACGGTTTGTTTGGATTTGATGAGAATATGCAGATCATTCCGATGCTGGCAACCAGCTACGAAGCAAACGATGAAGCAACCGAGTATACGATCCATCTTCGTGAGGGCGTAAGCTTTACCGATGGAACTCCGTGGAATGCAGATGCCCTGATTGCAAACGTAAATAAATGGGCAGACAAGAGCCTTGGACTGAAACGTACTACATTCCTCTGCAATGTTCTGGATCATGCAGAGAAGATAGATGATTATACCGTTAAAATTTATTTATCACAGTCATTCGGTGCTTTCATCAGCAACCTGGCACATCCGGCTACGCTGATCATGAGCCCGAAACAGATTGAAGCAGGAGAAGATGCCTGTGCACAGGCACCGGTAGGAACCGGCCAGTACAAATTTGTTGAGTGGGTTGCCGGTGACCATATGAAGGTAGAGCTGAACAAAGACTGGTGGGGATATGACGCAGACGTCTGCGGCGGAACTGCTCTGGCAGATGCAGATGCAGGATTTAAGAGCATCACATTCAAACCGGTTGCAGAAAGTGCTACCCGTGTATCTGCAATTCAGGCAGGTGACGCACAGATTATGTGGTCTGTACCGACAGAAAGTGTTGACACCTTAAAAGGTGACAGCAACGTATCCGTTGGAATGGGCGACAGCATCGCCGTATGGTACTTCTTCATGAATACACAGAAAGCACCGTTCAACGATGTTAAGGTTCGTGAGGCAATGGCTTATGCAATCAACAAAGAGGCATATATCCAGGTCGTTATGAACGGTTACGGTTCTGTGGCAACTTCTATGGTAGGAGAAGAAGTACAGCACTACAAAGGAAATGATCCGTATTCCTACGATCCGGAAAAAGCAAAAGAGCTGTTAAAGGCAGCAGGATATCCGGATGGATTTACCACAACACTGATGTACAGCAACACGACAGCAAATCAGAAAAAAGCAGAGTTCTACAAACAGCAGCTTTCTGAGGTTGGTATTGATCTGGAATTGAACGGAATGGAAAGTGCCGTTCTGAATGAAAAGATTCAGGGAGCTGACTGCGCAGGAGCAGATGCCGAGGTTGACTGCTACATAAGCGGATGGTCTACTTCCACCGGTGATGCTGACTGGGGACTTCGTCCGATGCTGGCAACCGAGTCTGAGCCGCCGATGAGCTACAATATCAGCTACTATGAGAATGAAAAAGTAGATCAGCTTCTCAAAGACGGTCTTGCAACTGCAGATGAAAACAAACGTGGTGAGATCTATGGAGAAGTACAGGATATCGTATGGAAGGATCTCCCGCTGCTCTGCATCGCAAGCGATAAAAACATCTGGGCAACCAGCAACAACATTACCGGAGTATATCTGTTAGGCGATGGAAGCATCGGCATGAGAAATGCCAGAATGGCAGCCGAATAACGGCAGACTGAAATAAGGATATGAAAAAGACCCCGGCGTCCTTCCATCAAAAGAGGGCGCCGGTTTCTTACAAACAGGAAAGCAGGCAGTGATCCGTGGGATTGTACCTGTAGGATAAGCATGAAAGTAGGAGATACAATATGCCAAAATATATACTGAAGCGTATTGTGGGTACGATCCCCACACTGATTATTGTTATTACATTTGTATTTTTCTTTGTCCGCCTGATTCCGGGAGATCCGGCGAGACTCGTTGCAGGAGAGCAGGCAACACAGGATGACGTAGAGGCAGTAAGAGAAGAGCTTGGCCTGAATAAATCCATTCCGACACAGTATGTTACCTACGTGACAGGACTTTTAAAAGGAAATCTCGGAACCTCCCTTCGCACAAAGCAGCCGGTTACAAAGGAGGTTGCGGGAAGATTCGGAAATACCGTTCGTCTGGCATTTGTCACATTGCTGTGGAGCTCGGTTGTTGGTGTGCTCTTTGGTGTGTGGTCCGGAACCCACAGGGGAAAATGGCAGGATTACACCGGAATGACGATTGCGGTCTCGGGTATTTCGCTCCCCTCGTTCTGGATCGGCTTTCTGCTGATTATGCTGTTTGCGGTAAAACTCCGAATTCTGCCGACAACAAGCGGAACGAGCCTGAAAAGTCTGATTATGCCATCCATCACACTCGGCGTCGGAATTGCAGCCGTGATTGCACGATTTACAAGATCCTCCATTATTGAGGTGTTAAAAGAAGATTACGTTAGAACAGCAAGAGCAAAAGGAATCAAAGAAAAGGTTGTGATCTGGAAGCATGTTTTCCGCAACTCCATGATTTCCGTCGTGACGGTTGTGGGTCTGCAGTTCGGCTTTCTGCTGGGAGGTTCTGTTGTCACAGAAACGGTATTTGCCTATCCTGGCCTTGGCTCCCTTCTGATTGAATCGGTCAATTACAGAGATTATCCGGCAATCCAGTCCCTGATTCTGATCTTTTCGCTGCAGTTTATCGTCATCAATTTGATTGTCGATATCCTCTATGCGGTTCTGAATCCGGAAATTAAACTTCAGTAGGAGATGAGTGGAATGAAAGAAAAGAAAAAAGTACAGACCGAGAACCAGGAGAGAATTAAAACTCCGTTTTCTGAGATGGTTCGAAAATTTAAAAAACAGAAAAATGCAGTAGTTGCGCTTTGTTTTATCATTTTTCTCATTTTCCTTGCGTTTTTCGGAAGCAAAATTGTGCCGTACGGAATCAATGAGTATGATTATAATGCGATTCTGCAGGGACCAAGTATGAAGCACCTGTTTGGAACGGATGAGTTTGGACGGGATCTGTTTTCCCGTATCGTCTGTGGAACCCGGATTTCACTTGCAGTCGGATTCGGCGCTGTTACGGTCGGTGCAGTCTGTGGTACCATTCTCGGACTTCTGGCCGGATATTACGGCGGATGGATTGATTCTATTATTATGAGAATCTGCGATGTCCTGTTTGCTTTTCCGGGACTGATTCTTGCAATCGCCATCGTGGCAATCCTCGGAAGCGGCATGACAAACGTTGTGATTGCGGTCGCTGTCTTTTCTACACCGACCTTCGCACGGCTTGTCCGAAGCAAAACGCTGACCCTGAAAAATTCCGTTTTTGTCCTGGCGGCACGGAACATCGGTGTTTCCGATGCGAGAATTCTGTTTCACCATATTCTACCGGGAGCCATTCCGGACATCATTGTACAGTATTCCATGTCATTTGGATCTTCCATTCTGACGGCATCGAGCCTTTCCTTCCTGGGAATGGGAGCACAGCCGCCGACACCGGAATGGGGACTGCTTCTTTCCAACGGAAGAAACTATATGACGAGCGCAATGTATGTGACGATTTTCCCGGGTCTTGCGATTTTCCTTACCGTACTGAGCTTTAATCTGTTAGGCGACGGACTTCGCGATGCACTCGATCCGAAACTTTCCGATTGATAAGGAGGAGCAGAAGTGGCTACTGATAACGTACTTGAGATAAAAAATTTACATACGTATTTCTATACCGATGGCGGTGTGATCAAAGCAGTAGACGGTGTCGATGTGGAGCTTCGACGCGGCGCAACGCTTGGCATCGTAGGCGAGTCGGGAAGTGGAAAGAGCGTGACATCCCTCTCTGTGATGGGATTACTGGCCGGAACGAAAGGAAAAATTGCTGACGGCGAAATCCTGCTGGATGGCGATGACATTGTAAAGCTGACGAAGGAACAGCAGAGAAAGCTGCGCGGAAGCAAGATTTCCATGATTTTCCAGGAACCGATGACCAGTCTGAACCCGGTCATGAAGATTGGAGACCAGGTGGCAGAATGCGTTCTGCAGCACGAAAAAATATCAAAAAAAGAGGCACTGAAAAAGGCAGAGGACATGCTCCGGAAAACGGGTGTTCCGCGTGTGGAGCATATGATGAAGGAGTATCCGTTCCAGCTTTCCGGCGGACAGAGACAGAGGGTCATGATTGCCATGGCGCTTGTATGCAAGCCGGAAATCCTGATTGCGGATGAGCCGACGACTGCGCTGGATGTAACGATTCAGGCACAGATTCTGGATCTGATGAATCAGCTGAAAAAAGAGACAGGTACATCCATCCTGTTTATTACACATGATCTTGGCGTCGTTGCAGAGGTCTGCGATGATGTTGCCGTTATGTACTGCGGCCGCGTGGTAGAGCGCGGAGATGTAAAA
Organism: Blautia sp. AF26-2; assembly: GCF_003460955.1. Lineage (NCBI taxonomy): Bacteria > Bacillati > Bacillota > Clostridia > Lachnospirales > Lachnospiraceae > Blautia > Blautia sp. AF26-2. The sequence continues at coordinate 63,004 of NZ_QTWD01000014.1, read as the reverse complement.
ACAATTTTCGCCAATCCGTCCCACCCGTATACGAAGGGACTGCTGGGATCGATTCCGAGACTGGGAGACGCCGGAAAAGAACTGAAGTCGATTCCGGGTAACGTTCCAAACCCGAAATATATGCCGAAAGGCTGCAAATTTGAGCCGCGATGTCCATACGCTTCGGAAAAATGCCGCGAGGAAGAACCGGGATTTTTCCAGATCGAAGAAGGCCATATCAGCAGATGCTGGCTCTGCGAAAGCGGACAGCTCAAAACAGATCACGTAGAGAAGGCAGGTGACTAGGATGTCAGATACATTACTTAGAGTAGAGGATTTGAAAATTTATTATCCGGTTGCCGGAAGCGGATTTGGGAAAAAGGAATTCGTCAAAGCGGTAGACGGAGTTACCTTTGAGGTGAAAAAAGGCGAGGTATTCGGAATTGTAGGCGAGTCCGGCTGCGGAAAATCCACACTGGGAAGAGGCGTCTGCAAACTGGAAAATCTGACATCGGGCCATGTGTATCTGGATGGCGAAGATATTACAGAGTACAATGACCGGAGAATGCGTTCCATCCGGAAAAAAGTACAGATGGTTTTTCAGGACCCGTATGCGTCCCTGAATCCACGAATGTCCGTTTTTGATATCATTGCAGAGCCGCTGCTGGTGCATCATCTGTATCAGGATAAAGCGGATCTGGAAAAGAAAGTGCTGGATCTTTTGCACCGGGTAGGACTGGATGACTACCATGCAAACCGTTATCCACATGAATTTTCCGGCGGTCAGCGTCAGAGAATCGGAATTGCCCGTGCACTTGCGGTAGAACCGTCTCTGATCATCGCAGACGAACCGGTTTCGGCACTGGATGTGTCTATTCAGGCGCAGGTTCTGAATCTTTTAAATGAACTGAAGCATGACCTGGATCTGACCTATATTTTTGTTGCACATGACCTGAGCGTTGTGGAATACATCAGTGACCGTGTCGGCGTTATGTATCTCGGCAATTTCGTGGAGGTCGGAGAAAAAGAGAAAATTTACAGCAATCCGATGCATCCGTATACGCAGGCACTGCTTTCTGCAGTTCCGGTTCCGGATCCGACGGCAAAAAGAGAAAGAATTCTGCTTGAGGGAAGCATCCCATCCGCCCACAAGCCGCCGACAGGCTGCAAATTCCATACCAGATGTCCAAAATGCATGGAATGCTGCAAAACACAGGCGCCGGAGCGGTATGAAGTGGATGACGGACATTACGTATATTGTCATCTTTATGATAAAGAAAGAAGGGAACAGCAGAAATGAAGCTTTTTATCAGTGCAGATATCGAGGGCTGTGCCGGAGTGGCACTGACCGATGAAACACATAAGAAGGAAAGCGTATACCAGAGATTTGCAGAGGAGATGACCGAAGAGGTCGTTGCGGCATGCGAAGCAGCACATGAAGCGGGCGCGGATGAGATTGTCGTAAAGGACGGTCACGGAGATGCATCCAACATTGACCCGCTGAAAATGCCGGAGTATGTCACCCTGATCCGGGGAAAGAGTGGTCATCCGTATAATATGATGTATGGTATCGACGACAGCTATGACGGCGTACTGTATCTTGGATACCATGCACCGGCAGGAGATCCCAATTTTTCGATCAGCCACACATCGACAGGAAACAGCCTGTATATTCATCTGAATGGAAAAGTGATGAGTGAGTGCATGCTGAACAGCTATACAGCAGCATCACATCACGTACCGGTGCTGTTTCTTTCCGGAGATGAGGAGATCTGCCGTCAGGCCAAAGAACTGATTCCGGGCATTACGACAGTGGAAACGAAGCATGGTGTCGGTGCGGCAACGTGGTGCAAAGCGAAAGGAAAAGTGATATCCGAAATCCGGGAAGGGGTAAAAAAGGCAGTTGCCGGACAGAAAAAAGAGTGTCAGGTGGCTCTTCCGGAGCACTTTACATATGAGGTAACCTATAAAGACTGGAAAAAAGCGTACACGATGTCGTTTTATCCGGGAATGCAGAGGGTAGATACCTTCACAAATAAGCTGGAGACAGATCGCTGGATGGATATTGTCACAGCACACTGCTTTGTTGTATATTAAGAATATAAATCTGATAGAAACCCAAAGAAAAGAGGATAAAACAATGGATATAGAAATGTTTGGTAAGCTTTCCGATGCATTTGGACCAAGTGGATTTGAGGAGGATGTCATCCGTACCATAGCAGATTACTGCAAAGAATTTGATGTAGAAAATGACGCAATGAATAACCTGTATGTGCGGATGCCGGGAACAAAGCAGGATTCCCGTCCGGTCATCCAGCTGGATGCCCATCTGGACGCATGCGGTTTCATGGTACAGAATATCCAGGACAACGGATGCCTTGGCATTATCATGCTTGGCGGCTTTCATCTGACCAGCCTTCCGGCACATGCGGTATGGATCCGCACCAGATCCGGAAAAATGGTACATGGTATTATCTGCGCAAAACCGGTTCATTTCATGACAACAGCGGAACGCAGCAGTCAGACTCTGGAAATTGAAAAAATGTATGTGGATGTCGGAGCAACCAGCCGCGAGGAGGTTGAAAACGTTTTCGGAATCCATATCGGTGATCCGATGATGCCGGATGTAACCTTTGAATACGATGCAGAGCATGAAATCTGCTTCGGAAAAGCATTTGACAACCGTGCCGGTTGCGCGTGCATCGTAGATACGATGAAACAGCTGGAAAAGGAGCAGGCTTCTCTTGCAGTTAATGTTGTCGGTGCCTTTGCGGCGCAGGAGGAGGTCGGAACCCGCGGTGCTGTGGTAACGAGCCAGATTGTAAAACCGGATCTTGCCATTGTATTTGAAGGATCTCCTTCCGATGACTTTTTCATCAGCGCAGGACAGGCACAGGGCTGCATGAAGAAGGGTGTTCAGATTCGTATCCTGGACAACAGCTATATTTCCAATACGCAGTTTATTTCACTGGCCGAGGAAGTGGCAGCAAAATGCGGAATCAAATACCAGGAGAGTGTAAGAAGAGGCGGAAGTACAAACGCAGCAAAAATCAGCGTGACAGGAAAAGCAGTTCCGTGTCTGGTGCTTGGTGTTCCATCCCGCTATGCGCACAGCCATTACAATTTCTGCGCAAAAGAAGACCTGGAGGCAGCAAGCGCAATGGCAGCCAATGTCATTCGTGCTTTAGATGAGGAAAAGATCCGTCATATCTGCCATCAGGATGTACTGTAAAATATTCGATAACGAAAGAAAAAGCATGCCGGAAGCGGGTTCACAGGAAAGGTGAAGCCGTTTTCGGCATATCTGGTAAAAAAGGAGAGTTTACAAGTGAGAAAACCGATCATTGGAATCTTGGGAAATACGTATAAAACACAGCCGGGACTTTTTTCAAGTGCGGAGAGAATGTATGTCAACAGCGATTATATCGAATCAGTTCTGAATAACGGCGGAATTCCTATGGCAATTCCGGCAGTTGCCATGAAAGCGGATCCGGAAGGCATACTTGCTGTGTGCGACGGAATTCTGGTTCCCGGCGGAGAGGACTTAAATCCGTGGTATTATGGGGAAGAGCCAAAACCGCAGATCCAGACCATCCGCCCGGAGATCGACGAGGCATGGTTTGCACTTGGACGGGCAGCAAAAGAGATGGGAATGCCTATGCTTGGCATCTGCAAAGGAATTCAGTTTTTAAATGTCCTGTGCGGCGGTGATCTGTACCAGGATATCTATACACAGAAGGAAACTACAATTCTGCATCTGCAGTCCCTGGAGCGGTCGTATCTGCATCACCATGTAGAAATTAAAGAGGGAACCCATCTGGCAGAAATCCTTGGGGCGGGAACCCATGCGGTAAACTCCATGCATCATCAGGCAGTGCGTACGCCGGGAGAGGACATCGTGGTTTCAGCAACGGCGCCGGATGGAACCATCGAGGCGATAGAAAGCCGCAACGGACAGATTGTGGCCGTACAGTGGCATCCGGAAGGGCTGATCCACTCAGCGCCGGAGATGAACCGCCTTTTTGCGGATCTGGTAGAAAGAAGCAGCAGATACAGAGAGAAAAAGTAACGATTTGGAACCATGTAAAAGGAAAGAAAAACCGGGATGGGACTTTTGAACCGTTACGAAAAAATAAGAATGGATAAAGATGCGATTCTAAAAGCAGAGAGCAGGAATCGTTCGGGAGGCAAAAAAAGAATGAACAGAACAATAAGAGTATCGGCGGCGGGTGATATTCTGATTATGAAACGGCTTCTGCCGGGATATCAGGATGTTTTGCCGATTCGCGAATTTCTGATGCAGGGAGAGGTTCGGATGGCGAATCTGGAAACAACGATATCGGACGGCAGCTGTTACGCATCGGCGTATTCCGGCGGAACATGGCTGACTGCAGATGCGAAGTGTCTGGAAGATACCCTGCGTTACGGTTTTAATTTTCTTGGGATTTCGAATAATCATACGATGGATTATTCCTACGAAGGACTTGCATCTACGATCAGCGAACTGAAAAAAAAGGATGTGGCATATGCCGGAGCAGGCAAAAATCTTTACGAAGCATCGCGTCCTGCTATTCTGGACACAACAGCGGGACAGATTGCGGTGATTGATATCTGTTCTACCTTTGAAAATGCAGCCAGGGCGGGAAGCCAGACGGAACGGCAGCCTGGCAGGCCGGGCTTAAATCCGCTGCGCTTTTCGGAAAAATATACCATTACGGAGAAACATGCGCAGGATCTTGCAAAGATTGCAGAGGTGACCGGAATCAACGGACTGCGGGATCTGCACCGGCAGGAGGGATTTATCGCTCCGCTTCCCGAGGGTATCATGGAATTTGGCGGGAAAATGTTTGAAATCAGCAAGGACGGAACAGAGGGAAGAAGCTCCAGCCCGAATCCGATCGATGTGAAACGCACCGTCGATGCAATCCGGGAAGCGAAGATGACATGTGAGGCAGTCCTGGTTATGGTACATTCCCATGAAATCCGTAAGGACAATGACGAGGAAGCGGATTATTTTCTGGAGGAATTTGCACACGCCTGTATCGATGCGGGCGCCAGCGCGGTGATCGGGGGCGGAACGCATCAGCTGAAGGGAATCGAACTGTATCATGACTGTCCGATTTTCTACTGCCTCGGAAATTTTATTTTTGAAAATCAGTATGTACGCCTTCTGCCTGCGGACTACATGGAAAAATATGGTCTGAATATTCACACGGCAGCATCCATCGGAATCGCCAGGCGGCAGGAGCAGTCCTCACATTCCCTCTACGAAATTCCGGAGGTCTATCGGAGTGTGCTGCCGTATTTCGAGATCTGTCAGGGGAAATGCACACATTTGGAGCTTCTGCCGGTCGAGCTTGGTATGGACAGGGAAAACGCAGAAAAAAATATTCCGTACGTAGCAGACGAAAAAACAGCAGAAAAAATTGCAGAATATCTCACCCGCGTGAGCAAGAGATATGGAACAGAATGGGAATACAAAGAAGGAAGGATTGTACTTCATGCGTAAAAAATGGGAAATAGAAGAGGAATACCGAAACTTTTGCCGGAACAACAAAGAACTTGCGCTGCAGACGCTGCGGGAGCTGACACTGACCCCGACGGAAACGGGAAAAGAGGATCAGAGAATCGCATATTGCATGGAATGGATGAAACAGCAGGGCATGGAGTCAGTTCATACGGATGAGCTTGGAAATGTAATCTGGGAGTATCGGCCGGAACAGGAAAAGAAGGTTCTGTATACGGCGCATCTGGACACTGTGTTTTCGCTGGAGGAGCCGCTGGAGATTAAAGAAGACGGAATGATCTGGCGTTGTCCCGGCATCACAGACGATACCGTGAATGTCGTGATGCTTCTGATGGCGGCAAAATACGTTCATGAGACAGAGCCGGAGCTTCCATGCGGTCTGATTTTTGCAGCGGATCTGGGAGAAGAAGGGCTTGGCAATCTGTGCGGAGTTCGCGCGCTTGTCGACCATTATGAAAAAAATCTGTGTGGAATGGCAGCCTTTGACCTGTATCGGGATAAAATGTATCCCATCTGCATCGGGTCTGTCCGGTATCGGATTTCGGCAAAAACAAAGGGCGGTCATTCTTTCCTGAATTTCGGAAGAAAAAATGCCATTGCAGAGCTTGCGGGTCTGATCGGAGAGCTTTACCGTTTTCAGACGGATGCAGCATCTCATACAACATACAATGTGGGAAAAATAGAGGGAGGAACCTCTGTTAATACGATTGCGCAGGATGCCTCCATGCTGTTTGAATTCCGTTCGGAGGATTACAGGAGTCTGGAAGCCTGCGAAACATATCTGGAGGAAACCATAGCAGCACGCCAGAGTGAGGAGGTACAGTATTCCTGTGAGCTCGTCGGAAAGCGGCCGTGCGCAAGAGAAACCGATCCTGTCCAGATGGCACGTATGACGCGGTGCGCACAGAAAACGCTGAAAGCAGCCGATGGGGAAGAACCGGTATGCTCTGAAGCATCCACAGACTGTAATATCCCATTGTCGCGGCATATTCCTGCCATCTGTGTCGGTTTCTGCCGGGGCGGGGGAGCGCATACCAGAGAAGAATGGCTCGATGCCGCCAGCGTAGAAGATGGCATGTGTGCAGCCGTAGCACTCGTATGCCAGCTTCCGTGGATGTGCTGCGAGAGCAGAGTCGTTGTAAGGGACGGGATAGAGGACCCAAAAGAGAAAGAAGAAATCCGGCGGCTGCTGGAGCTGTGCGATCAGGATTTCGTTCCGCCGCTTTCCCACCGCAACAGTACATCCCAGACGAACTGGGCCGAGACAGAAGAAAAGACGGATGGAATTGCAGAATATCTGGAGAATATCTGCAGTCAGCATGTGGTGTTGTGGAAGGAAGAGGGAGTCGTGCGGGCCTTTATGACCTGGAAGGATCATTTTAACTGTGAAAATCTGGAAGCATATCCGGATTCCTGCTATCTGACCACCCTCTGCGTCTGGCCGGATTACCGCGGACAGGGAATTTCGGAGGTAATGTATGCAGAAGCAGAAAAGGACATCGCGGCAAAATTTCCGGGAAGCCGGATTACTCTCCGTACCTGGTCCACGAACGGGGCCCAGGAGCATATCCTGGACAAGCTGGGATATAGTCTTGTCCGGCGGCTGAAGGATGACAGGGGAGAAGGAATTGATACGGTTTATTTTGTAAAAAAGGAAGAAAACGACAGATGACATGGTGCTTGCAAATCGCAGCTGGAAGTGTCATAATCGGAAGCATAAGACAGCAAAAGGAGGGCTATAGCTATGCCTTGTACAACCATTTTAGTTGGAAAGAAAGCATCGTATGACGGTTCCACCATGATCGCGCGAAACGACGATTCCGGTGCAGGCCATTATACATCGAAAAAATTTGTAGTGATTCACCCGGAGGAGCAGCCGAGAACCTATAAAACCGAGATTTCTCATCTGACCATTGAGCTTCCGGACAATCCGATGCGGTACACTGCAGTGCCAAACGCAGAAAAAGGCGAGGGTGTCTGGGCGGCAAGCGGCGTGAATGCAGCGCAGGTCGGTATGACTGCGACCGAGACAATCACATCGAATCCGCGTGTGCTGGGTGCTGATCCGCTTGTCGTTTATCAGCCGGCGGAAGACGGAAAAGAAGAGGTTCCGGGCGGAATCGGCGAGGAGGACCTCGTTTATATTGTTCTTCCTTATATTAAAAGCGCCAGAGAAGGTGTCAAAAGACTGGGCAGCCTGCTGGAGCAGTACGGTACATACGAGATGAACGGCATTGCATTTCAGGACCACGATGAGATCTGGTGGCTGGAGACGATCGGCGGCCATCACTGGATGGCAGTGAAAGTGCCGGATGACCATTATGTGGCCATGCCGAACCAGCTTGGCATCGACCATTTTGATCTGGAGGATGCACTCGGCGAACAGAAGGAATATATGTGCTCAGCAGACTTGAAAGAATTTATTGAAACATATCATCTGGATCTTTCTATGGATGGAAATTTTAATCCGCGCGATGCCTTCGGAAGCCACGATGATTCCGATCACGTTTACAATACACCGCGTGCCTGGTTCATGGAGCGCTGTCTGAACCCGCACACGAAAAAATGGGACGGACCGGATGCCGATTACACACCGGTATCTGACGATATTCCGTGGATGATGGTTCCGGAGAAGAAGATCACCGTAGAGGATGTGAAATACGTACTGTCCTCCCACTATCAGGGAACACCGTACGACCCGTATGCCGCATACGGCGATAAATCGTGGAAAGGGGCATACCGATCCATCGGTGTCAACCGGACCGATTTCCTTTCTGTCATCCAGATGCGCCCGGATCACAAAGGAGACAACGGCATTTTGCAGTGGATTGCATTTGCGTCAAATGCATTCAATGTGCTGGTTCCGTTCTACACCGATGTGACGACAACACCGGAGTATCTTTCCAACACAACGGGAGAGGTTTCCACAGATAATTTCTACTGGGCAAGCCGCATGATAGCAGCAATGGCAGATGCATCCTATAAGTCTTCTATCTTCCACATTGAGCGGTATCAGGAAAAGGTGATGGCAAAAGGCCATGCACTGATCCATCAGTACGATGCGCTGCTTGCAGGGGAGACAGACGAAACAAAACAGACACAATTGAGAGAAGAAGCAAACAACAAAATCGCTGAAATGCTGAAAAAAGAGACAGGTGCAACACTGCACAAGGTACTCTTTGAACTCAGCAACCAGATGAAAAACGCGTATTCCAGATCGGATGCGTAAGGCTTTTTTTAGGGAAAGAATAGGAGAACGGTTCTGCGCGCAGGAAAAATTGCGCGCAGAACCATTTCCTGTCCGGAACCGTCTCAAACAAACAGGGTGTTACAGCTCGCCGGACACCGGTGAACGATACGATCCTGATAAAAAATCTCAGCGTACTTTGGTGAATTTTGTTGACAACAGGCAGTTCCTGTGATACAATAAACCAGCGACATGGAAGAAGGTCTTTTTTTTATGCCTGAAATTGCTGAAGTACGAGCAGCAAAAGCAGGGCAGAAATGAAGAGACCGCCGCTGATCCGCAAGGATCACAAGCGATAACGCAAATACACAGTGGAGGTGGAAGTCGTGCGCGTAAAAATCACATTGGCATGTACTGAATGCAAACAGCGTAATTACAACATGACAAAAGAGAAAAAGAACCATCCTGAGAGAATGGAGACAAAGAAGTACTGCAGATTCTGCAAAAAGCACACAATGCACAAAGAAACCAAATAATCTTTGGTAAGAGGTGATCCAATGGCAGAAACTGAAAAAAAAGCATCCAAAAAGAGCTGGTTCAAGGGCTTGAAAGCAGAGTTCAGAAAAATCATCTGGGTTGACAACAAAACGCTGGGCAAGCAGACCGTTGCAGTCGTAGCGATCTCTGCAGTAACCTGCGGGTTAATCACCCTGGTTGACAGCGCTGTAATCGAGTTCGTCAATTTATTGATCAAATAAGGATAAAGGTGTCAGAATGTCAGAAGTAAACTGGTATGTAGTCCACACCTATTCGGGCTATGAAAACAAAGTAAAAGCCAATATTGAGAAAACAATTGAGAACCGTCATCTTGAGGATCAGATTTTGGAAGTACGTGTTCCTATGGAAGAAGTTGTTGAAGTCAAGAACGGAACCAAGAAACAGGTACTCCGGAAATTGTTTCCGGGCTACGTTCTGATCAACATGATCATGAACGACGATACCTGGTATGTTGTCCGCAATACCAGAGGTGTTACGGGCTTCGTAGGACCGGGATCCAAGCCGGTACCGCTTACGGATGAGGAAATGGTGAACCTTGGAATCACCGGTGGTGAGGAAAAGGTTGAGCTTGACCTTGAAGTCGGCGATGCAGTCGTTGTAACAGGCGGCGCATGGAAGGATACAACCGGACTGATTCAGAGTATCAACGATACAAAACAGATGGTTACCATCAATGTTGAGCTGTTCGGCCGCGAAACGCCGGTAGAAATAAGTTTCGCAGAAGTCAAGAAGATGTAAGAAATGCCCCAGGGGCGTTTCGTGGGAGGGAAATTCCCGCAATTACCACATTTATTTAGGAGGTGCCGTAAAATGGCAAAGAAAGTTACAGGATATATCAAATTACAGATTCCTGCTGGTAAAGCAACACCAGCACCACCGGTTGGACCTGCACTTGGACAGCACGGAGTAAACATCGTACAGTTTACCAAAGAGTTCAACGCAAGAACAGCAGATAAGGGAGACCTGATCATCCCTGTAGTTATCACTGTATATGCAGACAGAAGTTTCAGCTTCATAACCAAAACTCCTCCGGCAGCAGTTCTGCTTAAGAAAGCCTGCAACCTGAAATCTGGTTCCGGCGTTCCGAACAAAACGAAAGTTGCTACTATCTCTAAGGACAAAGTTCGTGAGATCGCAGAGATGAAGATGCCAGACCTGAATGCAGCAACTGTTGAGGCAGCTATGAGCATGATCGCAGGTACCGCAAGAAGTATGGGTATCGTTGTAGAGGACTAATTTAGAAGAAGAGTTTACATCTTCTCGTATTGACGTGGGAGGGAGATTCCCGCAACTACCACCAGGAGGTTATTAGACAATGAAACATGGTAAGAAATATTTAGAGGCTGCAAAAGCAGTTGATCGTAGCATTCAGTACGATCCGGCAGATGCTATTTCCACAGTTAAGAAATTAGCTACTGCTAAATTTGACGAGACAATCGAAGTTCACATCAAAACTGGTTGTGACGGACGTCACGCAGACCAGCAGATCCGTGGAGCAGTTGTTCTGCCGCACGGTACCGGAAAACAGGTTCGTGTCCTTGTTTTCGCTAAAGGCGCAAAAGCTGATGAGGCTGTTGCAGCAGGTGCAGAGTTCGTTGGAGCTGAGGAGCTGATCCCGAGAATCCAGAACGATGGCTGGTTTGATTACGACGTTGTTGTTGCTACACCGGATATGATGGGTGTTGTTGGTCGTCTGGGCCGTGTACTTGGACCGAAAGGTTTAATGCCAAACCCGAAGGCTGGTACCGTAACTATGGATGTTACCAAAGCCGTTAAAGAGATCAAAGCAGGTAAGATTGAGTATCGTCTTGACAAAACAAACATTATCCACGTGCCAATCGGAAAAGCTTCTTTTACTGAGGAGCAGTTAAGCGACAACTTCCAGACGCTGATCGGTGCAATCAACAAAGCAAAACCGGCTACTCTGAAGGGACAGTACCTGAAGAGCGTTACTCTGGCTCCTACTATGGGACCTGGAGTTAAGGTTAATACTTTGAAGCTTGCATAATAAATGAAAGAATGAGAACCCCCGGGGCTGTAATGGCTCCGGGGGTTCTTTGCGTTGAAAAACGGACGCAGGGGAAAGGCGAATTCCGATTCCTTAAGAAAGAGCTTTATTTCAATGGGAAATAATTGAAAAAGATCAAAATAGTGTTAGAACATGAAAATTAAGATCAAGTATTCTGCCGGAAATGTTAGTATAATGCTAAGTAGAAAGCAAACGAAAAGAGCAGAGCCCATGCATGCGTTTGGAACGGCGGGTTCTGGAAAGGGAGGTTTTTATGCAGTATTTTGAGAAACAGGGAAATGCGCTGATTTTCCGGCAGGATGGGGAGACGGTCCGGGTGGAGCCGTGGCAGAAGGACAGTCTTCGGGTGAGAGGTACACTTCTTTCGGAGATAGAAGAGGGAAGCATTGCACTGCTTGATCCGGAACCGGTGGAAGCGGAAATTGAGCTGGTGGATGAACGGAAAGCGACGATCAAAAACGGTAAAATCCAGGCGGTTCTCGAGGTTCAGCCGTGGGGACAGAAGCTGCGGATTACGTTCTTAAATCAGAAGGGCGAGGTGCTGCTCTCCGAGATCGCGAACGGCGGAGCGCTCTGCCTGCGCGCACACGATTACCGTGCATTGAAGGGCGGCGCTTATCAGCTGAAAGTATCCTTCGATTCCAACCCGGATGAGAAGATTTACGGTATGGGACAGTATCAGCAGGAGCGAATGAACCTGAAGGGATGCAACCTGGAACTGGCGCACCGTAATTCGCAGGCGAGCATTCCGTTTTATGTATCGAGCCTTGGCTACGGCTTCCTGTGGCACAATGCAGCGGTCGGTGAGGTTCATTTCGGAACGAACACAACGGAATGGCTGGCACGCACCACAAAGCAGCTCGACTACTGGGTAACCGCAGGCGATACCCCGGCAGAAATTGAAGAGCACTTTGCAGATGCCATTGGTAAAGTTCCGATGATGCCGGAGTACGGCCTTGGCTTCTGGCAGTGCAAACTGCGCTACTACAATCAGGAGCAGGTACTGAATGTGGCACGCGAGTACAAAAAACGCGGCATTCCGCTGGATGTCTTTGTCATCGACTATTATCACTGGCCAAGATGCGGTGATTATCGTTTTGATGAAGAATATTTCCCGGATCCGAAAGCAATGATCGACGAGCTGCATGAGATGGGCATCGAGACGATGGTTTCCATCTGGCCGCAGATCGACTGGAGAAGCGAGAATTACGAAGAAATGAAACAGCAGGGACTCCTCGTGAAGAGCAACGCAGGTGTTGATGTACAGATGCTGTTCCATGGAAATAATGTCTTCCTGGATGCAACAAATCCGAGAACAAGAAAGTATGTATGGGAGAAAGTAAAGAAAAATTATGCAGATCTCGGCATCCGCACCTTCTGGCTCGATGAGGCTGAACCGGAGTTTTCAACCTATGAGTACGAGTGCTACCGCTACGCCGCAGGCCCGGTGGAAGAGATCGGAAATATTTATCCAAGAGAGTATTCCCGTATGTTCTACGAGGGCCAGAAAGAGAGCGGCCAGGAGGATATCGTCAACCTCGTCCGCTGTGCATGGCTCGGAAGCCAGAAATACGGAGCCCTTGTGTGGTCCGGCGATATTTTCTCAACCTACGAGGACTTCCGCAAACAGATCTGCGCAGGCCTTCATATGGGATTGTGCGGCATTCCGTGGTGGACAACCGATATCGGCGGATTCCACGGCGGTGTGACCGAAGATCCGGACTTCCAGGAGCTGCTTGTGCGTTGGTTCCAGTTTGGTACCTTCTGCCCGGTTATGCGTATTCACGGAAACCGAGGACCGAGAGAAGAAATCATCAACAAGGCTGGCGAAGTGCGTGAGGGAACCGGAGCTGACAACGAGGTATGGAGCTTCGGAGAGAAAAATTATGAAATCCTGACAAAATTCATCGGTGTCCGCGAAAAAATGCGCGATTACACGAGAAGCCTGATGGCAGAAGCACACGAAAAAGGAACACCGGTCATGAGAACGATGTTCTATGAGTTCCCGGAAGATGCAGCATGCTGGGACATCTCCGATGCTTACATGTTCGGCTCCGACATCCTTGTAGCACCGATTGTCCGGCCAAAAGCAACGAGCCGTACCGTTTATCTGCCGGCCGGTGCGTCCTGGACGCTGGCAAATACCGGTGATGTTTATGAGGGCGGAAAAGCCTACGAAATCGAGGCGCCGATCGAAACACTGCCGATCTTCCTGCGCAACGGAAAACAGGGATATCTGGTGGGAGAGATCTGATTTAACCGAATCAAGTAAGTCACCTGCTTCGAGTACGAAAAGTAATAAGCAGTGGTTGGGGACTTGCCTGTATCAGGAGGAATGCAAGCTTCTTCTGATAAACTGCGGAGCAGTTATTTGGTTATGGGCAGGCAGCCAATGCGGATTGCAGATAGCTGCATGAAAAAAGAAAAGGAAAAGGGAAAAGCATTCCAGAAGATCGATAAGATCCAAAGGAATGCTTTTCCGATGTTATAAATCAATCACGGATCCGAAAAGGGGATTTTAGCCTTGTTCCGCATATGGGCAGGCGGACAGAAAAACTTACGGAAGCGGATGGCCTGCCGCCAGATACAGCTCATACCATTCTTCCCGCGTCAGCGTAATAGCACATGCCGCGATAATCTCTTTCAGGCGGTTTTCGCTTGCCGTACCTGTGACAAGCTGCATATTTGCCGGGTGGCGCAGAATCCACGCTGCCGCAATCGTGGTATCACTGACGCTGTATTTTTCGGCCAGTGCACGGATTTTCCGGTTCAGTTCCGGGTACTCGTCGCTTCCAAGAAAACATCCTTTCCATGATGGCATCTGGAACGGAGACCATGCCTGCAGGGTAATATCGTGCAGACGGCAGTAATCGAGCAGACTGCCATCGTGGTCAACCGAACCCGGTGTTTCCATGTTCACTTCCATGCCATTTGCAACAAGGTTGGAAACCGGAATGCTGAACTGTACCTGATTGACAACGAGTGGCTGGCGGAGATATTTCTGCAGAAGTGCAATCTGCATCGGCTTGTGGTTGGAAACACCGAAATGGCGGACCTTTCCGCTCTCAAACAGAACATCAAACGCTGCTGCAACTTCTTCTGGCTCTACGAGGGCGTCCGGGCGGTGAAGCAGCAAAAGATCGAGGTAATCCGTCTGCAGACGTTTTAAAATACCATCGACGGATTCCAGGATGTGGTCTTTCGACAGATCATAGAAGCCCTGGCGGATGCCGCATTTGGACTGGAGAAAAATATCCTCCCGTTTCAGGGACGGATCGCCGGAAAATGCCTCACCGAACACAGTCTCGCTCATGCCGCCGCCGTAGATATCCGCGTGATCAAAGAAATATGCGCCCTGCTCCAGCGCGGAGTGGATAAAATGATTCATCTCGTCCTTCGATTTTTCGGAAAGCCGCATGCATCCGACTGCAATGGAAGGAACTTTTCGCAGGTGATTGCCTAAAATTGTTTCTTTCATAGTAGAATTTTCTCCTTTGCAATGCTTCTGTATTCGCAGAGGTTTTCGTAAAGCAGGCGTGGAAGGACTCTGGAAGTACAGAAAGAATAGTAATTACGTTGCTTCTAATATATCATTTAAGTGCACTTGAAAGTCAATGGTTTTTGAAGGAAAGAGAATAAAAAAATCGCCGGAATCGATCAGGATTCGACCAGAACACAGAAAATCCGTATTTTGTTAACAAAATCGGAACAAAATCGACAACAAAGTTTACTTGCATTTTCGGAAAAATGATGTAAGATAGGGGTATTCGAAAAAAAGATCCGACAGGATCTGTGAAGTGGTATTGAATCAGATAATGGAGGTTTTGCGATGGATGCAAAAATAATAGCCGGAATCCTGGCCGCGGGAGGCGCAGCCTTAGCTGTCGGCGGCATATATAGCATGAATAAGAAAACAGGTTATTTTAAAAAGGGAAATTCCGTCCGATACGATGTTTCCCGTATTCCGTTTAAAAAAACAAGTCCGTTAAAAGGAAAAACAGTTGTATTTTTGGGATCCTCCGTGACGAAGGGCTTTGCTGCCCACAACAATTCGTTTGCGGAGTACATAGCGAAGAAAGACAGCTGTACCTGCATCAAAGAAGCGGTCAACGGAACCACGCTGATTGATAATGGTGAGGATTCCTACATCGAGCGTATGCGCGACAGGCTTGATCCAAAGCAACAGGTGGATCTTTTTATCTGCCAGCTGTCCACTAACGATGCAACACGCAACAGCCCGCTCGGTGAAATTTCGGAATCCCGCGATCTGGAGAGCTTCGATGTCGAAACTGTCTGCGGCGCGATTGAGTATATCATTGCATATGCAAAAGAAACGTGGCATTGCCCGGTGATGTTCTATACGAATCCACAGTATGATTCCAAGCCGTACGCGAAGATGGTAGAGGCGCTTCTGAAAATTCAGGAAAAATGGCAGATCGGTGTGATCGATTTCTGGAATGACGAACAAATCAACCGTGTTTCCCCGGAAAAACGAAAACTGTATCTTCAGGATCCGATTCATCCGATGAAGGCCGGCTATGCCGAGTGGCTGGTGCCTGTGATGGAACAGCGGATTGGTGAATATCTGGAACAGCAGGTATAAGCAAAGAGGAAAATAAAAATACTTTCGTGGTTTCTTTTGAAAAGATTCCGCGAAAGTATTTTTTGATTTACAGGAAACTTCGTTGAATTTTCCTGTAAATTAAAAAAGCCCTCCGGGCAGGATCGCACTGCGGCGGAGGGGAATTATGTCGCCAAAGCGACCCGCCGCAGGCGGAGAATCCTGCCGTAGCAGGATTCTTTCTTTTCTACGAGAACAGTGAGGCGGGATCCGCGCCTGCATTTTCCGCGTTTTTTCGTTTCTTACGGATCCGGAACTGTTTGAAAATGCCACAGATGGCAGCGTAAAGCTCCGGTTTTAGTTCTTCAAGCGGAACCGGCTGCTGGTACAGGATAGCGTTGTAGCTTGTACCGCTTACAAGCTCCAGAATCATATAGAACATCAGCTCTGGTGAACGATACGTATATGCTGCATGAGAGAGCAGAGATTCATAGATAGTGTAGATGGCCGGCGTGTCGGCAAACGGAGCAAAGGTAAGAGAATTTTTGAAGAATCCCCAGCTCAGATGCTTG
This sequence comes from Blautia sp. AF26-2, assembly GCF_003460955.1. Classification (NCBI taxonomy): domain Bacteria; kingdom Bacillati; phylum Bacillota; class Clostridia; order Lachnospirales; family Lachnospiraceae; genus Blautia; species Blautia sp. AF26-2. The sequence continues at coordinate 46,591 of NZ_QTWD01000014.1, read as the reverse complement.
GAAATAAGCGTCACGAGGCTGTGGTTGGCGGCAAACTGGTCGAGGATATTGTCGGTGATAAAAAGCACCTGCTCTTCAAAATCATGGATATCCGGGTGGCGCAGCAGATCTGAGTAGGCGGCCTGAAATACCTGACTCGCCTTATGTGCAATCAGATGATTCCGAATATCGTACTTATCTTTGAAATAAAGATAGAAGGTACCTTTTGCAACGCCGGCGTTATTCACGATATCCGAAATGGATGTTTTACTGAAGCCGTTGTTGATAAAAAGTGAGAAAGCAGAGTCCAGAAGGGACTCACGTTTCATTTGTTTGTTGTTGTCAATTTTTCCCACAGAGAGTCTCCTTTCCTGAAAAATATCACATCATGTGTCATTTACTTAACTACAATTATAGTTAGAATACATGGAAACTGTCAAAGGGAAAATGACTAATTTTCTCATTTTTGTGACTATGCACGAAGAAAAAAATGACCGATCGTCAATTTTGTGCAGTATTTAATGTTGACTAAGAGTCATTTTTGCGTTATAACATTAGATGATTGAAAGGCATAGGAAAAACATTCTCGATCTGAGGGAAACAGTATCCCGCAGTATCTTACTCCGAGCGGGTTTTACTTCTCTTATGATCCTGGATTTCATCATAAAAAACCATTATAAAAACCACAGAAAGGAAGTTTATCACAATGAATAGAAACAGAAAACTGAGAAAACAGATGATGTCTGGTCTTGCTGTTGGTATGGCTGCTGTTATGGGAGCTGCTCCGGTTTATGCAGCGACAGGAGAGGACGCAGCGGTTTCCAAAGAAGAAACCGTATATGTAAATGCAAATGCAGACGGATCGGAAGATCAGATCACCGTATCCAACTGGCTGAAGAACGCAGGAACGGAAAAGAACCTGAAAGATGAGAGTGAACTGAAGGACATCAAAAACGTAAAGGGCGACGAGGAGTTCACCCAGAGCGGAAACGAGCTGACCTGGCAGACAGACGGCGAGGATATCTATTATCAGGGAACAACCACAAAAGAACCTCCGGTTTCCGTGAAGTTCACCTATTATCTGGACGGCAAGGAAATCAAACCGGATGACCTGGCCGGAAAGAGCGGAAAACTGAAAATCAAAGTTGACTATACAAACAACACAAAGACAACGGTTGACATCAATGGCAAGAAAGAGACGATGTACACCCCATTCGTCCTGATGACCGGAATGATTCTTCCGCAGGATACTTTCTCCAATGTCAAGATCGACAATGGTAAAGTCATTTCCGATGGAAGCAGAAACATCGTAATCGGATTTGGTATGCCGGGCCTGCAGGAAAGCCTGGGATTAAATTCCGATTCCCTTGAAGATCTGGTATCCGGTGACAGCGATTTCGAACTGCCGGAAAGCCTGGAGATCACTGCAGATGTGGAGAACTTCTCTCTGGATTCTACCTTCACCGTTGCACTTGACGATGTTCTCGACACCATCGATACCGACAACATCACCGGATACGATGATCTGAAGGATGCACTGAGTGATCTTGAGGATGCTGCAATGGAACTGGTTGACGGTTCCAAGGCACTCTCCGATGGTGTGGATACTTTAAAAGACAGCTACAAAGAGCTGGATGACGGTATCGGAACGTTAAAAGACGGCGCTGACGAGCTGAACAGCGGAGCCGGCACACTGGCAAGCGGAGCCGGCACACTGGCAAGCGGAGCATCGACTCTGGCAAACGGAACTTCTACTCTGAACAGCGGAGCTTCTACCTTAAACAGCGGAGCAGCTACCCTGTCCAACGGAGCATCCACCTTAAGCAGCGGAGCTTCTTCCCTGGCAAGCGGCGTAAACTCCTACACCGAGGGCGCTGATACCCTGAATAAAGCAATCCAGACGTATCTTGGAAAGAACGGTGTGCTGACTGGAAGCGTAACCGAGTATGTAAACGGTGTGAATAAAGTTGTTGCAGGCGTAAAACAGTACACCGACGGAACAACACAGCTGTCCGACGGCGTTGCTTCTTATGTAGCAGGCGAGAAACAGCTTGCAGCAGGCGCTGAGCAGCTTCAGCCTCTGGCAGACGGCCTGACCGAGGTAAACAGTGCAATCGCAACACTGAACGCAGCACTCGACGGAAAAGATGAGAATGATATTTTTGCAGGAGCAAAACAACTCTCCGAAGGACTGACCAGTTTGAACGAGCAGCTGCAGAGCACCGATGTACAGAGCCTTCTGACGATGGTAGACGGTATGACCAGCACCGGTTCTACCCTGATCTCCGAGACCGAGGCACTCTCCGAGGTTCTGAACACCACAATCGCAGGATCTGTCAACAGCATGATGACAAACGGCAGCGAGCTGATGAGCCAGATGGATACGCTGTCCAAAGGACTTGAGAGCTACTTAAGCGGTCTGGAGGCACAGATCACGAATCAGGCAACGCAGATGGGAACCCAGATGGCAGCACAGGTTCAGGCATGGGCAGACGGAGCAGCAGCACAGCTGAACCAGGAAGCAACAGCAGCAGCACAGAGCGCAGCTGATACAGCAGCAAGCCAGGCATCCGCCGATGCAGCAAAACAGGCAAATGATCAGCTCTCTGCAGCAGCAGCTACACTGGATGCACAGATTTCCGCAGCTAAGAGCGCTGGAAATACAGAGCTTGCCGATTCCTTAAGTAAAGCAAGAAACCAGATCGGAAGTGTCAGCGTTTCCGCTTCCGCCGGAACCGTTTCGGTTACTCCAGTTACAGCTCCGCAGATTACCCTTCCGGAACTGAACTTCGAAATCGAGCGCCCGGATCTCTCCGGTCTTGCAGCAATGCAGCAGAAGATGAGCGACATCAAGAGCCAGTACAGTGATCTGCAGAAGACGGTTGCAGCTCTGATGCCGCAGCTTGAGACCATGCAGAAACAGATGCAGACCATCACCGATAATAAAACAGTTGTTGAGCAGAATCTTGGTGCAATGCAGAAACTGACCGCAGGTGTGGCACAGCTTGATGCAGGCGGAAGCGCTCTGTACAAGGGCATCGGTACTCTGTCCGCAGGTGTGAGCCAGCTGTACAGCAGCACAAATGAGAGTTTTGCAAAAGCAACAGCAGGCATCAATGCACTGAACGCAGGATTTACCCAGCTGAGTGCTTACAATGACACGCTGCTTTCCGGCGCAAGCCAGCTGAAAGCAAATGCACCGGCTCTGGTTGAGGGTGTTACGACTCTGCAGGGCGGCACGACACAGCTGACCGCAGGTCTTGGACAGCTGGGAAGCCAGTTAAGCGATGGATCTGCAAAACTTTCTGCAAACAGCGGAAGCTTAAGAAGCGGTGCTTCTCAGGTAGCAGGCGGAGCATCCCAGCTGGCAAGCGGAGCCTCCACACTGGCAAATGGAACTTCTTCCCTGGCAGGCGGAGCTTCTGAACTGAACAGCGGAGCTTCTACGCTGGCAAGCGGAGCATCTACGCTGGCGAGCGGAGCTTCTACACTGGCAAATGGAACTTCTTCTCTGGCAAGCGGAGCTTCTGATCTGAAATCGGGAAGCAGCAAGGTTGTTGATGGTATTGACGAGCTGTCCGATGGGGCGAAAGAACTGGCTGACGGTACGAAGAAGTTTGAAGAAGAGGGTACCAGCAAGCTGAAGAGTACCTTTGAGGATGATCTGGGAGATGTACTGGATCGGATTCAGGCGCTGAATTCGGATAAATGTGCTTATACTTCTTACAGTGGTAAGGCAAATGGAATGGATGGAAGCGTGAAATTTATTATCGAGACTGCAGCAATTGAAGCTGCGGAAGAGTAATGTGATTCCACGGTAGATTGTGAGGCCGCCTGCGGTCGGGATATTTCCCCGACCGCAGGCGGCATTTACGTTAGGTGGGGTGCAAAAAGACAAAAAATAAGAACAGCCCGCGGATATGCGGGCTGCTCTTTCATAATGAGGGGGGAGATAGTTTTGAGTGGTTCATCAACTATCTGAGATATAGTATAGTGAAGAAATGTGAGCAAAGTATGTCTATTTTCTAAAAGAAACAGTAAATTTCTAAAGAATAAGTGAATCCATCCATTGAGTAAATCACTTCCGTCCGCCAAAACGTAGATGGGTCCCCAGGCGCAGCGGAGCGTCCGCCCCCCGCGGTGCCTGGGGGTCGTATCCTCCCGTCCTATTCAAAAGAAAGTTTCCGGTTCCCATAACTCTTCCGGTACTGTCCCGGCGTCATCCCGGTGAGCTTTCGGAAAGCCGTGGAAAAATTATGCGCATCCTGAAATCCAACGTTATAGGCAATCTGAGAGACCGTGTGATTTGTGTCCGTCAGCTCGGCCATAGCGCTGTCCATTTTGGATTTCAGGATGAATTGTTTTAACGTCATCCCGGTGCCCTCGTGGAAGAGGGAGGAGAGGTATTTGTCGTTGTATCCGAAATAACGGGCGAGTTCGGTGACTTTGAGGGACTCGCTGCTGTGGTACTGGATGTAGCTGATAATGTCCTGCAGGATCTGCGTCCGCTGCGTTTCGGAAGTGTAGGTGCGGTAGAAGGGGCTCTGACAGTTGATTTCGCCGAGAACAGCGGCAGTCAGGCTGTTGTTGAGGAACGTGTTGTGGAAACGCAGGGAAGTGTCCTGGAGCTGCTTCATGAGGATGATGACGCGGTTCGGGGAGGAAAGCGTTCCCTGGCGCGGGATGCATAACGTTTCGGGGTAGTTGGATGGAAGCTGGGCGGGAGCGAGGTCCTCAAGGCGGTAGGAGGATGGCGGTGCAGCATGAAACTCATCCAGAACCGATCCGGCGGTCGGGTCAGAAGGAGCGATGAGCGGTGCGGAGGGGATACCAGGGATAAAATGGAGCCAGTAGAAAGAGCAGCTTCCTTTTTTCGAGCCGTGCTGATGGGCGGTCGGAGGCAAAAGAAGATATTCGCCAGGATGGACTTCGTAAGAGCGGCGTTCGTCCGCGATAAAAAGCGTTCCTTCCGTCACAACCATCAGTTCAAAATTGACGAGATTCCGTGTCAGGTGCATCCACTCCGGGGACGGGGACTGGAATTTGCCGCAGAGGTCGTAGGTAAAACAGGCGGCATCTGGAAATAAAACAGAGATCATATGACTTTTTCAAACCTTTTCAAACATTCTTGTATTTTAAACGGCGGTCTGTTTTGCTAAAATAAAACTATAGAAAAACAGGAAAACAGCCGTCAAAAGAAGTGTAACGCTTCCCATCCCTGAAAGCAAGGAAAATATCTTTTTCAAACCAGGAGGCGGCGGAAGACAACGAAAAAGGAGACCGAAAAAATGGATCAGAAAAACTTCAGCAAACCATTATCCCTGGCAAAAGTCCAGGTTACTGATGCATTCTGGAAAAAAGAGATGGAGCTTGTCCGCACCGAAGTAATTCCGTATCAGTGGAATGCCTTAAATGACAATGTTCCGGAAGCAGCACCGAGCTTCTGTATGCGGAACTACCGCCGCGCCGGTGAAGTTGAAAAAGAGCGGAAAGCAAAAGGAGACAAATTTGTTCAGATCAAATATCCGCTGGATACTTTTGAGACACTGCCGAAGGATGGCAAAATGGACGGAAGATTTTATGGCTTCCTGTTCCAGGATACCGATTTTACCAAATGGGTGGAGGCAGTTGCGTACTCCCTGACACAGCATCCCGATCCGGAGCTGGAAAAAACGGCAGATGAAGCAATTGAAGCTGTCTGCGCAGCACAGAGAGAAGACGGATACCTCGATACCTACTATCTGATCAACGATCAGGATATGATTTTTACAAACCTTAAGGACAACCATGAGCTGTACTGCTTCGGTCATCTGACGGAAGGCGCCGTAGCCTATTATCAGGCGACCGGAAAAGACCGTCTCTTAAAAGCAGCAGAGCGTTTCGCGGACTTTATTGCCAGCAAACTCGGTCACGGCGAGGGGAAAAAAGCAGGTTATCCTGGTCACGAAATTGCAGAGATGGCTCTGATGCGTCTCTATGATCTGACCGGCGAGCAGAAGTATCTCGATCTTGCAAAATACTTCATCGACGAGCGCGGAACAAAACCATACTATTACGATATCGAGCGCGGTCTGACCTGCCCGGAGGGCGAGGAACGATATAGCTACAATCAGGCAAACCGCCCGGTGCGTCAGCAGGATGAGGTGCAGGGGCACTCCGTACGCGCCGTATATCTCTATTCCGGCATGGCGGATGTGGCAAGGGCAACGCAGGATGAGAGCCTGCTGAAAGCCTGTGAAACTCTCTGGAACAACATGGTGCATCAGAAAATGTACGTCACCGGCGGAATCGGTGCCACTCATATAGGAGAGGCATTCTCTTTCAACTATGACCTGCCAAACGATACCGCTTACGCAGAGACCTGTGCATCCATCGGTCTTGTGTTCTTTGCTCGCCGCATGCTGGAGATTCAGGCAAAAGCAGAGTACGCGGATGTGATGGAATTAGCCCTCTACAATGGCGTTCTCTCCGGAATGGCGCTCGACGGAAAGAGCTTCTTCTATGTCAATCCGCTGGAGGTACTGCCGGAGGCATGCCACAAGGATGAGCGGAAATTCCATGTAAAACCGATCCGCCAGAAATGGTTCGGCTGTGCCTGTTGCCCTCCGAACCTGGCAAGAACGGTAAGCTCAGTTGCATCTTACGCATACACGGAAAACGACACAACCCTGTTTGTCCACTTGTACATGGGTGGAACAGTGGAAGGAGAAAAAGTAAAAGCATCCATCACTTCCGAATTCCCGTGGGACGGCCATGTTTCCGTGACCTGCGAGAGCGATACCAAAGAGCCGTACACCTTTGCATTCCGCATCCCGGGATGGTGTGCTTCTTATGAAAAAGAGATTCCAAAAGGCGCAGAATTGGAAGAAAAAGACGGGTATCTGTATGTGACAAAAGTATGGGCGAAGGGTGAGACGATCCGCCTGAACTTCCCGATGGAAATCCAGTTTTTGGCATCCAATCCGCTTGTACGCGAGGACGCCGGCCGTGTTGCCGTAAAACGAGGACCGGTTGTTTACTGTATGGAAGAAGCAGACAACGGAAAGAATCTGCATTTGACAAAACTCTGTGTGAATGGTGAAAAAACCGCAGAAGCAGCCGATGAGCTGGGCGAGCACTTTGTGCGCGTAACGGCCGAGGGACGTCGCATGAAGCTGGGCGATGCGGAAAAACAGCCGTTGTATCATCTGTATCAGAAAGAGGAAGAGGAAAAGACGAAACTGAAGCTGATTCCATATTATATGTGGAACAACCGAGGTGAGGGCGAAATGCAGGTATGGATCCGCGCATGTGAATGATTTTATTAAAGAAGAAATAAAAAACTCCGGAAAAGGGATGGCTCCTGATGCAGCCTCCCCTTTTTTCCGGAGTTCTTGTTATGCCAAAATATGAGAATCCTGCAAAAAAGAAAGTGAATTTTTTGCAGGATTCTTTGTGCTATTGGTACAGATTATTTTCTGCTTCTCATAGAAAGACTGCCGAAAGCAGAAGAAACGGCGGGCAGAATCACGAGGACGACTGCAAGGACAATCATTCGATCCACAAAGTCTGTCATGGCCTGTACAACGCAGACAGAGAGAGTCAGATTCATACCGAGACTGTGAAGCAGCTGCACCAGCACAGTGGAGCCGGAGGAAGTAATTCCACCGAAAACAACCGCGGTGATTGTGGAACTTACCACAGTACCCGGAAGTGAGATCACAAGCGCTGCCGGAAACAGCTTCCAGCCCATGGAGCGGAGGGAAAGACTCTCGCTGCGGGATCCTGCCGTATGGGACGGGCGGAGTCTGCGGAATACAAGGCCGGCAACGAGACCGATGACAAGCTGCACCGGAATATAGTAAAACGCATAGACATCACTCGTCATGCCGGAAATGAGTCCGGAGATCAGTCCCGGAACGAGGCCTGCAGCAGGTCCGAACAGAGCGGCTGCCAGAACTGTTCCGATGGAGTCCAGATAAACCGGAAGACGCAGCAGCAGAGCAATGGTACCGCCGAGAATATTGATGACACCGCAGAGCGCGAGTGTCGTGAGTTTTAACGTACGGTTAGTATTCATCATGCCTCGCCTCCCTTCTGAAACATCGTCTCATGTGGGAAGACCGGCGGTGCGGTGAGAATCTGGTCGAGAACCGGTGCGGATTCCTCCTGCGGCACGCCGAGAACGCGCTCAAAGAACATCAGGAAGAAACGGCGCACATCGACCTGCGTCAGAATGTGGCTGTTCGGTGCTTTCTGATAAAAATTCATGGCATCCACAACCGTCTGTCCGATGCAGAGACCTCCGGTTTCTACCTGCGTATACGCATCAAAACCGCTGCAGAGCGACGGATCCACAAGATAAGCGGCCGCGAGCGGATCGTTGATCACGCATCCGATGACCTTTTCCTGCTTCCAGTGGAAATCGAAGTAAAAACGTGTCAGCTCCTCGATGCGGGTTCCGACTTCCGGATTTACACACTTCATATATTCCACGAGATTCGGAGTCAGAACAATTTTTCTTGTGACATCCAGCCCGATCATATGGAGCTTTTTGCCGGCAAGCTGCGGCAGCTCGGAGAAAGCACGGAACACTTCGGCTGCGGCGTCCGGGTCGCACCAGTAATTATACTCGGCAACCGGAGAGCAGTTTCCGTGACTCTTGTAGCTTCCGCCCATGGAGACCAGTGCTTCGAGATTCTCAAGGCATTCCGGTGCACACGAAATAACCTTTGCAAGATTCGTCATCGGTCCGAGGGCAAGAATTGTAACATCAGGGGTTGTTTTTAAGGTTTCGATGAGGAAAGAAACAGCGTCTGTTTTTGGCGTAAGCTCTTTGACATCCGGCCAGCCGGATTCGCCGAGGCCGTCCATGCCGTGCGTGTCCATGGCATCCACATAGTCGCGGACCAGGGGAGTTTCCTCTCCGACATAAACAGGGACATCTGTTTTTCCAATCATGGAAAGAATTTTGAGGGCATTTTTTGCGCCCATAGAAGCGGGTACATTTCCGCTGACTGTGGTGATGCCGATCAGATCCAGCTCTTTGGAAGCTGCGGCAAGCATCAGGGCGAGAGAATCGTCGATGCCGGGATCACAGTCGATGATCAGTTTTTTTGCATTCATTTTCCAATCTCCTTGAAATAAAATGATTTTGAGATACTTGGTTTTTTATACTGGGAAGTTCACGAACCAGTCCGGACACCCGTAAAAAGGCGGGAAAATCCGATTATATAAATGCACGGGAATGAGTATAGCACAGATTCAAAAAAGAATCCAGCAAAAAGAATCGAGTAAAAAGAATTCAGTAAAAACAAGCCTTGCCTGTTGGAGAAAAATCGAGTATGGTATATAAGCGTAGAACAAATGAGAATATATGAGAATATATGGGAGATAAAAGCATGGCAGATGGATTTTTAGCACCAACGGGAAGATTCTATCCAAAAACAGAAAATTTTCATGCGCAGACCGCGCGGGCAATTCTAGGCCCGGAAGGTCAGACGGACGAGCCGATTCAGGAGCTTTTGCGCCGGGGATATATTTTATTTGTGGGCTTCCACAAACCAGGTGAACCGGAAAATCTCCATGCCGATATGGATTATGTGCTCGGCGGACCGGGACACCCGGCGACAGAAGGGCAGAAGGCATGGATTGCGGAACATGTAGAGGAGTTGTCGGGAAAACAGCAGTTTGACATCAACAACGATGAGATAACCTTTCAAAGATTCTACATCAGCAACATCCGTATGTTTCCCTGGTGCAGGGGCTGCGCAGAGGAAAAAGCGCGCGAGCTCTGGGGAAATGCACAGAGTGAGGAAAAACCAAAACGGTGTGATGCGTGCCCGGGCTTTCGAGACCGTCCGCTTTAGAGTATGTCTGAAAAATCATTTCCGCAAACAGCCGGTTTCGTTTTTGTATCGCTGAAGCGACCCGCCGCAGCCGGTGAAGTCTGAAAGCCTGCAAAGCAGGATTCTTTCGTGTACACGTTCTGACGAAAAAAATGTCAGAAAATAATTGGATGAGAATATAATAGGAAGAAAAAACACTTTTATATAGTAATGCAGCAATGGGGAAAATCCGCAAAAAGCCGCGTGAACACGCGATTTTTACGAATTTTCCCCTTGACTTTTGATAGGACAGACGATATAATAAACGAGCGTGCGTAAAAGACTGTTTTTTGTGCGCGCAAAAGCTGCAAAGCAATTATGTTGAACTAAAGCAGCCGTATGAAACCCCGTGGGACACACGGAGAAATCTATCAGGAGGTGAAATGGAATGCCAACATTCAACCAGTTAGTAAGAAAAGGCCGTGAGACTTCCGTAAAGAAATCTACCGCGCCGGCACTGCAGAAAAGCTACAATTCTCTGAGAAAGAAATCCACAGATATGTCTTCTCCTCAGAAGAGAGGTGTGTGCACAGCTGTTAAAACTGCTACACCGAAAAAACCTAACTCAGCTCTTCGTAAAATCGCCAGAGTTCGTCTTTCCAACGGAATCGAAGTAACAAGTTACATCCCAGGAGAAGGTCACAACCTTCAGGAGCACAGCGTTGTTCTGATCCGTGGAGGAAGAGTTAAGGACCTGCCAGGTACCAGATACCACATCATCCGTGGTACACTTGATACTGCAGGTGTTGCTAACAGAAAACAGGCCCGTTCTAAATACGGTGCTAAGAGACCGAAAAAGAAATAATTAAGTAAAACGAGTTCGAGATATATCTAGTATCACAAAAAAAGCGAAATGTTGTGCGTTATTCCATAAATCCCCACGGCTGCGGATTTATAGAGAAGTTACACGCGCGGACATACTGCAAATAAGTGTGAGTACCGATGATTTAATCGAATGATGGTTAAGGAGGGAAGTAACGTGCCACGTAAAGGACATACTCAGAAAAGAGATGTTTTAGCAGATCCGTTATACAATAACAAAGTGGTAACCAAGCTGATCAACAACATCATGCTGGATGGTAAGAGAGGCGTTGCCCAGAAAATCGTATACGGCGCATTTGCTAAAGTAGAAGAAAAAGCTGGAAAACCAGCAATCGAAGTATTTGAAGAAGCAATGAACAATATCATGCCGGTTCTTGAAGTAAAAGCAAGACGTATCGGTGGTGCTACTTATCAGGTACCGATCGAGGTAAGACCGGACAGACGTCAGGCTCTTGGCCTTCGTTGGCTGACCGCTTATTCTCGCAAGAGAGGCGAGCGTACCATGGAAGACAGACTGGCAAACGAGATTCTGGATGCATCTAACAACACAGGTGCTTCTGTGAAGAAGAAAGAAGAAGTTCATAAGATGGCAGAGGCTAACAAGGCATTTGCTCACTACAGATTCTAAGAGGAGGAAAATCCGTTGGCTGGAAGAGAATATCCATTAGAGAGAACCAGAAACATTGGTATTATGGCCCACATCGATGCAGGTAAAACAACCCTGACCGAGCGTATCCTGTACTATACCGGTGTTAACTACAAGATTGGTGATACTCACGAAGGAACTGCTACCATGGACTGGATGGAACAGGAGCAGGAACGTGGTATCACAATTACTTCAGCTGCTACAACCTGCCACTGGACTCTGGAAGAGAACTGCAAGCCGAAACCGGGCGCTCTTGAGCACCGTATCAACATCATTGATACCCCAGGCCACGTTGACTTTACCGTAGAGGTAGAGCGTTCTCTTCGTGTACTGGACGGCGCTGTCGGCGTGTTCTGTGCAAAAGGTGGTGTAGAGCCTCAGTCTGAGAACGTATGGCGTCAGGCTGATACCTACAACGTACCGCGTATGGCATTCATCAACAAGATGGACATCCTTGGTGCTGACTTCTACAATGCTGTAGATCAGATCAAGACCAGACTTGGTAAAAATGCTATCTGCCTTCAGCTTCCAATTGGTAAGGAAGATGAGTTCAAGGGAATTATCGATCTGTTCGAGATGAAAGCTTACATCTACAACGACGATAAGGGTGATGATATCTCCATCACTGATATTCCGGAAGATATGAAAGACGACGCTGAGCTGTATCATACAGAACTGATCGAAAAGATCTGCGAGCTGGATGATGAGCTGATGATGCGTTATCTGGATGATGATATCCCGTCTGTTGACGAGATGAAAGCAGTTCTGCGTAAAGCTACCTGCGAGTGTACAGCTGTACCGGTATGCTGCGGTTCTGCATACAGAAACAAAGGTGTTCAGAAACTTCTGGACGCTATCCTTGAGTACATGCCGGCTCCGACCGATATCCCGCCAATCGAGGGTACCGATCTGGACGGAAACCCGATCGTAAGACATTCTTCCGATGACGAGCCGTTCTCCGCACTGGCATTCAAGATTATGACAGACCCATTCGTTGGTAAACTGGCATACTTCCGTGTGTACTCCGGTACTATGAACTCCGGTTCTTACGTACTGAATGCAACAAAAGATAAAAAAGAGCGTGTTGGACGTATCCTTCAGATGCATGCAAACAAACGTATGGAGCTGGATAAAGTTTACTCCGGTGACATCGCAGCTGCAATCGGATTCAAGTTCACCACAACAGGTGATACCATCTGCGACGAGCAGCATCCGGTAATCCTTGAGTCTATGGAGTTCCCGGAGCCGGTTATCGAGCTGGCTATCGAGCCTAAGACAAAAGCAGGCCAGGGCAAACTGGGTGAGTCCCTTGCAAAACTGGCTGAGGAGGACCCGACCTTCCGTGCACACACCAATCAGGAGACTGGTCAGACCATCATCGCTGGTATGGGTGAGCTGCATCTGGAAATCATCGTTGACCGTCTGCTTCGTGAGTTCAAAGTAGAGGCTAACGTAGGTGCTCCGCAGGTTGCATACAAAGAGACCATTACCAAACCGGCAGACATCGACAGCAAATATGCAAAACAGTCTGGTGGACGTGGACAGTATGGTCACTGTAAAGTTAAATTCGAGCCTATGGATGCAAACGGCGAAGAAATTTACAAATTCGAGTCTACCGTTGTTGGTGGAGCTATTCCGAAAGAGTATATCCCGGCTGTAGGCGAAGGTATCGAAGAGGCTATGAAAGCCGGTATCCTGGGAGGCTTCCCGGTAGTCGGCGTTCATGCAAATGTATACGACGGATCTTATCATGAGGTCGACTCTTCTGAGATGGCATTCCACATTGCTGGTTCTCTGGCATTCAAGGAAGCTATGCAGAAGGGTGCTCCGGTTCTTCTTGAGCCTATCATGAAAGTCGAAGTTTCCACTCCGGAAGATTACATGGGTGATGTTATCGGTGATATCAACTCCCGTCGTGGTCGTATCGAGGGTATGGATGACATCGGCGGCGGAAAGATGATCCGTGGATTCGTACCGCTGGCTGAAATGTTCGGTTACGCAACAGACCTTCGTTCGAAAACTCAGGGACGTGGTAACTACTCCATGTTCTTTGATAAATACGAGCAGGTTCCGAAAAACGTACAGGAAAAAGTTCTGTCTGCAAAAGCAAAATAATTTGAGAAACCGTACTGGTTGTGCAGTCCTTACCGGCTGCACAGCCTGAATGTATATCTTTTTCAAAGATTTCCCTTGCAAATAGGACAGAAATGCAATATAATCAGACTTAGCAGGTTTACGATTCAGGTGGGTTCCTGCCACCAATTTAGTCTCAAAAAAGCCCACTGGGCGCAATTTTAAGGAGGACATTTTAAAATGGCTAAAGCTAAATTTGAAAGAACAAAACCGCATTGTAACATTGGTACCATCGGCCACGTTGACCATGGTAAAACAACTCTGACCGCAGCTATCACAAAAGTACTTTCTACCAGAGTAGAAGGAAACACTGCTGAGAACTTCGAAGATATCGATAAAGCTCCGGAAGAGAGAGAGCGTGGTATCACAATCTCTACTGCACACGTTGAGTATCAGACAGAGAAAAGACACTATGCACACGTTGACTGCCCAGGCCATGCTGACTATGTAAAGAACATGATCACTGGTGCTGCACAGATGGACGGAGCTATCCTTGTAGTAGCTGCTACAGACGGTGTTATGGCTCAGACAAAAGAGCACATCCTTCTGTCCCGTCAGGTAGGTGTACCTTACATCGTTGTATTCATGAACAAATGCGATATGGTAGACGACGAAGAGCTGCTTGAGCTGGTAGACATGGAGATCCGTGAGCTGCTGAACGAGTATGACTTCCCGGGAGATGACACTCCGATCATCCAGGGTTCTGCTCTGAAAGCTCTGGAAGATCCGGCTGGCCCATGGGGAGATAAAATCATGGAGCTTATGGATGCAGTAGATAGCTGGATCCCGGATCCGCAGCGTGACACTGATAAAGATTTCATCATGCCTGTAGAGGACGTATTCACCATCACTGGTCGTGGTACTGTTGCTACTGGCCGTGTTGAGGCTGGTGTTCTTCATCTGAATGAGGAAGTTGAAATCGCAGGTCTGAAAGAAGAGACCAAGAAAACTGTTGTAACTGGTATCGAGATGTTCCGTAAACTCCTCGATGAGGCTCAGGCTGGTGATAACATCGGTGCTCTGCTTCGTGGTGTTCAGAGAACAGAGATCGAAAGAGGACAGGTTCTGGCTAAACCAGGTACCGTTCACTGCCATACCAAATTTACCGCTCAGGTATACGTTCTGACAAAAGACGAGGGTGGCCGTCATACTCCATTCTTCAACAACTATCGTCCGCAGTTCTACTTCCGTACAACTGACGTAACAGGTGTTATCACTCTTCCGGAAGGAACTGAGATGTGCATGCCTGGCGATAACGTTGAGATGACCATCGAACTGATCCACCCGATCGCTATGGATCAGGGTCTTACCTTCGCTATCCGTGAGGGTGGCCGTACCGTTGGATCAGGCCGTGTTGCTACTCTGATCGACTAATTTCGGTTATCTATGAGCAGTGCAAATTCGGAGAGTAATGACCGGTGGGAGCTTGCTCACACAAGGGCATTAGTCGGAGAATTTATAGGGCGACAGCCCGACCGAGATGGAGCGAAGCGAAATCGAGGAAAGCACTGCGGGAAATAAAATATAATTGTATCGAAAGATACTTGTGCTCAAACGTAAGAGACCCCGGCGCCGTAAGGCGGCCGGGGTTTTTCTGTTTTTAACCAAAAGAAACTTATCATATATAGCAGGATATGATATAATTTTTATTAGTTGAAATAAAAGAGAATAAGAAAGGAAAAAAGATGGACTACTTGGAGGCAATTGATGAAACCTCTTATTTATCAGTACCGAATGCAATGGAGAGAACTGCTGCAGTGCGTGGGAATTGTACCGGATAACATTTCTTCCCTGGTACATGCGTTTGGAATTCGTTTGAAAAAACAGGAGATATGGCATCCGGCATATGAAGCCTTTTGCCGATGCGGGGAACCGTATGTGCTTACCATGGAAAATCTGAAGGGTATTACAGAAGTACAGCCTGTCGGAACGTGTGTATACATTGTGGAAAACGAAATGGTATTCAGCTATCTTATGGAACAGGTGCAGGGAAAGAATGTGTCGCTGCTGTGTACGTCGGGACAGCCGCGGTATGCAGCATTAAAACTGATTTCGTTGATCGTACAGAGTGGGATTCCCATTTACTACAGTGGAGATCTTGACCCGGATGTGATCAAAACCAGAATCTGTAAAATACGAATTGTGAATGATGGGAAAAGATAGAACAGAAAGGATTTTACCAGCATGATTACAAAGGCGGACATCAAACAGGAGACGAATTCCGTATCATATAACCGTGGAAAAAAGATCTATGAAGAACAGAAAGTGCATGCTTTTCAGGTACAGGAAATGGAGGATATTTTCGGATATCAACTGCATAAAATTACAGCTGTCGTAGACGGAAGCGGAAAAAATATGTATTGTGTCAGCGTTTCTGTAGATGAAGAAATGTCTGAAATTATGGAAGATGATTGTGATTGTCCGGCACATGAGCAGTACTGGGGATTGTGCAAACATTGTGTCGCTGTTTTGCTGTACTATCTTGAATGGCGGAAAAAAGAGAGAAAAAAACTGGAAGAAAAAGTGAGAAATGACGAAGAACATCAGGAACTGGAGCAGCTTCTTCGTGCTGTCGGCGTGAAAAAAGGAATGAAAGAATTCCAGGGAGAACATAAAATTGTCAGAAAAGTAGTAAAACCAACACCAAAAGCAGAGACAAGCCCCGGTTTTTCTGAACTGCTTTCACATTATGTGATGCGGGATCAGGTTGCTTTTCTGCCGAAAGCAAAAGCAGGTCAGGTTAAACTGGAAATTCATCTGGAGAGCCAGTTTGACGATTCCTTTCGGGCAGAATTTAAAATCGGAAGCAAAAGGATGTATGTATTAAAAAGTGTTTCCAAAATGACAGCAGCTGTAAAAAATATGGAAACGGTCAGCTACGGTGCGCAGCTTTCTTTTTTGCACTGTATGGATGCTTTTGAAGAAGAAAGCCGTCCGATGGTAGAATTTCTGAGCGCATATACCATGGAATGCGGCTCATGCTATCAGATAGGTACCGGCAGCTATGCGTCCTGCTTTGATGACCGTTATGTGATGATTTCTGTGCAGAATATGGATGAATTTTTTGAGGCTGTTGGCAGCCAGGAGTTCTTTTGTCGTACGAACTGGAGAGAAGAAAAACTGTGGCACTGCCAGGAGGGGATGCCGCAGTATGAAATGAAGCTTTTACGGAAAGCAGATGGCCTAAAGGTACAGATGTATGCGGATCCCATTTTTTATGGCAGAAAATATTTGTATTTTCTTTCAGAAAAAAATACAATTTACCGAATCCCAAGGGAAGAGATAGCAGAAGTCTGCGACTTCCTGGAATATATGGAGCGATGTCCGGACGGAGTCTGTGAAATTGCAAAAGAAGATATCCCGACCTTCTGCCAGGGACTTCTTCCGGTGTTGGAGGAACATTTTAAGGTAAAAAAAGAAGAAAAGCTGGAATTACAGCAGTATCTTCCGCCGCAGGTGGAATTTCAGATTTATCTGGATGCGCCGCAGCATGATATGATTACCTGCGAACTTCTGGCTGTCTATGGCGAGAAAAAATACAATGTTTTTGCAGATGCAAACGATATCCATCAGCTTTCCCATGGCCGTGATGTACGGAAAGAAGCAGCGGCAAACCAGCTCGTTCGATCCTGTTTCAGCGCCTATGATGCGCGGAAACATCAGATGCTTCTCCAGGGAGCCGATGAGATGTATGAGTTTTTAAGCAGCGGTATGGAAGATCTGCAGAAACTGGGCGAAATTTTTGTTTCTGACCGGTTAAAAGCGATCCGTGTCATCCCGTCCCCGAAAGTTTCTGTCGGTGTATCCCTCGCAGAAAATGTACTGGAACTTCATTTGAATCCGGGCAATTTTGGCATGGAGGAACTGGCAGAGATTCTTTCAAAATATGACCGGAAAAAGAAATTTTACCGCCTGAGGACTGGTGAATTTATGGATATGGACGAGGACGGTATCCGCGTTCTCTCGGAACTGCGGGAAAATCTGCAGATCTCCGAGGCAAAGCTGAAGAGCGGCGAGATCACAATTCCGAAATACCGAGCACTCTACCTCGATACCCGTTTAAAAGAGCAGGATGATCTTCAGGTTGAGAAAAACCGCGAGTTCCGTATGCTGATCCGAAATATGAAAACTGCAGAGGAGAACGATTTTGAACTTCCGGACAATCTGCAGGCACAGCTCCGTGAATATCAGAAAACAGGATTCTGGTGGCTGAAAACCTTATGCCAGAACGGCTTTGGCGGTATTCTGGCGGATGATATGGGACTTGGAAAGACGCTGCAGACCATCGCCTTTCTCTTATCTGAAATGCAGGAAGCACCCGAAGATGCAAATCGTCGTTCTTTGATCGTTGCACCGGCATCTCTCGTCTATAACTGGGAGAGCGAATGTGCCCGCTTTGCTCCGGAGCTGCAGACGAGACTCGTCGCCGGCACACAGGAACAGAGGAAAGAGATGATCCAAAATGCCGGTATGCAGGATATTTTGATTACCTCGTACGATTTGCTCCGCCGCGATATCGAACTGTATCAGGATCTCCCATTCTTCTGCGAGATCATTGATGAGGCGCAGTTCATCAAAAATCACGCAACGCAGGGAGCAAAAGCCGTGAAAACGATCCATGCATCGTTCCGCCTGGCATTAACCGGAACACCGGTAGAAAACCAGTTAAGTGAACTATGGAGCATCTTTGATTATCTGATGCCGGGATTCCTCTATGGATATCAGAAATTCCGCGAGCAGTTTGAACTTCCGATTGTGCGGAACGGCGACGAAGAAAGATTAGAACGTCTGCAAAAGATGATCCGTCCGTTTATTCTGCGCCGTCTGAAGAAGGAAGTGCTGAAGGATCTGCCGGATAAAATTGAGAAAAATATGGCTGCCTGCATGGAACAGAAGCAGAAGGAGCTGTATCATGCACATGCCCAGCGGCTGGCGCTTATGCTGCAGAACCAGACAGAGGAAGAATTTGCCGATTCCAGGTTCCAGGTGCTCTCTGAACTGACGCGGCTGCGTCAGCTCTGCTGTGATCCTGCGCTTGTTTACGAAAATTACGAAGGCGGTTCGGCAAAACTCGATCTCTGTATCGAGCTGATTCAGAGTGCTGTGGAATCCGGCCACAAAATCCTGTTGTTCTCCCAGTTCACTTCGATGATCGAGATCCTGACCGCGCGTCTGCAGGAAGAAAGCATCAGCTACTTTGTCCTGCAGGGAAGCACGAAAAAAGAGCAGCGTGCACAAATGGTGGAACAGTTCAACCGGGATGACACGTCTGTATTCTGTATTTCCCTGAAAGCAGGTGGAACCGGCCTGAACCTGACCGGCGCGGATATCGTCATCCATTACGATCCATGGTGGAATGTTGCTGTTGAAAATCAGGCGACAGACCGTGCACATCGTATTGGGCAGAAAAATGTTGTGACGGTATACAAATTGATTGCAAAAGGAACCATCGAGGAAAAAATCATCAAGCTTCAGCAGAGGAAAAAAGAGCTGGCGGAAGAGATCCTTTCCGGTGATGAAATTAAGACAGCATCCTTTCAGAGAGAGGAACTGCTTGAGCTTTTGGAAGAACGGTTCTGAAACCGCAAAAAGCAGAAAAAGATTTGATGTAAGGACGAAATGCAGCAGCAATGCAGGAAAATATAAAAGGGATACGTTTCTGTCATACCCTGAAAACGGGCGGACAGGAAACGTATCCCTTTTACAGTAATAGTCTATTCGAAACCAATCTTACAGAAGCTGAATATTCATCACATCCATCACCTCTCGTGTCTCCATCGGCCATACCGAGCACTGTACCTCTCCGATGTGCGCTTTGCGCAGGAAAAACATACAGATACGGGACTGTCCGATACCGCCGCCGATTGTCTGCGGGAGAGTGCCGTTCAGAATGGATTTCTGGAAGGGAAGCTTCGCGCGGGACTGGCATCCGCATTCCTTTAACTGGGCGCGGAGAGCATCTGCGTTGACGCGGATACCCATGGAGGAGAGCTCAAGAGCGATGTCAAGCACTGGATAATAAACGATCAGGTCGCCGTTTAAGGACCAGTCGTCGTAGTCCGGGGAACGTCCGTCCTGACGCTCTCCGGAAGCAAGCACGCCGCCGATCTGCATAATAAAGACAGCACCTTTTTCTTTGGTGATTGTATACTCTCTTTCCTTTGGAGTCAGATCCGGATAGCGATCCTCAAGTTCCTGGGAAGTGATAAAGAAAATTTCATCCGGCAGAATGGTTTCGATGTAGTCGTACTGGTCTGCCATATGTTTTTCCGTGTTTTTCAGTGCCTCATAGATATCTTTTACGGTACTCTTTAAGAAATCAAGATTGCGTTCTTCCGGGGACATGATTTTTTCCCAGTCCCACTGATCCACGTAAACGGAGTGAATGTTGTCGGTCACCTCGTCCTGGCGGATGGCGTTCATATCGGTGTAGATGCCTTCTCCCTCAGAGAAGCCGTATTTGTGAAGTGCATACCGTTTCCATTTTGCCAGAGACTGAACAATTTCAGCGGTTTTCTTGGTACCCTGATCCTTTAACTCAAAAGAAACCGGGTGTTCTACGCCATTCAGATTGTCATTCAAGCCGGTTTCCGGCTGTACAAAAAGTGGAGCTGTTACACGGAGCAGATGCAGACGATGTGTCAGCTCATGCTGGAAATAATCCTTTACTGTTTTAATTGCCACCTGTGTATCGTGGAGGTTTAATGCAGATTTGTAACCCTGCGGAATAATAATTTCTCCCATTACTTTAAAACCCTCTTGTTTTAGATTTGCTTTTCGAATCATGCCTTCTCAAAAAGCTTCAAATTTAGTTTACCATGTTTTCCCTGGAAAGCAAGGAAAAGATACGAAAAAACCAAAGATAGTAAAGAATTTTTTCGACATATTTTCCTTGCTGAATTTCTCCCCGGAAATACGAAATTTTCCGAAAATCAGAGCGCTTATGAAAGAGGCGGAATTATTTGGAAACCCACTGGCGCAGAAACGCTGCGGACTGTTCGATGAACGATAACTGATCCGGTGCATCGAAATGCTCGATGGCGAGATAACCGTCGTAATCGCACGCTTCTAAATCTGTAAGAAGCTTTGCCATCGGCAGATATCCCGTTCCGGCCGGTGTCTGGCCAAGGCCGCGGCAGAAACGTCCGTGAACGAGCGGACTTTCGGCACGATCCTTACAGTGAACATGGACAATATAATCCTTCAGAAGCCAGGCAGCATACGAAACATCCTCATCACTGAAAGCAAAATTTCCGATATCAAGCGTATACCGCAGCCCCGGCACGTGCTCCATAAACCAGAGCAGCGGATATGTGCGTGCAAACGGCTGTAAAAAACCGTCAAAGTCCTCTAAGGTAATCGAAACGCCACGTAAAGCCGCATATTCGGCGAGTGAGGAAAGCGCATGTACCATATTTTGAATTGATTTGTTTTTGGCCATAAAAGTACTCGTTGCCTCATAGGTGCTGCTGCAGGCTGCAAGCTCTGCCGCTTCGGCAGTTTCAAGCGCGCCTGCAACAAACAGGACACGCGAAACCTGCTGCGATGCCGCAGTATCGAGCATCTGCTGTGCTCTGCCAAGATCCGTATCATGGGAAAAATCAAAGGTTTCATGCATACAGCTGATCACCAGCCCCGCATCGGAAAGCATCGGGGCAATGACCTCTCTTTCTGATGCAAACAGACTGTAGTTCATCTCAACAGCCGAAATTCCCTGCTCCCTGCAGAACGCGAGCACTTCCGGAATCGTCTTACCGGACTGCTCACACGCCTGTAGAATGTGTTCGTAAAAAACGGAAAGCTTTCTCATATAACATTTCCTCCTGATTTATGCAATGTGTACACAGATTCCATCCGCGTATTGCAGAACATTTTTGATCGTGAAATCAGACCCCTGTTTTGAAAAAATCAAACGGGATACAGATATCGGTAAACTGCAGCTGCTATTTTTGGTGTGAAGAAAGATACACTTCCTCCGTAGATGGATTCACCCATGCATTATCCAGTGGTGCCGGTCTTCGTACTACAGGAACGCACCAGCGCACCCCATTTTTGATAATCTTCTGAATTACCGGCATATGGTAAATGGGGTATTCCTCGTGTCCCGGCTGAAAATAGAAAATTTTGCCCAGCCCACGTGTAAAGGTGCATCCGCTGCGGAACACCTCACCGCCTGCAAACCATCCCGTAAATACCACATCATCCGGTTTGGGAATATCAAAAAACTCCCCATACATCTCTTCCTCCGGAATATCCACCCATGCCGGAATTCCCTGCGCGATCGGATGGGTCGGACACGTACAGAACAGTCTCTCACGATCCCCATGCCGCCACCGAAGCGTCATACTTGTTCCGAGAAGCTTCCGCATAATCTTGGAATAATGCCCTGAATGCAGGACTACCAGCCCCATTCCGGCCAGCACATGACGCCGAACCCGCTCGGCCACATCGTCCGAGAACTCCTCCTGCAGCATATGATTCCAGAACACCAGCACATCGGTATTTGCCAGCACTTCTTCCGTCAGCCCATGCTCCTTCTCGTCAAACACAGCCGTCCGAACCGAAAGCTCCTCCTCTTGTCTCAGAAACTTTGCAATACAGGTGTGAATCCCGTCCGGATAAATCTCTTTCACTTTCTCCTGCGTTCGCTCATGCTGAAACTCATTCCAGACCGTAACTCGTATCATTCGTCCATCCTCCTTCTATAAGAAAAAAATGTATCATTTTCAAAAAATTATCGATAGCAAATCTTGAAAATAATGAAAAAAGCAGTCGTTCACACTCTGCGGTACTGAATTTTTGCGTTATTTTCTGGCCTTACTATAAATTATACTCGTGCTATATCAATATTTCAATTCACAAATTCCTTGACATCCCCTCCGAAATCCCGTATACTAAACAATGCGCAGCCGGGGAGATAGCGGTGCCCTGTACCCGCAATCCGCTACAGCGGGGGTGATGCCAATCCGAGGGCTCTTTCATTGCGAAGCTGCCTTCTATAAGTGACGTTGACGTCTGGGTCTTACGCAACAGGACTCCATGAACCGTGTCAGGGCAGGAATGCAGCAGCACTAAGTGGAATCTCCTGTGTGCCGTGAGGGTGCCTGGGCCGAGTAGGCTGTAGGAGTAACGTTCGTGGTGAGAGTTCGAAGTGCGGCGCGCATAAAAAAGAAAATCCAAGGAAGCCTGAACCCCAGACTTCCTTTTTTCGTACAAAAAATAGAAACTCCCGCGCTTTCTTCCCCCGAACTATTGTGAGAACGAAAAAAATAGGGTATAATGTAAACATTCCATAATACTGCCAAGAAACAAGAAGCAGTCGTGAAAATCTAATAAAGAACAGGATGGGAAAAGTCATATGTTAAGAATTGGTCTGTTAACAAGCGGCGGAGACTGCCAGGCATTAAATGCGACCATGCGCGGAGTCGTAAAAGGCCTTGCAAACAATGTAAAAGATCTCGAAGTATACGGATTCATGAACGGCTATAAAGGCCTCATCTACAGCGATTACCGCATGCTCAGTGCAAAAGATTTTTCCGGTATATTAACACAGGGAGGAACTATTCTCGGAACCTCACGTCAGCCGTTTAAGCTGATGCGTACCCCGGATGCAAACGGTCTGGACAAAGTGGAAGCAATGAAGCATACCTACCACAAGCTCCTTCTGGACTGCCTTGTCATTCTTGGCGGAAACGGAACCCAGAAAACAGCAAACCTCTTGAGAGAGGAAGGACTGAATATTATCCATCTTCCGAAAACCATCGATAATGATATCTACGGAACGGATATGACCTTCGGTTTCTACAGTGCCGTCAATATTGCATCCGATGCGATCGACTGCATCCATACAACAGCCTCCTCTCACCAGAGAGTTTTTATCGTAGAGGTTATGGGTCATAAAGTAGGCTGGCTGACGCTGTACGCCGGAATCGCAAGCGGCGCAGACGTTATCCTGATTCCGGAAATTCCATACGATATTGAAAAAGTATGCGAGGCCATCAACAGACGAAAAGAGCGCGGAAGCGGATTCACCATTCTTGCCGTTGCCGAGGGTGCAATTGCAAAAGAAGACGCAGCACTTCCGAAGAAAGAGCTGAAAAAACGTCAGGAAGAAATCGCAAAGAAATACCCGTCCGTATCCTACAAGATCGCAGAAGAAATCGAGGCAAAGACAGGCATGGAAATCCGCGTCACCGTACCGGGGCACATGCAGCGAGGCGGCAGCCCGTGTCCGTATGACCGTGTCCTTTCCACAAGACTCGGATCCGAGGCAGCACAGCTTATTCTGGACAAACAGTACGGCTACATGGTCGGAATGGTCAACGGAAAAGTAAAGAAAATTCCGCTGGGCGAGTGCGCTGGAAAATTAAAGACCGTAGATCCGAATGCACAGGAAGTCCTGCAGGCAAAACGGATGGGAATCAGCTTCGGCGATTGATGCGTTCCCGAAAAAGGCAAGGAAAAAGAACGGAGGCCTTAAAGCAAGAAGAACAAGGTCTCCGTTCTTCTGTTGCACTGCTGTCCAAAAGAAACTGCCGGCGGCAGGCTTCCATGCCGATGCAATAAAAGGAGAAAAATTTTATGAGCTATACTGCTCTGTACCGAAAATTCCGTCCTTCCACCTTTGAGGATGTAAAAGGACAGGATCACATTGTAACAACATTAAAAAATCAGATCCGCGCGGACCGCATCGGTCATGCGTACCTGTTCTGCGGAACCCGCGGAACAGGAAAAACGACGATCGCCAAGATTCTCGCCCGCTCGGTCAACTGCGAACATCCCGTGGACGGAAGCCCGTGCAACGAATGTCCGACGTGTAAGGCGATTCTGGCGGGCGTTTCCACGAACGTCATCGAGATCGACGCGGCATCGAACAACGGTGTCGACAACATCCGTGAAATCCGTGAGGAGGTAGCCTACCGGCCGACACAGGGACGGTATAAAGTCTATATCATCGACGAGGTGCATATGCTTTCTACCGGAGCGTTCAATGCACTCTTAAAAACCCTGGAGGAGCCGCCGTCCTATGTCATCTTCATCCTGGCGACCACAGAGGCAAACAAAATCCCGGTGACGATCCTTTCCAGATGCCAGCGGTACGATTTCCGCCGCATCACGATCGATACCATCGCGGCGCGTCTTAGTGAACTGATGGAAAAAGAGGGCGTGGACGTCGAAGAAAAAGCCATCCGCTACGTCGCAAAGGCGGGCGACGGCTCCATGCGAGACGCGTTAAGCCTCCTGGACCAGTGCATCGCCTTCTACCTCGGGCAGAAGCTGACGTACGATAAAGTCCTTGAGGTTCTCGGAACTGTTGATACCGAAATCTTCAGCCAGATGCTCCGTACGATCCTCGCCGGGGATGTAACGGGAAGCATCCGCACGCTGGAAACCCTTTTAAACCGCGGAAAAGAGCTGGGACAGTTCGTTACCGACTTTACGTGGTATCTGCGGAATCTGCTGTTGGTAAAAAGCGCAGATGAAACCGAAGAACTGCTCGACGTCTCTACAGAAAACCTGAAGCTCTTAAAAGAAGAGAGCACGATGGTAGACGATGAGACGCTGATCCACTATATCCGCGTTTTATCCGAGCTCTCCGGCCAGCTCCGCTATGCGGCGCAGAAGCGCGTGCTCGTTGAGGTGGCGCTCGTCAAACTCTGCAAACCGCAGATGGAGCAGAACCTCGAATCCGTGCTGGAGCGTCTTAGGATTCTCGAAGAAAAAATGGAGCGCGGAATCCCGATGATGGTGACAAATGCACCGGGAGCAGGAAACGGCAGTGCAGGAGGCTCCGGAGCGGCCGGAGACGGCTATGCGGCGGCAGAAACACCGCAGAGTGCACCGGCACCAGTGAAAGCCGCACCGGCGGATTTACAGCGCATCAGCGCGTCCTGGAAGGCAATTGTCGGCCAGACAAGCGGCATGTTCCGCCAGTTTCTGCAGGGCGCCGTTCCGAAATACAACAGCGAGACGGGCGATGCCAAACTGTTTGTTGAGTTTGCAGACCAGCTCGCATCCATCTACGTTGAGCGGCCGGAGGCAGCCGATGAGATCCGCACCATTATTGAACAGATGACTGGAAAAACCGTAGAGGTCCAGCTCATTTTAGCAGACCAGCATGCAAACGCCGCGCTCTCCACGATTTCCGTGGATGATGCACTGACGCAGGCGATTCATGGAATCCCGGTCGAGGAGGACGACGAGAGCGACTTCGACGACGGGGAAGAATAGATTAAAAACAAATTTTTCAGGAGGATATTACCCATGGCAAAAAGAGGAGGATTCCCGGGAGGAATGCCGGGCAACATGAACAATCTGATGAAGCAGGCTCAGAAAATGCAGAAGCAGATGGAAGAGAACCAGAAAGCGCTCGAGGAGAAAGAGTTCACTGCGACAGCAGGCGGCGGAGCCGTAGAAGTAACCATTTCCGGTAAAAAAGAAGTAACCAAAGTTAAAATCAGCGAAGATGCCGTAGATCCGGACGACGTAGAAATGCTCGAGGATCTGATCATGGCAGCAACCAACGAAGCACTGCGCAAAGTTGAGGACGAGGCAGCCAAAGCTATGGGCAAACTCGCCGGCGGACTTGGCAGCATGGGCGGAGGATTCCCGTTCTGATGGATTACTACAGCGGATACATCAATCAGTTGATCGAGCAGCTGTCCCATCTGCCTGGAATCGGTGTGAAAACCGCACAGAGGCTGGCATTTCATATCATGAATATGCCGGCCGACCAGGCAAAACGGCTGGCCGATTCGATCACAGAAGCAAAATCCCACGTTCAGTACTGCAAGTGCTGCCAGACGCTGACCGACAAAGAACTGTGCCCGATCTGTGCCAATGTCAAGCGCGATCACAGCGTGATCATGGTGGTGGAGACGACGCAGGACCTTGCGGCGTACGAGAAAACCGGAAAATACGACGGTGTTTACCACGTCCTGCACGGGGCAATCTCCCCAATGCTGGGAATCGGGCCGGACGACATCCGGTTGAAAGAGCTGATGCAGCGTCTCCAGGGCGATGTCTCGGAGGTTATCGTTGCCACGAACTCCAGCCTGGAGGGCGAGACAACGGCCATGTACATCAGCAAGCTGATCAAGCCGACCGGAATCAAGGTGACGCGGATTGCAAGCGGCGTTCCGGTGGGCGGCGATCTGGAAAATATTGACGAAGTCACCCTTCTGCGTGCGTTAGAGGGCAGAACGGAGCTGTAATTATGGGCAGAAAAAAAGTGACATCCAGTGATGTCGCAGCAGCCTCAGGCGTATCCCAGGCGACGGTCTCCATGATCCTGAACCGGCGGGAAAACGTTTCGTTCTCGCGGGAAACAGTAGAAAAAGTGGAGGCGGCGGCAAAAGAGCTGGGCTACCAGATTCCGCGGCGGAAGATGAGAAGAGAGTCGAACGGCAACAAGCTGATCGTCGTCTTCTGTCCGACGCTGACGAATCCTTACTATGTGATGCTGCTGCACGGCATCGAAGAAGTTGCAAAAGAGAAGAATTACGGGGTCTTTGTCTGCAATACGCAGAGGGACCTGAAAATCGAAGAGAATTATCTTCGGATGATGAAGAGTGTGCGCCCGCGCGGCATTATCTACACCTGCAATCCGAGCAGAAGCTGCAAGGAAAAAGTGGAGGAGCTGGCCGCGGAGATTCCGCTTGTCATCATCAACAACCGGGAAGAGCTGCTGGAAATTGATGCGGTTGAGCTGAACAATGCAAAACCCGGCAGGCTGATGGCACGCCACCTGCTGGAACTGGGACACCGGCATGTGGCGTTTGTTTCACCTCCGCTGACTTCCAAACAGGGCCAGCGCCTGAAACGCGTGGAGGGCTTTGTGCGCGAGTTTGAGGAGGCAGGATACGGCGACGGCGTGATCGTCAAATCGGCGGATGAGGACCTCGACGAGGTGATCCCGAGTATGGATTCTGAGTACAAGATGGGCTATTATCTGACGAAGGAACTGCTGCGGGAGGACAAGAACCTTACGGCAATCGTCGGCATGAATGATATGATCGCGTTCGGGATCATGGACGCCGTGCTCGAGAGCAAACTGCGCATTCCGGCGGATATTTCCGTAGTGGGATGTGACAACACTGTCTATTCCAGCTTCCGCTCGATTTCCCTGACGACGATCGACCACTATGTGCCATTGAAGGGCCGCGATGCGTGCGATATCATCCTGCGGAAAATCCAGTCTCTTCGGGAAAGCCAGGACGGCAATGAACCCTTAAGCACGTATCATGTCGAGTATGAGCCGAAACTGATCGTGCGGCGCAGCACTTCGTATGCAAGAACCGAAAAATTAAAAAATAAATAGGACGGCTGAAGTTATTATTAATAATTTTGAATAAAACAGCTCCGGCGCAAACCGGGAAAACACAAAGAAAAGGAAAAACCGGAAAAAATGAGAAAAAATCCGCCAGAGTTATTTATGAAATAGTATTTATAAATAATAAAATTAATTAATAAAAATGAGGCCGACTTGACGGAAAAACCAAACATATCTATACTGGAGATAACAGAGAAACGGAGCCGTTCTGCGGAAAACAACAGGCCCCGAAACCGTACGAAAGTATGAATATGGGAGGAAAAACAACATGAGATTTTTCATCGACACAGCAAAAGTAGAGGACATTAAAAAAGCAAACGACATGGGCGTTATCTGCGGCGTTACCACCAACCCGTCCCTGATCGCAAAAGAAGGACGTGACTTCAAAGAGGTCATCAAAGAGATCACCGAGATCGTAGACGGACCGATCAGCGGCGAGGTAAAAGCTACCACAACAGATGCAGAAGGCATGATCAAAGAAGGCCGTGAGATCGCAGCCATCCATCCAAACATGGTTGTTAAAATCCCGATGACCGTAGAAGGACTCAAAGCTGTTAAAGTTCTGAGCGCAGAGGGCATCAAGACAAACGTAACCCTGATCTTCTCCGCAAACCAGGCACTTCTGGCTGCAAGAGCAGGTGCAACTTATGTTTCCCCATTCCTTGGAAGACTCGATGACATCAGCACCCGCGGCGTTGATCTGATCCGTGAAATCGTTGAGATCTTCGACGTAGCCGGCATCGACACCGAGATCATCGCAGCAAGCGTCCGCAACCCGATCCACGTAACCGACTGCGCACTGGCTGGTGCAGACATTGCAACTGTTCCATACAACGTAATCGTACAGATGACCAAACATCCGCTGACCGACGCCGGAATTGCAAAATTCCAGGCTGACTACAAAGCTGTATTCGGCGAATAAGACCTAAACATGATTGCATAAAAGCTGGAAATATGGTATTGTGAACGAAGTGAACAATAGCGATATTTCCAGCTTTTGATTCCGATCCAACTAAACAAGGAGAAAAGACATGAACAAGTTAGAACTTCAGAAGACGGCCAATGAGATCCGCAAAGGGATCGTCAGCGGCGTTCATGCAGCAAAGGCCGGCCATCCGGGCGGATCTCTGTCTGCAGCCGATATTTTCACGTATCTGTATTTTGAAGAAATGAACGTGGACCCGAAAAATCCAAAAGATCCGGACCGCGATCGTTTTGTACTTTCGAAAGGCCACACAGCGCCGGGACTCTACGCAGCACTGGCTGAAAAAGGTTACTTCCCGAAAGAAGACCTGCTGACCCTTCGTCACCTTGGCTCTTACCTGCAGGGACATCCGGATATGAAACATATCCCGGGCGTTGATATGTCAAGCGGTTCCCTCGGACAGGGAATCTCCGCAGCAGTCGGAATGGCACTCGGTGCAAAACTGCAGAACAAAGCATTTCGTGTTTATACACTTCTTGGCGATGGTGAAATCCAGGAAGGACAGGTCTGGGAGGCAGCCATGTTTGCCGGAGCAAAACATCTGGACAACCTCGTTGTGATCGTAGACAACAACGGACTTCAGATCGACGGAAACGTAGCAGATGTCAACAGCCCGTACCCGATCGACAAAAAATTCGAGGCATTCAACTTCCACGTAATCAACGTAGCGGACGGCAACGATTTCGATCAGCTGAAAGCTGCATTTGATGAGGCGCGCACCGTAACAGGCATGCCGACCGCCATCATCACAAAGACCGTAAAAGGAAAAGGCGTTTCCTTCATGGAGAACCAGGTAGGCTGGCACGGAAAAGCTCCGAACGATGAAGAGTACGCAATTGCTATGGCAGAACTGGAAAAGGCAGGTGAAGCGTTATGTCAGAAGTAAAGAAAATCGCAACAAGAGAAAGTTACGGTAATGCACTGGTTGAGCTTGGCGCAGAGCATGACAATCTGATCGTACTCGACGCTGACCTTGCAGCAGCAACCAAGACCGGTGTGTTCAAAAAAGCATATCCGGACCGCCACATCGACTGTGGTATCGCAGAATGTAATATGATGGGAATCGCTGCCGGTCTTTCCACCACAGGCATCGTTCCGTTCGCAAGCACCTTCGCGATGTTTGCCGCAGGCCGTGCGTTTGAGCAGGTGCGCAACTCCATCGGATACCCGCATCTGAACGTAAAAATCGGTGCTACCCATGCCGGAATTTCCGTAGGAGAAGACGGCGCAACACATCAGTGCAACGAGGATATCGCCCTGATGAGAACCATCCCGGGCATGGTCATCCTGAACCCGGCAGATGATGTAGAGGCAAAAGCCTGCGTGAAAGCAGCTTATGAATACAACGGACCGGTTTACCTTCGTTTCGGACGTCTGGCAGTGCCGGTGATCAACGACAGACCGGATTACAAATTTGAGCTCGGAAAAGGCGTTGTTCTCCGTGAAGGCAAGGATGTCACCATCGTTGCAACAGGCCTTTGCGTAAGCTCCGCTCTGGAAGCAGCAGAGAAACTTGCCGCAGACGGCATTGATGCCAAGATCATCAACATCCACACCATCAAACCGCTGGATGAGGAGCTGATCGTTGCAGCAGCAAAAGAGACTGGCAAAGTCGTAACCGTAGAAGAGCACTCGGTGATCGGAGGACTTGGAAGCGCAGTCTGCGATGCACTGGCAGAGAAATGCCCGGTTCCGGTGAAAAAAATCGGTGTACAGGACGTCTTCGGAGAGTCCGGCCCGGCAGCCGCTCTTCTTGCAAAATACAAACTCGACGGCGAGGGCGTTTACGAGCAGGTAAAAGAGTTCTGTAAATAAGATTTTTCGAAATAAATGACAAAAGAAAACAGGCAGAGGCCACACCGGAAAATGGTGCAGTCTCTGCCTGTTTTGCTGTCTGCAGTTTTTCTTAAAGCAGAAGTTCGCTTGTCCCGGCCGCCTCAAGTTCCCGGCAGGCGAGCAGGATTCCCTGCGAGATGGATTCCGCCATATGGAAAATCGTGGCAAGCCGGGTTGTCTGCAGAAGAAGCTGTTCAAAACTGCCCGATACATTCACAATGCCTGTGATAAAAATATCCCCGACCTCGGGCAGCGTCTTCCCTGCCCCCGCGCCCGGCCGGATCGCCCCGTTTCCGATCGTGATGTATCCCTGATGACGCCGCGAACCAAGCGAAGCATCAATCGCAACGAGCAGTGCCTCCGGGTGGCGGGAATGGATGTACGAAATCCGGTCCGGTAGATTCAGGGCGTGCACCGGGTCATCCAGCGTTCCATAGACATGAAAAATGCGGCTGCAGTACGGCGAAAGCTGGTACCCGATCAGCGGTCCTAAGGAATCCCCAGTGATCCGGTCGCTTCCGATGCAGAGAAATACCAGTTCACGGAACATGCGTCCGTCCTTTTGAATGCAGTAAGAAAACAGCGACGCCAGCTCTTCGCTGGCGCTGCGGCTTCGCTCATTGATGTAGTAAACTTCGGCGTCTTTTTTTCGAAACATGACCGGTACCTGCCTTTCAGAAGAATCATCCACAGTTTAACCGTATATGGTATAAACTATTCCTGCAATGAAAAAAACATGACATGCCCTCCGGTGCAGAAAAACGGGAAAACAGTCGGAAAAAACCGTGACAGCCCTGCCCCAAAACGATCTTTTTCGCGGAACATCCGTGATAAAGTAGGCAAAAAGGGGTGAAAAGCATGATTGAGATTGTCTATAAAGAAAACAAAGAGCAGGCGAACGGCAACGAGGGATACTTTCATCTGCCGAAAAATATCCGCCAGGTCGGTGATACGAACGGCAGGGAGCGGATTTATCTGGAAGATTATGTCGGAACCTTTCTGAAAAAATATTTTTCCGCACCAGAGGGACGTGCCGCCATGCTGTTCGGTGAATTTAAGTGGGCGGACGGAATTTCCTACTTTTTTATCCGCAGCGCGGCCGCGATTCATACGATGGAGCCGGCGCCGGATCACTTGGTCTTCGATGATGCAGTATGGACGGAGGTCCACGATGTGATGGAAAAATATTTCAAAAACCAGCAGATCCTCGGCTGGGCACTTTCTCTTCCGGGGTACGGGGAGGATCTGAATGAACAGATCATCCGAGCGCATCTGAACCACTTCGGCGGAAATGACAAGACGCTGTTCCGCGTCAACGGACAGGAAAAAGAGGAAACCTTCTATACGTACGAGGGCGGCACCCTGCGGAGCACGGGAGGCTTTTACATTTATTATGAAAAGAATGAGCCGATGCAGTCGTATCTGATCGATCAGAATCAGAACCGGTCGATCGAAAACGGAGAGAGCGTGCCCGACCGCGCTGTCAGCGATTTTCGGAAGATGATTGAGGAGAAGAGCGGGGAGGAGCCGGAACACGATCACAGAAAGCCGATCCTCTATGCGATGACAGCATGCGCGGCTGCGGCGCTTCTTGTGACGGTGACGCAGAAATACGGAGATGCGCTGCCGTTTCCGGGGAAAACAAAGGAGCAGACGGTAGCAGTGGCGGGAAACGTACAGGGAGAGAAGACACAGACGGCGGAGAGTGCAGCGGAAGCATCAGCGGCGGAAGAGGGAAACACAGGGGAAAATACTTCGACACCGGAAAGCACAGGAACGGAACTGGAAACGGAAAATGAGAGCGGGAGCGCGGCGGTAAGTGAGGAGCAGAATTTATCCGGAACGGATCCGGCAGGCAGCGGAGAGCAAAGCACATCCGGCGGGGAGCAGACTGGTGCAGCGGAGAACAATACCGGTACGGTGCAGACAGATCCAGCACCGGGAGCAGAGCCATCGTCCGCCCCGGGAACTGCTTCCGGCAGTGAGACGGCAGAAACCGCCGCGCAGGTCTGGCAGGAGTACACCGTACAGAAGGGGGACAGCCTCTCGAAAATCAGTGAGAGATATTACGGAACGATGAGCAGAGTGAAAGATATCTGCGAACTGAACCAGATCGCGGTGGAAGATCTCATATATGCGGGGCAGAAAATATACCTCCCAAAATAGAGAAAAATATGGTACACTAGAGCGGAATCAAACTGCGGCCGAAAGGGCGGCAGAAAATAAGTCCGAAAAGAACATAAGGGGAATGAAAATGGACGGAAAAAACAGAGAAGAACAGGAGAACGGAGCAAAAGTCCGGGATCTTGAGGAGTATAAAGCAGAAAACAGAAAAAGAAAACGCAGACGCCGGATCACCGTTGGAATCCTTGCAGGAGCCATTCTCGCGGCCGGAATTGGTACAGGGGTATGGCTTCAGCTGCGTACTTTTCAGGGATACGACACAGTACAGGCAACAGAGACCGAGGACACCGATACGTATATGTTTCAGAAATCCGGAAATAAGATCGTGCGCTACGGTATCGACGGCATCGAACTGCGCGACCGGGAAAATCAGACCCTCTGGAGCGATCATTATACCATGGAAAATCCGCAGATGATATCCTGCGGCGATGCAATTGCCATTTACGATAAAAACGGAACCAAAATTGTTGTATACGATGCCGATGGAAAGGCCGGCGAAATTACCGCGTCGTATCCGATCGTGAAAGCATCCGTTGCAGGCCAGGGCGTCGTTGCGGCGATTCTGGAAAACAACGGGGAGAGCTGGATCAAATACTATAATACCGATGGAACGGAGATCGCCTCCTCTCACCCGAACATGGACAGCCCGGGCTATCCGATGGATCTCTCACTTTCCGCGGACGGACTCTGGATGGCGGTTTCCTACGCTTACGAAGACGGCGGCAAGATGAAATCACAGGTCGCTTTCTACAATTTCGGAAGCAGGGGCGAGGATCTGGTGGACAATCTTGCAAGCTCATCGAGCTACACCGATATGCTGTGCCCGCAGATCGAAACCGCGGGAACATCCTCATGGGTTGCCTTCTTTGACAACGGCTTCCGCGTTTATGAAGGAACAAACAAGCCGAAGGAAACGGTGAGCGTATCGGAAGATGGAGAAATTTTAAGCTGCGCGTATGCGGACGACCGCGTGGTTCTGATTCTGCGCGGGGAGAGCGACGATCATCCTTACCGGATGAAAATCTACAATCTGAAAGGAAAGCAGCTTGCGGATGAAAATCTGGATTTCTATTACCAGAACCTTCAGATAGAAGAAAAACAGATTCTGCTGACGAACCGGCAGGAGCTGTGTGTATATACCTTAAATGGAAGAAAGAAGTACAGCGGCGTGGTCAGCGAAACACAGATTCACGAGATCCTCGGCATGGGGCAGAACCGGTATCTGCTCGCGGAGGAGGACGGCGTTTCGATGATCCGGCTGAAATAGGAGAAAAAAACATGAATTGGCTGAGATACGTATTACTTGCGGTGTGTATTCTTTCCGCGCTGGCTGGATATCGAAAGGGGCTGGTCCGGACAGTGCTGTCCATGGTGTCCCTGATTCTGGTGACAGGACTGGCGATCTGGATGAATCCGTATGTGACGGATGTGCTGAATGAGCGGACGGAGCTGCCGCAGTATGTGGAGAAGAAATGTTTAGAGACATTTGAAAACAATGAATTTCTGTCGGGGGAAAACCAGGATGTGCAGAAGAAATGGCTGGAGAGCATGGGCGTGCCGGAGGAGCTGGTGAACCAGATTCTCGGAAGCGGCGCGGTGCAGGAGTACCAGGAGGAACAGCTGCACAGCCTGGCATCCTATGCGGCGAAGGCAGTATCCGAAAAGATTATGAAAGGAATCGCTTTCTTTCTGACACTGGTGCTGGCCGTTGTTTTCGTGACGATTGCGGTGAAAATTGTGGAATTGATTGCGGAGATTCCGGGGATCAGCTTTTTGAACCGCATGGGAGGAGCAGGACTTGGTGTCGTGCGTGCGGTGCTGTGGATCTGGATTTTCTTTGCGGTGGTGTACTGCTTTCAGGCGACACACTGGGGGAATGTATGCATGAAGCAGATCCAGGGCGATATGGCGCTGGCATGGATTCGGGAGAATAATCCGGTGCTGATGCTGTTGAAGAATGTATTATAAGATGAGAAAAAACGGTTCCTTGTGGGGCCGTTTTTTGGTGGGAGGGGGGACGAGGAAAAGCGGGCGTCGTGTGGGCGGCGGATGCGGTGGGAGGGGAGAAACGTGCCGGGGTGCGGGGCTGTGATTTGGGTGGGGCGGAGACCTTGGCGTGGATGGGACGGAACGGGGGAGCACCGAGACAATTCGTCAGGAAAACTGATGTTTTCCCGACTCAGTGTCTCTTGAAATCCGGCTTTGTGAGCCGGATTTCATCTCCCCCGTTCCGTCCCGTCCGCGTCAGGTTCCGCTCCCACCCAAATCAATGCCCCGCGCCCCGGCACGTTTCTCCCCTCCCACCGCATCCGCCGCCCACACGCCGACCGCTTTTTCTCTGAAGTTGAGAGCGGAAGAATCTGCTAGATAGAAGGGGATAAGAATGGAAATGAAAGAACAAATAGGATATTAGTGGAAAAAGTTGAGAGTTGTGGAAAATATGGGGGTTGAACTGATATGAAAAGAAATATCTATAAATATACGTATTTATATAAAAAAAATTACATGTTTTTGTGAAAAAAATATTTATGTGAATTTATAATGAATAAAAACTGAAAATATGTACAAAAAGCACATTGAAAAAAAGAAGAAATATAGATATAATGTAAGTATGTAGACGAAAAAGAAAAGCTGAACAAGACTATTTGCATATGAAAAATAAAAAAAACGATGGAAAATATGTAATTATAGATGACGGGACAGCAGGGGGGCTGTTTCTGAGTGAGAATGAATACTATGTTGATGAGAATAAAAAAGTTGTTTTGTGCAATTCTGAAAAAAAAGATAATCTGTTTAGAAAGAGATATAAACTAACACATGGCGATAAGTGTTATAGTATCATCAAATATTTTTGCCCAGAGGTAGAATTTATCTCTATAAAAATTATGGAAACAGGGGAAAGAGGTAGCATTGATTCATTCAAAGCGGCGTTAGAATGGTGCTTAAAAGAAAAGATAAAACTTGTGCATATGAGTGTTGGAACAACAAATTATATAGATGCAAAAAAGATAGAAAATATTATAAAACAAATGGTTTCTAATAAAATGATATTATGTGCAGCGCTATCAAATACAAACTTTCCTACATGGCCGGCATGCTTTGATGGGGTTTTCGGGGTAAGAAATTATATTGCTAAATTGCAGGAAAAAGAAATTTCGGTGTCTAAATCATTTCCTTTTTCGGAAATGAATTCGATACAGTTAAATTTTGATGACGTTTTAAAGAAGATTGTTGGGAAAGAATACAAATCAAATAGTTTTGCAGCTCCGATTATTACTGTGCTTTTGATATGTTATTTAAGGAAAAATAAAAAAGGTTCATACCAAGATGCAAAAAAATTTATTATGAATCATATAAACAAATGTATCTATGAAAAAGAATTGGAATGGAATGGGATTGTGAATAATAAAGCGTGGTCAATTCCGATAATTTTAACACGTACTGTTATTGGGGCAAAGTTGTTATATGAGTGTTTTGGGAAGGAAGACTATGAGTGTATAGTATTAACATCAGAAAAGAACCTAAAAGAGTCTTGCGTGGCAGAAATTCCATTAGAATTTTATACGCATGGGAATGTGACAGAGACGTTAATAATGGCAGTAAATACAATATACAATCCAGATGTGCTTATTATTCAAACGGATAAAAATATATTTGAAAGTAATAGTTTGATAGATTTTGAGGTTTTTGATAAAAAAGGATGGAATGTGAAAACAAGGATGGAGCAAATGCAGTTTGAAAATTGTTATAACGCATATAAATGGATAATAATGCAACTTTTAGACGACTAAAATTTACTGGATTACTTTTGCGATCGCAATGGGTAATAAAATTATGCTCGAAGGGAGGTATTCAAATGAAGAAAACGCTTAAAAAGAAAGAACATAAGGGAAGAAATAATGTGAGTGTTTATGCAAATGGACCGTGTTCATGCACATGCTTTTCTACGTGTGGGTCTGCCTATGTTCAGAAAGCTCAGGCGCAGAATCAGTTATACACAAGTGTATTTGGATCTAATGCTAATCACTAAAATGTAAGAAAGATGAGGGCTGCTACAGTGTTAATTAGTGGTAGTCTTCATTTTAATTAGAGGATAAGTTTAAAAGTTGATTTAAGCATTATAAAAAATCGTTTAAGAATATGGCTAGAAGTATTATAGATCCTTTGAAATAGCGTTTGTTAAAATGTTGATATGTTTGTTGTAGAGTAAAAATGCTGACAATAGTAGATTTGATGAAAGAGAATAGAAATGATAGAAGAAAAAGTGAAAGATATATTAAAGAAATATAGAAATTTAGAACAGAAAAAAGACTGGAAAAATCAAAAGCTTTTAGGAAATGATCTAAAATTCAGCGCAAGAGATTTGATAAATGTATATGTGGAGTTAGAAAAAGAATTTGATATTCATTTTAAGGAAAAAGATATTGTGGCTGGAAAATTTGATACATTTGATGACATAATAAAATTGATTAACAAAGAAATAGCATATAAAACAAGAGGAAAAGAACATGCATAAACCATTTATTCATTGTTTCAAAACTGCAAAAGAATATTATGTATATGATGTGAATACTGATAAAATTATTCAGGTGTCTTTCGAAACATATAATTTTTTGGAAAACAATATTTGGGATGAAAAAGCGGAAAGAGAAATAGAAAAGCTAATAAATGAAGGATATTTGAAAAGAACGCGGGTAGAAGAGGTAAAACATTTTGCTACGGACTTTTTAGAATCTTATTTAGAAAATAGAATGAATCAGTTAGTTTTGCAAGTGACACAAAAATGTAATTTGCGTTGCAGTTATTGTGTTTATTCTGGTGATTACAAAAATAGAAATCATAGTCAAAAAGAAATGAGCTGGGAAACTGCAAAAGAAGCAGTAGATTATTTGTATGGGCATTCGATGTCTAGCGAAGACATATATATATCATTTTATGGCGGAGAGCCATTATTAATGTTCAGATTGATAAAAGAAGTAGTTGAGTATGTGAAGAGAGAATATTGCCAAAGAACGGTACATTTTAATTTGACCACTAATGGAACGTTGTTTACACCAGAAATTGTTCAGTATTTTATTAAAAATAATATACAAATTATGTTTAGTTTGGATGGGCCTAAAGAAGTGCACGATAAAAATAGAATATTTGCAGGAAGTAATAGAGGATCATTTGAAAAATTGAGAGATAGCATGAAAATGATATATAGTATGGACAGAAAATATTATAAAAAAAATGTGTCTTTCAACACAGTGTTAGATCCCCAAAATGAGTTAAGAACAATATATGAGTTTTTGGATAAAGATAGGCTGATTTCGAAAAATTTGAGTAGAATATCTGTTTTGAATGATAATTATACGGATAAACAATGTGAATTTAGCGGAGAATTTGTTGAAGAACAGGAATATGAATATTTTAAATGTTTTCTTTCAAAATTAAAACGAATTAATGAAAAATTTGTGGCTAGAGCAGTAAAAGAAGAATTTGATAATGAAATGAGAGAAATTAAACAACATGAGGAAAAAATGCAAGAAGAGATTTCAAAGGTAAATCATCATAGTGGTCCCTGTATTCCAGGCGCGAAAAAAATTTTTGTAACAGCAGAAGGAAATATATATCCGTGTGAGCGAGTGAGTGAAATATCAGAAGTTTCCAAAATAGGTGATATAAAAAAAGGAATAGATAAAAACAAAGTGTTAAATTTGCTAAATATAGAACGATATTCGCAAGACCGGTGTAAGGATTGTTGGGCATATCAACATTGCACAATTTGTATAGCATGTGCAGATGACACTAAAAATATTTCAAATAAAGAAATAGAAAAACATTGCTGGAAGGTTAGAGGGGGATTTGAAGAGGCAATGAAAAATTACTGTACTTTAAAAGAACTTGGTTATAAATTTGAGGAGTATGAATGAAAATGTTAAAAAGAGTAGGTATATTTCCGGTAGATCAAGAAAGTATAACACTATTTGAGAACATACATGAATGTAGATATGGTGAAATTATGCATATTGCTTCAATAAAAGCATGGGGACTTTGCGGGAAAAAAATTCAACGTTGTGATGGTAGTGAGATAATAATAGAGGAGGGAATAGGTAATATTATAAAAGAATGTGAAGTGTTAATTCTTCTTGAAAGTTGGCACGATGCATCGCCTGAATATATAAAGAGCGTGGTGAAAACAGCAAAGCAGAAATCCATAACGATAGTTTCTATTAATAATATCAGGAACAGTTTAGAGATAGATCAGCATTATGAAAATGTCGTTGTTGCTAAAAAATTAAAAATTCAAAAAAAGTGTGACGATTTAAGAGTAAGAAAGATAAATATTCCGGTTATTTGCGTTTTGGGTTTGACACAAAATAGTGGAAAATTGAAAATGGAATTAGAACTGCAAAAATGTTTGAAACAAAAAGGATATAAAGTTGCAGCAATTGTTTCTGGATTAAATGGATTAATTGGGAAAGATACATTTTGCTTTGAAAAGAAATATTTAAATGGGAAAAATAGGAATGAAGAGATAATTATAAATATAAATGCGGCTGTAAAGCGGTTAGAACAAGATTATGATATTGTAATTGTTGGGATACCAGGAGCATGTCTCTCGTTTAATCCACAATATTCTAATGATTTTGGCATTACTACACAATTGTTTATGTGTGCAATAGAACCAGATTATAGTGTTTTGATGCTACCATATATGCGCTATGAAGAAGCGTTTATTAGTCATGTTAAAGATGAGGTTCAAAAAAGATATGATATTACAATTAATGATATTGGAATATCAGAATTTGCAATTGATATGGATGCGAGTTTTGAACAAAAAAAGATGTGTTTTTTAAAATTAATTGACAAGGAAAGGGATTTTGAGCATTTGAAAAAAATATCAGTTGTTGATATTAAAAGTGATTCTCAAATAGAAAAATTGAGCGATAGGATTATTTGGACACTTGAAAATTAAACATAAGCTTGTCGCATTTTGAAATATATAGGGGGAAGAAAGAATATGTTGAAAAGAGCAAGCAGAAAATTAAGAAGTACTCCTGCGAAAACATTGATGTATATCATACTGTTTTTAGTACTTTTCCTGGCGATATTTTCTATGCTGATGATTGGAATTGCAAGTGGAAATAAAGTGAAAAGAGCACAGGAAACATTGGCCAACTCTATTACTCTGCGCGGGCCGGCCGAGGGAGAAGCTGGAAAATCATGTACTGTATATGCGATCCCGTCCGCAATCGTAGAAAAGTTCATTGACAGCAATTATGTTCAGGGGTACACCATGGAAGCGGGAACATATTGGCTTGATCCGGTGGATACGGAAACATATATCAGCGAGGAGACACAACAGCGCCTAAAAGGTTATCTGAAAGATTCAGGCATGTATACGATGACGGCTGTTGGAACACTGGACTGCGCATACGATACCTATTTTCTGGCAAAGGGTTACAGGATTGTGGAAGGAAGCGGACTGAGCTACGGAGAACGGGGCAAATACGAAGCTGTGGTAGGAGAAAAATACGCCGAAAAAAATCATCTCCATGTGGGCGATACTGTTAAATATAAAATGGAGCAGGGAACGATCGAATACTATAAAGTAAGTGCCCCGGAAGAAATTAGTTTCAAAATTCGAGGCATTTACAGAACTCCAGAGGTTTATCAGTCCGATTCCGTTGTGAATGACTGGCACAATAATTTAATTTTTATTCCACTGGATAT
Organism: Blautia sp. AF26-2; assembly: GCF_003460955.1. Classification (NCBI taxonomy): domain Bacteria; kingdom Bacillati; phylum Bacillota; class Clostridia; order Lachnospirales; family Lachnospiraceae; genus Blautia; species Blautia sp. AF26-2. Next base: position 6,089 of record NZ_QTWD01000014.1, on the reverse strand, counting down.
TTTCTGCGAGTATTCTATGAAAGCATTAAAAATTCAAAATGTGGGATTTAATACAGTTACGGTCTATTTGAAAGATACAAAATCAGTTGAACCATTCATAGAAGAAACAAAAAACAAAATAAAAATAGGAAGTGTGGATGATGTTGTACAGACCGATGAAAATGGAATACGTTCCAGCGTAAAGCCAATGGTAATATCACAGCAGGATTTGGAATCTGGAGAATGGTCCTATCAGTTGATTCGAAACAAGGAATGGTATGAGATGGTTGCGAAACCTGTTGAAAAATTGAATCGTCTGATAGGATATATGATCGTAGGATTTGTGACTGCCGGAATTTTACTGTTCGGCATTCTGACCAGCCTGTCAGTCAAAGGGCGAAAACGTGAGATTGGAATTTTACTTTCGATGGGGGAACACAGAAAAAGGATTTTAGGACAGTTCGTTTTGGAGAATTTGGTTCCGGTTTTGATTGCCCTGGTTTTTGCGGCGCTGTGTGCGACACCAACAGCAGAGTATTTCGCAGATCGGATGATTTCGAATCAGGCTGAGAAAGTGGAGCAGGAAAATGAAGATCTGTCGGGAAATATTAAAAACGCGCTCCCGACAAGCGAAATAGCTGCGTATGAATCAACGGGAGTAACTGTTGATACGGATTTGTCCATTGAGTGGAACTGGAAAATCATGACGGGGATGATTCTTGGTATTTTAGATCTTTTCCTTTTGATATTAATTCTGCAAGTCGGCAAAATAACTAGAGAAAGCCCGGCATCTATATTGCTGGACAGAAAGTAGGTGTTCATGAAGAAAAAAAGAATGATAATGATCGTAGCGATGGTTCTGGTGCTGGTATGGCGGGAAGACGTTTTTGCAGTGGAATCTGGAACGACACAGGTTTCGCTACAGGCAGACTGGCTCCAAGAGGGAGATTACCAGTATAGCGTGGAAGAAGATGAAACTGTAACTTTACGAAACTATATCGGGACGGAAAGCGTGATTGTCACACCGAAAGAAGTAGGTGGGAAAGAAGTGACGAGAATCGGAGATTCCTGCTTTTTGAGAAAAACGGATCTTCGGGCAGTGCAGATATCCGAAGGCATTGTTGAAATCGGGGAATCTGCCTTTGCGGAAGATGGTCAGTACAGTGATACAACTGCTGGGTTTATCAGCATTGTAATGCCAAAAACACTAAAAAAGGTAGGAAAAAGCGCATTTCAGGGAACTAGAATCACACAGATTTATTTTTATGATGGTTTAGAGAGCATTGGTGATAATGCCTTTATGTATTGCTCTTCTTTGTCAAAAATACGGATTCCAGATAGCGTGGAGAAAGTAGGACAATTTTTATTTTTGGGAGCTGGAAAACCCTATGAAGAAAGTCAAGATAGTGCGATGAAGATTTTTGGCGGAAAAATAGCGGAAGAACTTGCAAAAGATAATCAAAGAGCCGAATATGGTGGTGAAGAAATGCAGGAAATTTCGATCCAGTATTGGCTTGAGAAGAAGGAGAATGAAACGAAAGAAGAGGTTATAGGACAAAAATATTTTGATAAAAATGATACAGGCTTTGAAAAAGTATTTTTTAAGGCTCCTTCGAGTGGAGAAAAGCAAAGTGGGAAAATAGTCTGGATGGACATATTTCTTGGGGTGTGTATGGTTGGACTAATAGGAATCAGTGTTTGCTTAAAGGATTAAAAATATTATATTTGTGAACAATGAAGAAAATAATAGAGAATAATAAATGTTTATATTTTTTAAAAGAGTTACTCAAATATAAAAAAGAAATAGGTATTTTGAGTATAAGCACTATTGTTTCTACAGTAACTGTATTTCTGCAACCATTATTGATAAAACAGATCACAGACATCGGAATACTCGAAAAAAATATGCCCCAAATTGTTAATGGAGTAGCCGGTTTATTTGTTTGTGTGCTGGTATATTTAATGATTGAAGTTGTGCAGGCAAAAACTTTTGCAGAAATACATAATTCATTCTATAAGAACTTGTATTGCAATGTATTTCGAAAATTATTGCATTTAAAAAAACATTATTTTCAAATGAAAAATAGTATGGAAATAGTGCAAATGTTACAATGCGATGTATCTCAGGTTGCGTCTATGACAGATAGATATGTAGTGATGAGCTTTTCGTATGTTTTTCGTGTAATTAGTGGACTTGCTGGACTTATGCTGTTGAGTCCTGAACTGTTATGCATTGTAGTGATAGTAATTCCAGTGAAATACGTGTTAGTAAAATGTCTTGCTAAAAAGCGTGAGAAAAACATGAAAATGTATATTCAAGTTGAGCAACAATTTGGAGGATGGCTTGGCGATACAATTAATACTGTGGAAGAAATTAAATTGTGGAATCTATATGAATTAAGAAAATGCGAATTTTTAAAACAGATTTGTAAATCGTTAGCGGTTGAAATGAAAGGAACCATGATTGAGACATGGAATATTTTTGGGGATGCTGTTTTAGAGTGGGGTGTAACAATTCTTATTTATTTAGTTGGTGGATATTTGGTGTTCGTGGGAAAAATTTCCATAGGTTCAGTTTTTGCTTTTGTTTCTTATTCTAGTTATGTTACAAGACCGGTAAATAGTTTAATTGATCTGCGTATGCATTTTGCAAGTGTCAAACCGTCCGCTGAACGACTTTATACATTTTTGAATATGGAAGAGGAACGAAGTGGAAGTAAAAGAGTGGAAAAAGAGATTTCGCCAATATTAGAATTTAAAAATGTGAGATTTCAGTATACAAAGGATAGGGAAGTGTTAAAGAAAGTATCTTTTAAACTTGAGCCGGGAGAAAAAGTGGCTATTATTGGAAAAAATGGAAGTGGAAAATCAACAATTTTGGAATTACTATTACGATTTTATGAACCGGAAGAAGGAGAAATTTTATGTAATGGTGAAAATATAAAAGTGCTAAAATTATCAGAATACCGAAGCCTTTTTTCTGTTGTGAGTCAGAAATCAGCGTTGTTTTTGGGGGACATTGTGCAGAATATAGATTTGGAGGGGAAAGCAGACAGACAAAAACTGAATGAGGTACTAAGGAAAAGTGGCGTGAAAAAATACTTGCAACGTTTTCCAGAAAAAGAAAAAACACAAATAGGAGATGATGGAGCATTTCTTTCAGGAGGAGAAAGACAAAAGCTTGTGGTTGCACGGGCACTATTGAAAGATGCGCCGGTTATGCTTTTTGATGAAGCGTCCAGTGGATTTGATGTAGAAGCCAATGAATATCTTTATAAAATTATAACAGAAGAAATGCCGGAAAAATCTGTGATTTTTATTACACATCATTATGATAAACTGGAAAAATTTGATAAAGTATATTTGGTAAAAGATGGGTTTCTTACGGAAGTGAGAACTGGAAAAATGTAGAGGCGACTAGATTATAGTAGAAAGGAACAATATGGCAGAACTGGAATTAAAAGAGGTAAGCTATTTTTACGAGAGCGGCGGAAAGAGAATTGATATTTTGGATAAAGCCAGCTATTCATTTGAGAAGGGTACTCTTTACACGATTGTTGGTCCTTCTGGATCGGGGAAAACAACGACGCTGACTTTGGCGGGTGCGCTGGAAGAACCTAAGAGCGGCTGCGTGTGCTTTGAAGGAAAAGATATCCGGGAAATTGGCTATACAAGATATCGAAACAGCAAGATTGGAATTGTGTTTCAGGCGTATAATCTGCTGCCTTATCTGACCCCGCTGGAGAATGTGCTGGCGGCAATGGAAATTACGTCAAATCCGATTAAAAACAAAAAAGAACGGGCGCGGGAACTTCTGACACGAATGGGAATTACAGAAGATCAGATGAACCGCAATATCAATAAACTTTCAGGAGGCGAACAGCAGCGCGTAGCGATTGCGCGTGCGATTTCGACAAATGCAGAGGTGATTCTTGCGGATGAGCCGACGGGAAATCTGGACGTTGATACGGCGGCTGGCATTGTGAAAATTTTCAAAGAGCTGGCTCATGAAGATAAGAAATGTGTAATAGCAGTTACACATTCGGAAGCATTTGCCGCGGAGGCAGATGTGGTGGTACGGCTGGAAAAGAAAAAATTGCAGGATTAAACATGAGGGGGAGGGAAAGTTTTTATGAACTGGATCAAAAGAGCATTTCGCAGTATTTCTTATCATAAAAAAAATACAATTCTGATGTTTTTAAGTTTCCTGATTTTATCCATCCTGATCCTGTTTGGCTTATGTATCCGCGCGGCAAGTCGGGAACGGATATGGGAGATTCGGACGAGCATCGGAGGAAGCGTGCTTGTATCGAATGAGCGTCAGATATACAGTGAAGAGCCGCGCGGTGTGAATTCGATTTCACATCAAAAATATTTGGAACTCTGCGCTGATGAAAGAATTCGGTTTGGCAGCTGTAATACGGTGACAGCTGCTCTGGCGGATAACTTTACAGCTGAAATTATGGACGGACAGGAAGAAAATGGAACAGAAAATATTTATGTGGAGGGATCATCTGATCCTGTCGAGTATTTTAGTTCTGTTTCTTCTGTAGTTACACTGATTTCGGGACATGTACCGCAGAATGCAGAAGAAGCGGTAGTCAGTGATGGGATTGCGGAACGGAATGGACTGGGAATAGGAGATACCATAGCTGTTCTTTCACCATACACAAAGGAGCGGTATACATTTAAAATCAGTGGTATTTACAGTACGAACGAGGCAGCTTACAGTGGAAATGTGGTATATAATAACCCAGCAAATGCTATCTATACCCTGGATACACCAGTTTATGAGATGAATGAAAATGATAATGTAAAAGAAATTACATTGCAGTTGAAGGACCCGGAAGAAGGAAGAGCGTTTGCTGAAGATGCGAAAAAAATGCCGGAATATATCAAAGAAGAATATGATATGGACTATACGGTAAATGTTTCAGCTTATAAAGCGGTGGCCGACAGCCTGAAGAGCCTGGCAGGGATTTCGAATCTCATGGTGATAGTTTCCGTAATCCTTGGAACTATCACATTAAGTTTTTTGATTCTTATGAATTTGCGGGATCGCATGTTTGAGATTGGCATTCTTCTTTCTGTTGGAGAAACAAAGATGCGGATTATGCTGCAGATGTTGATGGAATCTTTTTGCCCGGTATTGCTGGCAATTACAGCGGGGGTAATTTTTTCTTATCCTTTGGCGAATGTGATAAAAATAGCTGTAGATCTTTCGAACGGTGTGCAGGCTGCAATTAAGACACAGCAGATTATAATATTGTATCTTTGTGGAATGGGGGTTGTGCTGGCTTCTTCTATGGTTATGGTATACCAGATTGTACGATATCAGCCGAAAAAGATTTTGATGATGGAGTAAAAAAAGAAATAGTCAGATAAAATACTGAATATGCAGAATTGACCGTATTTTTCTAAAAATAAGAAAATTCGAAAAAAGGTGTTGACTTTTGCTTTCGGGGGTGTTATTATAACTAAGCTGTCAGCGAGAGCTACAGTGAATGAGTTCTTTTGAAACAGAAAAACCTAGTTCGGAGCCGGGTGGCGGCCGCAGGCTGCAAAAACTGCTTCAAAAAAACTTGAAAAAAGTTCTTGACAAAAGCAAATGAGTTTGATAAAATAAACGAGTTGCTGATCGAGAGAACAGCAAAGAAGTTCGAAAGAACTTCAAAAAATAAAT